>PMCK01000641.1 GCA_003154095.1 Myxococcales bacterium | reverse complement strand
AGCGGTGGGACGTACCTCAAGCTGCATACACGCTCGATGCTTCGGGCCACGCGCAGTTGTCGGGCAGCCCTCCAGCAGGTTACGAACGCGATTACAAAGCGGTCGGGTGGTTCCAGGATTGGGCTGATCTCAAACAATCAGGGTATCAGGTCATGGTGGGTGAGTTCGGCGTGTACAATCAAACGCCGCAGGATGTCACGCTTGCATGGTTCAAGGATCAACTCGACGCGTTTAAGGGGTCGGGGTTCAATGGCTGGGCAACTTGGGATCCCTACGCAGAATTCGGAATTATGGGCCCACCGAGGCCCGGGGAGGTTCCAGAGAATTACGCAAGTCACACACTGAACCGGCCGATGTTGCAGTTGCTCATGCAGTACTGATTTTTCGCGATTTAGGTTATTGCTACTGATATACCGCCGTAAGGAGCAGCGCAATCGAGCGGGCGTATACTCCAACGTCCGAAGAGTCATTTCGATTGAAGACATGCGCGCCCGCGAATCGGAGCAGGCCACCAACCGACCATTGATCCGCTACCCAGCAATCGTAGCCGAGCCAGGTAGCAAGACCAAACCCATAGGCGTTTTCCGCAGCAAAGTAATTATTGCCGGTCAAGTGCGCAGCGCTGGCACCCAGCATGCCCCCCGAGTGAAAGCCCCCACGAGAATTGGGGTAACCATCGATGAATGGCCCCACTGTTGCGAGTGACAGACCTGTCTTAGCGGCAGTACCATCTGCTTCGAATCGGGTAGAGGGCAGACTATCCAGAAGCAATGCCCCACCCAAAATGATCCCAGGGCTCGGAGCGCCGCCAACCAACAAATCAGCGACCATTGAGGTTTCTTTTGCGGAAAAATTCCGGCGTGGAGTCGAGTCATCAATGGTAGTCCATTGGGTGCCGAAGCCGAGGCTTACGCGCACGTAAAACCCGTCATGCATCTTTTCGGTTCGAGGGACAACAGGGGCCGGTGCCGGCGCCTGTTCGGCCAACCTTAGGCTCGGCGGGCTTTTCACGTCGCCGTGCGACGGCAATGTTGCGGAGCTCGCCGCTAACAGCGGCTGTTTGTCAGCTGACGGTGTTTCGGCATTCGCCGTTGACGTAGGAGTTGGCTCGGCGGTAGCGCTGCCCGTTGAGGGCAAAGGGTCCGGGGCAGTCGATTGCGCAAAGGCTGCCGATGATAGCGTTGTTGACGCGAGAGCGATGCCGACGGCGACCCATTTAAGAGCCGTGCGACCTCGCCAAGGGATGAGCATGGGTACGCGCGCCTGATAGTCTCGATAGACTTCACCGAAATCACTCGCTAGATCGCGTTCCTCGAGGTGGGCTCCAACGCAGATCCATATTGTCCAGAGCAAATTAAAGAGCAGCCGATCCGTCGTTAGCTCGGGCCAAGTCCAAATCATGATGATTGCGCAGGAGTAAAGTGGGTGACGCACCCATCGATACGGCCCTCGAACGATGAAACGCGGCAATGGAGACGGCGTACCCTTCAAGTGGGCAGTAATTGGTTCGAGGCCCAGAGGGTCGAATTTGAGCAACGACGCTGCGCTCCAGATGAATAGCCCAAAGGCTAACGCGCCAAGCGCCCGCGCGAGCCATCGGGAGGTTCCGTGCAGAACCAACAAGAGACTCGGACAAGGTCGCCAGAACGCGACGACCAGTGTGAGGGCTGCGCCCGAGGCAATTCCGTAGAGGGCTCCGTGATAGCGCGACGCGAGCCACGTCGAAAGCCAGACGCGAAAACGCCTGCGATTCATTCCGCTGTGCTGCACGAAAAATGTGAGCGATAGCAAGGCATCCCAGCAGAGCAGCCAGTGCTCAGACGAGGAGAAGCGGAATATCGCATACGAGCCTAGCGGATATAGCGCGAATAAAATGAGTGAACCCACGCCGCAAGCGACAGCCAGCGCAATGGCAGAAATATCGAACGCTCTCATTGACCAAGACGTCATTGTCTCCTCCTTCGATCGGCAATTTGCCGGTTTGCCCCAAGAGACGTCTGTGAGTCGAAAATGGATACAGTTATCGCTCGGGCTGTGCAGCAACTGCTATGTCAGCCGCTCTAATTGGTTTTCGGCTCGCACACGAGTACTCCGCGACAATCGCAGGAAAGGGCACAGCCACGTTCGAGCGCGACCTTCAAACTCGCGCGAGCTCTGTGCAGGCGAACTTTCACATTAGCCAAAGAGATGTCTAGCGCAGCAGCAATCTCGGGCGCTGTCAGACCTTCGAGATCATGCAGCAGAATGACCGTTCGGTACTCACTCGGTAAATCCAATATATAGCGCTGAATGCAAGCACCCATCTCTCTTTGCTCGACAAGAACTTGCAATGACGGCAAAGGCTCGTCGAGCGCAGTGACTTCGTCGGGCTCGACCTCATCAACAACGGGCAGCTGACGCCCACGCTTGCGCAGGTGGTCAACACTGACATGCGTTGCGATACGAAAAAGCCAAGTCGACAGTGCAGCCTCGGCCCGGAGTTGCTCAAGGCTTTGATGCGCCCTTATGAAGACCTCCTGGAGCACGTCCTCGGCTTCAGTCGAGCTTTTCACGATACTGCGGATGTGCGCGAGCAATGGCTCTCGATGTTGGTTGACGTCGAGTGACTCGGGTGCGTTCACGGCGACACACAATCGCACGATCCCGCACCTCGAGTCATCCTGCGACCGCGACTTTTTTGTTACATCGGAACGGAAAAAATTCATGCTCCCTGTGCACTTTTTGCGCAACCGCACTGATGCGGCTCAGTGGATTGAGTGACTTCGGGTATCGGCTGCTCACTGCAACAAGAGCTATCCAATTGCGTCGGCGAAAGGCCTAGTTGAGTCGCAGCCACTTCGACTTTATTTGCTGCGGTCTTGGCCACGGCGCAGCCCACGGCAAACGCCTCTGAAATTTGAACATCCGTCCAGCCCTGAACCATGGCATTGTCAATTTGACCGTTGAGGGTCGCCGTAGAGTTGGCGGCATAGGTGGCGCCGGCCGAAATTAGCGTACAGAGCTTTATCTTTTCCAAGCGAAAGCTTTCATCCAATATCGGGATCTGCCCCTGCTCGGCGTCGGCCCAGCGCGCCATGGCTTCGGTTGCGCTCGTTCTTGCGGCCAGGCCGGTCTCGATAGCAAGTCGAATGCTGCGTTCGCAGGCCCCGGCGCTGCGCGCCGCGCCAATCAATTTGCGCGTGCAGGGCTGACAGCCCGCCGTCATCGCTGCCCCAATGCCTACTAGTGCCTTCTCTTTTGTTGACAACATGATTCCTCCAAAGCTACCGGCCACTTCGACTGGTTCTAGTTGACAGACGACGGCCCATTGAAAATGGATACAGAATCGGGCGCCCTTTTTTTGGGGCTAAGCGCCTTGAATCGGAGACTGGCCGGTTTCGGGTAAACGACTTGAATCTTTGCGCAACCAGCCGCGCGCGCTCAGCAATTCGCGTACGCGCTCGGTCACTTCATTTCGAATTTCTCTAACCCGTTCGACGGACTTGCCCTTAGGATCCTCCAATGGCCAATCGTCGCGCTCGAGCCCTGGAATATAAGGGCAGGCCTCACCGCAACCCATCGTCACCAAGAGTTGCGCACTACTGGCCAATTCATCAGTCAATTTTTGCGGTTTGACCTGGGACAGATCGACGCCCAATTCGTTCATTGCCAGCTGGACTTCAGGATGTACGCGCTCACCCGGCTGGGTTCCGGCGGAAATTGCATGGACTAGCGCGGCATCGGCGTAGAGGTTGAAAAGCGCGGCCGCCATTTGAGAGCGGCCTGCGTTGTGAATGCAGGCAAATAGCACCGTCTTCATGAAACAGCTTCCGACCCACCTGGGTGCATATCACTCGCAGTACGCTCGCCCAAGTCGCCAACCGTCGTGCAGCATTCGAGGCCCTGAATGGAAGCCTGTTCATCGGCGTAGTAATGCTTCTTTATCCACAGGGCCACGTTCACTAGGCCAATTAGTGCCGGAACTTCGACCAGCGGTCCTATCACGGCGGCAAGAGCGCCACCGTGATTCAGTCCAAATGTCGCGACGGCCACTGCAATCGCTAGCTCGAAATTATTGGACGAAGCCGTAAACGATAGTGTTGCCGACTCGGCATAGTTGGCGCCCACCATTTTGCTCATGAAAAATGAGCCAATGAACATCACGACGAAGTAGATGAGCAAAGGGAGCGCAATGCGCAGAACGTCGAAAGGCAGCTCGACAATCGTTTTGCCTTTGAGCGAGAACATGACAATGATGGTAAAGAGAAGCGCAATCAGCGTCATCGGGCTGATGCGGGGAATGAATTTCGTTTCGTACCAAACCCTCCCTTTGGCTCTGATCAAGACGAAGCGCGAGACCAAACCAGCGATAAAGGGAATTCCGAGGTAGATGAAGACGCTCTCGGCAATTTGACCAATCGTTACGTTGACGACCACACCCTTCAGGCCCAGCCAGCCGGGTGCCAGCGTGACGAATAGGTACGCGAAGGCAGAGTAGAACAGGACTTGAAATATCGAGTTGAAAGCGACAAGTCCAGCACAATATTCGGCATCACCCTTGGCGAGATCATTCCAAACGATGACCATCGCAATGCAACGCGCTAGGCCAATCATGATCAGACCCACCATGTATTCGGGCTTGTCGCGCAGGAAAAGCACGGCAAGCCCGAACATCAGCAGGGGGCCGACGACCCAGTTCTGAATCAATGACAAGATGAGCACGCGGCGGTTGTGAAAGACCTCGCCGATCTTCTCGTATCGCACCTTTGCCAGGGGTGGGTACATCATCAATATGAGACCCGCTGCAATCGGTATCGACGTTGTACCCACGCTGCTCTTGCCGCTCATGGCAGCGATCGATTCGGGGAAAAGAAAGCCGGCAATAACGCCCAGCGCCATGGCTACGAATATCCAAAGCGTGAGAAAGCGGTCGATAAACGAAAGGCGCTTCTGCGCACCGGCCCCCGTTGTCATGGCTTTCTCGCACGTACGAAGGCGCTCATGACCGCACCGTCCAGGGCATTGAGTGTTGCGGTCATCTCCCCGCCGCAGCAGGCTGAAGAGGCCATTTCCGCGGCATCGTCTTTGGAGTAAATGCGCGTGGGCTCGACGTCGATATCCGTGAACCCGGCCGCCTTGAGTTTGCCAACGTATTCGCTCTCAAGTAGCGCGCCCGCAACGCACCCAGTCCACAGATTCATCGATTTCTTAACGGATTCAGGCAACTCACGGCGAATGACGATGTCGGAAACGGCAACGCGACCACCTGAGCGCAGCACGCGAAAGGCTTCCTTCAGTACTCGATCTTTGTCGGTCGAAAGGTTGATGACGCAATTGGAAATGATGGCGTCCACTGAATTCGAGGGCAGCGGTATCGATTCAATCGTACCCCTTAGGAACTCCACATTCGTGATTCCGGACTTGGCTTTGTTCTGCTGGGCCAGATCGAGCATTTCATCCGTCATGTCCAGGCCATAGGCCTTACCTGTCGGGCCCACTCGTTTGGCGGAAAGCAGTACGTCGATACCGCCACCTGAACCAAGGTCCAACACCGTCTCCCCTGCCTTCAATTCTGCCAGTGCCGTGGGGTTTCCGCAGCCAAATGAAGCCAGGAGCGCGGCTTCGGGCAATTCCGCAGTTTCGTCGGAAGCGTACAGGTCCCGCGTGATTGGATCCGTGCCACCGAGGGGTTGGGCCGTTGTAGAGCCGCAGCAGGAAGGTTTGGCACCCTTGAGCACTGCTTGTACGGCCTGCCCGTATCGCTCTTTGACCACCTCGCGAATATCATCAGTCGGTTCCGCCTTGGCCTTGCTCCCGCCACAACAATCCGGAGCACAGCAGCTGGTTGTCTTGGTTGATGCGTCGTTATTCGTGTTGGTGGTTGTCACTGTATTCTCCTAGATTGATTAACTTCGATATAGCGGACACTAGTCAATTATTCTCTAATCGCCTCAACGAACTGTTTCACACGGGAAAGCAGCGATTTGTCCAGGGTGTAATACACCCAGGTGCCGCGCCGCTCACCCGTGACGAGTCCCTCTTCCCGCAGTAACTTCAAGTGATGAGAGATTGTGGGCTGCGAGAGATGCTTGATGTGCTCTTCAATGTGGCAGGCACAGACTTCACCCTGTGCCGCCGCGAGCAGCCCCAAGATTTCGAGCCGGGTTTCGTCGGCGAGTCCCTTGAACAGCGAAGCAAACTGTTTGACCGCTTTGCCACGCAGCCGCGGACGCGTGGGGCAGCAACTCGACGGAGTCGGTGTTTCGGCTGCAATGGGTAGGCGCGACGTCACGGATCAAGCCTAACCTTGAATCGATGTTTGTCAATATAGATATTCTTCAATATAGTTTTTGTCGGCTAATTGGGCCACTGCAAAGTCGATATCGAGCCTGTCGGCACCAGACGCTCGTGTCGACGAGGAGTACGGAGTCCAGCTTGTTGCTCCAGGTCTTGCCACTTGTTGACAATGATTATCATCACACAATGGTCGTAGCACGTGGCTGCCGCTGCGGCAGTTTTCTCGCATTCGCTGGTGGCTACGCCGTAACCTCAACTAGCAGCATGTGGCAGAGCGCTTTGCGTTATCGATTTTCTACCGTCCAGCCTCGGTTCGTCAAGAAATGCATTACGCGCTATCGCCAACATCCAGGGAATCAGCGGAGTGCCCGGAATGTAACTGCCTCGGGCTCTGTGGACCTTTGTAAATGTGACTTCTAGCAATTTCTCAGCCCGTCGTTGATCGCGGGTCTGCGAGAGTAGGTAGGAGTATAAGACCGTCGATACACGACGGTAGAGCTGTCCGAATGCCTCAGCATCACCGCCTATGTATGCTTGCATTACTTGTTCGGGTGAAGAATCAGTCACAATGCAACCTAGTCGGCCCGTCGGGGACCTTCGAGGAAATAGGTGCCGCGACCGCACTCAAATAAGGCAATGGGCATTGCCGATTCTTCCATTTCGGCCAAATGATCCGGAATTGGACTGATTGTGCTTGCCGTCTCGGTCCGCTTACGGGCAGTTCAATGTTGTCCCCGTAATCCCAGATATGAAAGAGTTTACTGGCGTGACATACACCTTGGGCGACTAATTCGTAGCCGTCAACACTGGGCCCGTGTCCACCACTTCGAAGTCGCTGCCGTGGATCTTGCCCAGATTCGTCGAGAGGTTGTCCATGTAATTGTCCCAACCATCGTTCGATTCACCCGTGATGTACCAATCGCTGCCGTTGTCGGCCACGATGACACCGTACTTCTTGAGTGCGGTCACTATGACCAATGATGCACCGGTAATAGCGCTCGCGTCAAAGGATGCCTTCAGGCGCAAGCGGAGCCCCATCGGGGGTAACGCTGCATTGGATGAGCCCGCAGCATGAGTTGCGGGATGAATATAGCCTTGATACGTGCTGTTCATCGTAAGTCGAATGGCATGGCGAATCTCGCCGGCCGCCACTTCGTCATAACGGACTAGGCCAGGCAGGATCGGCAGACCGGCGGCGTCGGCCGAGGTCCAGCCATCGGGTCTGAGCGCGTTCGAGCCCAGGTGAAAAATCGCGCCGTTGGCTGCAGTCCAACCGCTGCTGCCGGTCGGGTTCTGTGCGTTGTACAATTCGTAGAGTGTGCAATTGTTCGGCGCCCCCGCCGTATCGATGTACAGGACGTGCCGATCGGAGTCGGATGACGCGCCCTGCCCTCCTTCAATTAGAGCTCCAAGTGGGATCGGATAACAGAATTGGCCCCCTCCAGTCGGACAGGGATTGGTATCGCTTTCGCTGGGTCCCCAACTAGCAGACCAAGTTATCGGCTGGGGCGTCGCGCCGGTGCCGGAACCAAACGGAATGCCGTAATGGTCCGTCGACCAATTGCCCCAATCGGGATGCATGCCCCGAGTCGGCGCCATGTTCGCCATATATGTCGCGCTATTCGCATGCAATGCGGTACCGGATACATCCTGATTCCAGGGGTTGTCACTCGGGAAAATCGTGCAAGCTCCGATTGTGCCCACCGTGCCCGAGCCGCCAAAACTTTGCGCGCCACCATTGGCACCACTACCGCCATTGGCCCCACCGCCGCCAGCACCGGATGCCGCAGGGTTTTGCCCCGAGCAACCAAGGGCCATTAGCATGCTGAGTAGAATCGGCTGAGCGAGACGCATGGAATTTCTCCTTCGCAACTGACGCGAACCTAGACCATGCACCGATTGACCTCGCCTCGCAATATGCTTTCGTCAACTGGCCTGAGCTACGCGACTCTCGGCCGAAAGCACATTGACTCTTGGCAGTGTAGTCCTGTCGCATGAACTTCTCGAAATGTGAACATTCGAATTCGTCAGCGGCTGCAATTTGGTGTGGATTTGTGTGTACAAGTGTACCGAAACTTGCTTGGCGCGCAGGGGCCCGGCCCTGCGCGCGGCAAAACTTTGGGCATAATGTCGGACTTCCGAATCATACGCGGTGTGCGGGATTGAATTGGGCAATCATTGCAACGTGGGTTAGTCTGGGCGAGTATCCCGGAGCATAAACTATGACTAAGACGTTGCGTGGCGCGCAAACACTGCTGATGCTGATTTCGGCGCTCGGTTGCAGTGGATCGCCCCCGTCCAGCTCATGTAGCAGTAGCGGCACCAACCCTTGCTCCACGACGGGCGCTTCGTCTTCGACGGGTGGAACCGCAAGCGCTGGCTCGGGCACGGGAGGCACGCAACAATCAGGCGGCGCGACAAATGCCGGGGGAACCACATCGCAAGGGGCAACCGGTGGCGCAAGTAGTTCGAGTGTCGTGGGTGGCAGTCCAGCAACCGGCGGCGCATCGCCAGTGGGCGGTGCTGGGGGCAGCAGTGGGCTTAGGTTCGACATCGACGTGCAGAAGGGTCCCGCGAGTCAATATGCAGCTCCTGGCTCACCCCTCGCCGTTTCGCCGTATATTTACGGGATCAATGGGTTTGGCAAATTCGTTGCGCAAAAGACCAAGTGGGGCCTAATACGGCAAGGCGGCGATGGCGACAGCGCATACAATTGGACCGTCGACTATAGCAATTCAGGTGCTGACTACTGCTACTATCAAGGTCAAAGCGCGAACGGTAACGTCGCCGGTCAATACACGGCGGCCACCGGTGATACGATTCCAACCGCGCTTGCCAAGGGGGAAGCGTTCCTCGCAACAATTCCAATTCTCGACTACGTGGCAGCCAAGTGGAATCGCAACGTCGGCTGGAGTGACAGCGGCAGCAGCGCTTGCCCCGGTACGGACACCGCGTGCCCCAGCCGCAGCGGGAGCCTTCGCGCGAACGTCGTTGACTCGCTGACAGGTGACCCGGGCTTTGGCCAATCGCTGAGTTTTGCTTCGAGTAACCCGAATAGCCCCGCATTCGTCAAAAATTCGATGAGCAAGGGCAGTGCATTTTGCAGCTGTGCTCCCGGCACGCCGACGTGCAGCGGTTGCGCAACGGCAATGGCCATGAATCCAGTCGCACAAGACGAATTCGTGAACTTTCTGAAGGTCAATTACGGTTCGGGCGCGGCGCCCGTGTTTTTCGATCTGGACAATGAACCCAATTATTGGCCCGGCACTCACCCCGAACTTTATCCCAATAATTGCAGCAGCGGCTCGGTCACGTGGGATGACGTAATTACGCGCGACGTCAATGCCGCGAAGGCAGCAAAAGCTGCTTGGCCCACAGCCAAGATCTTCGCACCCGTCGTTGCCCAAGACGGCGTCATCTACGGCGGAGACTATTCGAGCCCGCATTTCGTCGCCACCACGACCGAATTCGCGGACTACTACCTGAAGCAGCTAGCCGCAGAGTCCGTTACTGCGGGCAAGGCACTGCTCGATGTTTTCGATATTCACTATTACACTGCCGGCAGCAGCGATACGCTGTGCCTCGAAGCGCCGAGGCTGTTTTGGGATCCGAACGCGACGGACATCTCTGCGACCGTCACGAACAGCATCGATTTCAACTTCGGCGACCATTCCTACTTCGACAAGAATTGGTATCCGCGTCAAATGATCCCCAAATTGCAGAGAAAAATCGCCGCGGCCTACGCCGGAACGGGAATCACGGCACCGGGAATATCCTTCAGCGAATACAACGCAGGCTGTGAAACCGCAATCAGTGGCGGCGTGGCACAGGCCGATCTATTGGGCATATTCGGCCGTGAAGGCGTGTTTGCGGCCACGGCCTGGCCGCTGAAGTGCGACACTAGCGGGTGTGGCAGTAATTTCCTCGTCGCAGCCTATGACCTCTATCGTAACTACGATGCCAACGGGGCGGTTGTAGGTGACACTGCGATCCTGGCTACCACTTCAGAGTCGAAGATGACGTCCGTGTACGCATTTTCTAGCTCAGCCAATGCAAATTCCGTCGATGTTGTCGCAATCAACAAGAACGCCAGCGCGCAGTCGGTAACGATCGTGATTGCCAATGCGCCGGCGCTGACAACTGCAACTCTGTACCGCTTGGCAGGAACGTCGCCGGCCGTGGCGCCCGTTGCCGGCACAGCGCCGGTTGTATCTTGTAGTGGCGGCACGTGCACACTCGTTTACTCAATGCCCGCCGTAAGCGCGACCACGATAATTCTGAGGTAGCGCAATTTCCGCGAGAAGCGGGGCTTCTGGCACGGGCAGTGAACCTTGCCCTTGCCCCAAGCACGATCTTGGACGATGCTGCCGCGCAATTCAGGAGTTGACCGATGACGTCCAAGACCACAGCGCGACCCTCAATGCTTTTCACCCTGACCTCGCAGACGCTGCTGGTCGTTGCGCTGGTCGTCGGGGTCAGTGGCTGCTCTGATAAGGCCAAACCCAAGTACGACGAATGTGTGGCGCTCGAATCGAAGTGGGAAACGGCGGCAGCTCGTGATGCGTGCAAGGCGGCTGCCGACCTTTCACCGAACAGCAAGTACGGCAAGCTCGCTGCCGGCAAGCTGACTTACTTGAACGCGCAAGCGGATAAGATCCTGGGCGAGAAGGCAAAAAAAGAAGCACCTTGTAGGACTGGCAAGTGGGTCACGCATTGCAAGTGGAAGGGCGAGCCGCGGCCAAACCTCCTCGAGGGGCCGACCTTCTCGAAGTGCAACACGGATGCGGACGAGGTGCGCATCGTCGGAATGGTCTGCCCGATTTGCGAGTGCTCCGACCGGTTCGTGGATCCTTACCCACCCAAGTAAGTGGGTCAGCACCAGCCCTTCCTGGCCGCTCTCGCCTGTCGTTGAATGACGGAAAAAGGCATTGTGCCACCCCTGGTGACTCGCGCGCACTTCACTTCTTCAGAAATGGTCGAACTTGTTTGACGATGAGTTGGCCGTCGGCGCGGATTTTCCACTCCGTATCGAGAAGGATTGTGCTGTCGGGTGGGGCGGGATCGTCGAGCGGAAAAACCTGTGTGATCTGCCAAAGGGCATGCCCCAGCTCCTGCAGCCTACTGTCGTCGATGACCCAGGTAGCTGCGGGGACTTCACTTGAACCGCGTACTCGATCGATGGCAGTTACGCTCCCGTCTTGCAGCGTAAGCAGGTTCACCTCTGGATACACACCGGGATCCGCGCTGACAACGTCCAGCTCCCCAGCCTGGGCATTGACCAAATAGCGGTCGTCGGCAGGTGTTGTGGGGTTGCCGCTGAAGGCCACTATGTTGGCCTGTTCTTGCTGGATTCGTGGGTCGACCAACACGGCCATAGCGACCAGCCGTTGGTTAATTCCGTACCACTCTCGTTCGTCGTAGGCCTCGGGGTTCCAAAGCGACGCCCATACACGGGTGAGGGCTCGATCGACGGTGTGCTCCTTTGATTCGCTCGCGTCACAGCGGCTGGGGCCGTTCGTATCACCGTCGAGATCGTCGGCAAGACATCCGCTAAATGAGTCGTACAGACCAGCGCCGTTGAATTCGAGCCCGTCCTCGGCATTGCTGCTGCTGCGAAAGCGCAGCATCGTTGTATCGGAGCCGAAGACCGTGCGAATCAAGGCCGACAAATCTACGCTCGCGTTCGAGGCTTGCATCGCGCTTTGCAGCGCCGTAAGCCGCTTGCGACGGACGCTACCGTCCGTAAGAAATGTAGAATCATTTAGCCAAGCGTTGAGTGTGTCAGAAAAGCTGTGCGACTGCGGTCCATTTCCCAAATCGACAGTCCAGCTTTGGTTCTCGATGAAATCCAGGTAATAGTGAAAAGGGACCAAGAGCCCGTTGAGCTGATACTTCGACTCGATGCGCTGATACAAAATGGCCAAGTTAGAGCCCTTGGCGCCGTAGCGGTTTGCGGCAACCTGCCGCGTGGCAGCAGTGTCAGTTGGTACCTCCAACAGCGCTTTGCATTCCGTGAAGTCGCGATCCGCTGGCGGAATCGTGACGGGTGTTGGGCGCAGTGTGTCCCAGAATTCTTGAGTCTGCTCCGGTGTGGCCTTGGTAACTGACCAATAGGTCGAGCCGCATTCGAGGCGCACCATTTGGCCTTCCCACGCTTGGAGCAAGTCATACGCGCCCGCAAGATAGCAATTCGGCGTGCCACGGGCCGCGCTGCGGACATTCAGGTGTGACAGCGCTCCCTGCTGTGAGCCCGTCATTGCACCGGAGATGACGGTTTCTATGTCCGTCGGGGCTTCATCGAGAACGAGCAAATCCTGCCAGCCGAAGGCGTGCGCGTTGGTGGCCGCTTGGAGCTCGGAGATGTGATAACGGCGCAGTGTGCCATAGCCGACTCCCTGAGTGTACGCTTCGTAAGCAACGCCTACAGCCGGATCATAGCTAGGTACATCGCAGCCGGCGAGCATGTCACGTTGATTGGCTGATGAAGGCACGAACGCGAGCGGCACCAAATCGAATCGGGGATCGAGTAAATTGTACACCTGACGAGCCTGGTCGCAGGTGATGGTCGTCGAGGCATCTGCAGGGTCGTCCCAAATGCCAAAGCCGTAGAGAACGGCCTCTCCACCGAGCATGTACTCGGTAATCACCCCGGCGAAGAACTCCCGGTGTACTGGATCTTGGATCATCGTGAGGTAATCGCGGCTGCTGAGGTTGGCAAACTGGTCTGGAAAGGATTGACGCAAGAACTCGTAGTGCATCGTGAACGCATTGGCGTCCATGAAATTCGCGGCAAGCCGGGCGTCGGCTCGCGCAGGCACCATGTATTTGGTCGTACGGCGCTGCCCTGGGATGCCGGCGCTTACCGTGATCGACTCCCAGAGCGCCGCGTCGGGGACGCGGCACGCGCACACGCGATAGCCGAGCCGCGCCTCGGCCGCGTCGCAGACGCTGCAATCCTGGCCGGTGTCCACTCCGCTGTCGGCGATGCCGGCGTCGGGCACGCTTGGAGTCGGATCTTGGCCACTGCAGGCGGTTATACTCACAATGGCCAAAATGATGACCGGGGCACAGCGCATTGGACTATAGCCTTGCCGTTACGGCGGCGGTCACCGTACGCGCGGCGATGTTCGAGAGATCGCAGTGAATGGTGTAGGCTAGGGGTAGTTGCGTTCCATTGTAGGGGTCCAAGGTCAATACCTTCAGACCACATGCCCCGTTAATCGGGGAGTCAAAGAGCACCGCGAAGCTGCGCGAGAACTGGTGATGCGTCCCTGAATACACTAGCTTCCAATAGCTTGTTTGCTCGAAAGTCGTGGAATCCAACGTACCCGAAGCTACGATGAACATCGTTGACTCGCTAACACCGCCCGGCAATGTCCCGATTCGCACGTCGAACACGATTTGTCCGCCATTGAACGTCACTGTGCTACGATTGAGTGCATAAGATGTGGGATTGCAGGAGTCGAATGTGACGTTGCTCCACGCCCCCGCACAAGTATTGCCGGTACAGAGCTGAAGTACCTGGTCAACGCCGTTCGCGTTCAAGGCGGTGCCATCGAACACCAGCGGGGCGGGTTGTGTTCCGACGGTGGACGTACTGGAAAGTTGGGTCTGAAACGTCAATGTGCTCGGCGAAAGGGGTTGGCTGCTGCGATCCGTATAGTAAACGTCCGGAGCGAATGTGGATTGCGTAAGTTTGATTTGTCCCGCTCCCGCGAAACTCGGCGCTTCAGCTCCGCTTGGGAATTCAAAGCATACTGGCAATGCAAAGGCGTATGTGCCGGTCGCATCGGGTAGTGGATATGTACCGGCCGAAACGTAGAGCTTCGCCTTGGCTGCAAGCTCCTGCTCGAGAGTGCGCTGCTCGTTGGACCCGCCACAGTAAACGGCACCGCTCGTGACCTGCAGCTGCTGTTGCCACGTGCTGTCCCCGACGTACGCTGAGCTAGTGGGGCAATTCTTCATGGCGGAGCCGCCCGTCGCGGTCCAAGTTCCACCCGTAGCGCCGCCGAACCCGCCGGAACCGTTATTCGCGGTGCCCCCGGTTGCTCCGCCATTGCCGCTGGTTAACCCGCCGGTATTGGGGTTACCGCCAAATGACGTGCCACCGGTTTCCCCCGGGCTGATTTGAGGTGTACCGCTGCAACCGGCGGCTGTTACTGCGACAACGGTAGTAAGTAAGAACTGAAGAGCCAAGGATCTTGACATATCGAAGCCTCCACAAGTGACACAGGGCCACCGGCCAACTGATACTCTAGAAACATGCCACTAGAATTTCAATGTGGGCACCTGCGTGCAAGTCCGTACCTGACCTCCTTGAGTGGCCAGACGCATATGAATCGCCTCACAGGCTATCGGGCCTGCGCGGATTACGTCGGTCGGTGCCACTGAGGTGGGAGACGCAACATTGCGGTAACTGACACCTGTCGTTCCGCCGTCGCAGTAAGACCGACCTCGATTGTGGTGGGAACTGCGTGAGCGGAACGTTTCTGTGGCATACTTTGAACCGTCAGTTCTTGCTCGAAGGCTGCCGTTTTCGTCGCGGAGCTAACGAGCGGGCAAGGCGGGAGTCGCAATGAACCGAATAGACATCGCGAAGCGCGTAGCGAGGACATCTGCATCCCTTATCGTCGGCCTCTCTTCCACAGCTTGCGGCGGTGGAGGCGCTGATGGAGGCGGAGGCGGACGCCAGTCAGTCTTCAACCCGAACGCCGGTGGCGCTGGGGGAGATTCAGGTACTTCCTCGACGACTCCGACTGCGGACGCGAACTGCGGCGTGCAGACCAGCAGTACGACCAAGCTACCGACTGACGTACTGCTGGTTTTGGATCGTTCCGGGTCCATGAGTGAAAGCATTGCTGCGGATTGTTGCTGCACCAGTTCTTGCAGGAACATTACCGGGGCGCAGATGTGTTCTGATACCTCCAACTGCACGCAGCGTTGGCCCGCCCTGACCACTGCGGTCACGTCGACCCTGTCCGCGGCAACTTCGATCGATTGGGGCTTGAAGATGTTCTCTTCTCCGTCACAGAATAGCGCTTGCGGCGTCACTCAGGGGGTCGAAGTGCCGGTTGGCGGCGGATCGAGCAATGCACTGCAGACGGCAATCAGCAACGTCAGCCCCAATGGCAATACCCCAACAGCTAGCGCCATTTCTGCTGCGACGGCCTACCTAAGAAACGTGACGGACACGAACGCGAAAGTCATTTTGCTTGCCACGGACGGTGAACCCAATTGCAAAGCCGGTTCTCGAGACACATCGACCTCGGATGTGGATGGCACCACGACCGCAATTGCCGACGCACTCACTGCCGGGTACAAGGTCTACGTGATCGGGATTGGTCCAAGTGTCGGCAATCTCGACAACTTCGCCCAGGCGGGCGGAACCGGTCACTACTACCCAGCGACTTCGGCCCAAGATCTGGCGAACGCGCTTGCTTCCATTAGCGCTGCGGTTTCGAGCTGCACCTTCGAGATGTCGCAGACTCCGCCCGACGTGAACAACTTGGCCGTTTATCTCGACGGGGCTTTGGTCTCGAAGAACAGCACCAACGGCTGGAGCTTTGGCGCGACCTCGCAGACTGTCATTCTCAACGGTACGACCTGCGCCCAGATCACCTCGGGGGCCGCAACGAAGGTCCAGGTCCTATTCGGATGCCCGGGTCAGCAGCCACCGCCAGTGCTGTAGACAGCCACCGCTGCTGTTGCGCTAGTCAAGAGCTTCATGAGTCGAACGCCACGGTTGTTAAGCGTACAGTTCGCGCTGCCGGTACTGGCCCTCGTGAGCGCTGCCTGCTCGAGGGCCTCCTCGCCGCCATCGAGATTGCAGCCGAACGCTCCGACTTCACTAGCTTACGGCTTCCCGACGAACGTTGTGACAGACTGCGCGGCGAGCGAGGCGCTAAACCGTGCAGCGGCGACAGTGATGGGAGTCCCGACCGCCAGTTTCGAGCTCGAAGTGGTGACGTACGGGGTGACGGAAGCTGGCCACGCCGTGCCCGCGACGAAGAACGAAACCTGCTGCGCTCCCCCACCGTTGACGACAACGACGGCCACCGTCCCATCTGCAAGGTTCGTGAACGCCACCACAAGAGGCGCGGATGCAGATGGAGTTGGAGCGCCCGAGACGTCGACGCGGTAGTATCCGGGGCGCACGTACTTACTGAAGTTTCCGAGCGCGTAAACCTGCGGGGGCGGACTGCTTGCGTTCGGCACAAGGTTCTGGGTCCACCAATAGTGCCATGCGTTCGCTCCACCGGTCGCGAACGCCGCGTAAATCATCGTCGCAATTGTGATCGGCCCCGTGTCGCCGGGCGTGCATTCTGTCTCCCAGATATGGTGAGTGTTGTTCGCAGGTGGTGCTGGACGCGCATACGTCCCGGCGCTGGTGCCGCCGTAGTCGTGCGTAGCGATCGGCCCAACGTAGTTGTTGGCATTCGCATCGGCGATAATGGCGGGGCCGTAAGCGTCACCGCCCCAGAGATTGCCCCAGTTGTCGGGCTCGGCCGCGAGCACCTTGACGGGCGGGTTGAGCGCGGCAAGCTTCGGACCCAGTACGTCGATGAAGTTCACCATCTGAGTCTTGTCGTAGATGCACGACTGATAACTCGCCGTGAAATCAGGCTCGTTCTGTGCCGAGACGGCGTACAGGTCCACGCCACCGTTCTTCTTGTAGAACGCAGGAAACGCTGCGAGCACCGAGGCCCAGGAGTCGTAGTCAGCCGTCAGCAAATGCCCGCCGTTGTTGACGTTGTTGTTGTCCTTGTCGCCCGCGGGCGGCGACCAGGGCGCTGCCCACACCTTGCACGCACTGCCGTTGTACTTGACGCAGGCCTGTCCGTCCGCGTACCCCGCGGTGCCCATGATGTTGGGGTTGCCGCTGGTGCCGTCGATGCCGACGCGGAGCAGGTTCAACCCGATACCGTTTACCGGGTCCCAAAGGAGCGTCTGCATGGTGGTGGAGGACGAGCCTTGCCACACGTCGGCCTCCCCGAAGCCGTCCACGACTTGATGGGT
>PMCK01000119.1 GCA_003154095.1 Myxococcales bacterium | reverse complement strand
TTCACGGCGACACTCGAAACCAGCGGTGCCATCAGCGGAGACTTTGCCCTCGACGAATGTGCGAGCGCAAAACCTTACCCCGACGATTCCGATCCAACGATGGCATGCGGAGTTTTTTGAACCGAAAGGCGCTGAGGCGCCCCGCGCACCCGTTCGACAAGCACACTTTGGGACGGCTTTTGATGGCATCACGGCACGTGTCCACGCTTTACGAAGGGCGAGACGCCTCGAGTGCCGGCAAGCTATTCGCAAGTCCCTACCACCTGCACGGGGGTCGTTCGCAGCCAGGTGACCTCGCTCAACTCGCCGTCTTCGTTGAATCCCCAGCAGCGCACACCGCCGTTCGACATGAGTCACGACTCGGAATGCAGCACCCGACATTGCTCCAGGCAAATCCGCTATTTCGGATGGCCAAACCTTGCCGAAGGCGCGGCGACGTATCCGACAAGCCATCGCGTTGTTGCTCGAAGTTGACGAGCAATCCTTCGATATTCGGGACCAATTTGTTCTGCCTCGGCGTGCCACGACTAGCCTGCAGCGGTACCGGGGCGCGCAAGAGAGGCTTCGGCAGGATACAGCGCAAGCTGCGCAAGCTGCCCGCGCGGCTGCGTTGGCGCTGTCCAAACTCAGCATTAGCAGACGCGGTGCCGGCGATCTATTGGGCCTAAGCGGCGCTCGTATTCAGCAGGTATTGAACGAGCACTGAAGCCCCGATTCCGGCTCCTCGTTGCTGGCAGGGTGTCGATTTTCAGCAACTGGCTTTCGCCACTGACCGACACACTTCTTGAATGCGTACATTGGCTTTCCGTGCCGATGTGACCCCCAAATTCAGGAGCGATTATTCATGTCCCAGTCACGTTCCCGCCAGGGGAATTCTCAGATCCGTCCCAGTCGTTCGGTGCTTTCGGAACTCCCACTGCGCGTCGTTTTGTTTCTGCGCACGAGTGCGGCGCACGCTGCGATTCGTGCGGCCATGAAGCAAGGTGGTTTTGGTGCGGCTGAGCATGCAGAAGGTTGGGCGCTGCTTGAAAGAGCGTGTCGCTATCGGGACTCGCCTGAATGCGTGAAGCCGGTTGAAGAGTCTCGAGTCTCGATTCAGATTCTTTCTCAGTGGTCGCGCGATTATTTTGGGCGCTTCCGGGCTACGCTCGCGCGGTTTCATCCTACGGCGGTCGAATTGTTTCCGCGTGTGCACGGAAGCGAACCGGCTGCCATTATTCAGGCCTTCGTCAATTTGTTGAGATGGCTCGAGTCTGGAAAGGATCCAGAGTGCGGCTCGGTTGCGCAGACATTGGCGGGGCGCGGGCTCGATATCGATGAGCGCAATCGACTTGCGAAACTTGTCGAGGAGGCCACCGGTACTCGCGCTTCTTCTGCCATCTCCGACGAACTTCGCGCAGAGGAAGATGAATCGGATTGGTTAGCTCTTTACCATTGGTACACGGACTGGAGCGCGACGGCGCGGGCGCTGATCAAGCGTCGGGATTACCGAATTTTCCTGGGCATCGGCGAGCGCCAGTCGCGAAAGTCTATGGGTCAAGACTCGGAGCTGAGTCGCAACCCCGGCACCGGAGAGCAGTCAAGTTTGGCCTGACTCTTTCAATCGTCCGTTACAATTCGATTCGGTAGTTCGTCGGTGTCGTCGGGGCGCGCCGGGAACTTCGAGCTGAGCTCGCGTCCTAGACGCTCGATGATATTCGCGAGTCCTTCGGCAGCCTTACCCACACCGATCGCTGTTGTAAGCTGATTGACCATCGTTTGCCAGACGTTGTTGCCCAGGTGTTCGTGGATGCCGCGATCGCCCAGAATTTCCACTCGACGCTCGAGTGCAGATAGTAGAATCAGCACGCCACTCCTATCGCGAGTTTCAATGACGCCTCGTTCTATGAAGAGCTGCTTGACCCGATCGCTGACCGCTTGCCTTTGCGCGGCTCGCGGTGTGATACGTCGCAGCAGTGCAGGAAACCCAAGCAGCCAATAGAGCAAAATGGCGAGCAGGGCTTGCGCGCCTAGCAATTCCATCGCTGTGACCCAAGGCCAAATCAGGTGAGATGCACTAACGCAGAGCAGCGCTAACAAAGCACTAGTAGCTATTCGATAGGAACCATACGTCGCGCTCTTATGCAGCACTACGGTCACGATCTCACCGGCTGTGCTGCGCTCGACGCGAGCGATTAGCTGAGTCAGGCGGTCTTGCTCCTCTTTGGTCAGAATTGCGCTCATAGTCTCACCAGCTCCCCGAAGCGCCGCCGCCACCGAAGCCCCCGCCGCCACCGCTGAACCCGCCACTGTCAAAACCGCCTCCGCCCCCGCCGCCGTAACCCCCACCCAAGAACATGCCGCCCCGTCGCGGCCCGCCGAAGCGGTTGATGAGCCATATAAATAAGAAAATGCCTCCAAATATCCCGAAGAATGCAAGCTTGAATAGCCCCGCAATAATCCGGCCCAGTAAGCCCAACGGTCGCGCAGGGGGTTCAGCCCGGGACCCGTCGGTTGGAGCGCCACTCGACGCCTGGCCACCCGTTTTCAGAATGACCGCGTCGACGGCGGCTGCTATTCCGCCTGCGAAGTCGCCGCTGCGAAATCGCGGCGCCATGACGTCCTTTACAATTCGACCAGCGGCCACATCCGGTAGGTCGCCTTCGAGACCGTAACCGACCTCGATGCGCATTTTACGATCCTTCGAGACTACCAGCACCAGCACGCCGTCGTCTTTGCCCTTCTTGCCAAGCTTCCAGGCTTCGACGACATGAATACTGAAATCCTCGATTGGATCACCTTCGAGGGAGGGAATCGTGAGAACGGCGAGCTGGTGCCCGGTTGTTCTCTCGTAGTCGATAAGTCGCGCCGTAAGCTGTTGCTCGACGGACACCGAAAGCAACTCTGCCCGGTCGTTGATGCGACCTTCCAGGGGCGGCACTGCCAAAGCAAAGGCGTTTTGCGCAAAAAGCAGTACCGCGAGGCCCCCGATTAGGCGCAATAGATGGCGCAAGCGCAGCAATGCGACGGCGATAGTCGGCAAGTTAAAATTTTACCTCGGGTGCCTTGTCCGCGCCCGGTACCGTCGCCGTAAATGTCGGGCGCTCTTTCTTGCCACGCATGCTCGCACCGATGCTGGTGGGGAAGCGCAGCACCGTCCCGTTGTATTCGGCTACGGCTTCAATATAGCGCCGCCTGGCAACGGCAATCCGATTCTCCGTGCCCTCGAGCTGCACCTGGAGATCACGAAACGCCGCAGTAGCCTTGAGGTCAGGATATTGTTCGGAAACGACGAGCAAACGCGATAGCGCGCTCGACAATTGGCCCTGGGCTTGCTCGAATTTCTTGAGCTTCTCCGGATCGTCGATGATTGACTGGTCTACCTGCATCGAACCCACCTTGGCCCGCGCTTCAACCACGCCCTGTAGCGTGCTCTTCTCGAAATTCGCGGCGCCCTGTACGATGCGCACGAGGTTGGGAACCAGATCCGCCCGCCTTTGGTACTGGTTTTCGACCTCGGCCCAGCCCGCCTTCACCGTCTGGTCCCGATCGATAACTTCGTTGTAGCCACAGCTAGTCAACGTGGGAGTTACCCAGAGCAGCCCGGCCAGCCCCAGGACCCAAGCGTGCTTCAATGCTCGCCTTTTCTTCTCAATTTGCATGGTTCTTGGCTCCATATGCGTTTCCGAATGTTACCTGGG
>PMCK01000058.1 GCA_003154095.1 Myxococcales bacterium | reverse complement strand
CACTCCCAATTGGTTGATAGGCGCGTGCTTGATTTACAAATGCCTCATTGCGCAGATGTTGCTGTTCGTCGTGGCGCTCGCGAGGTTGCCGACGTCACGCCAAACAACCGTGCTATTGGGGGTTGGCGCTACACACTTGGCAAGAGGGGACGCCCTGTTGCTGATGCTATTTACCTGTGGACAAAGTTATTGGACCGCATTTCGAGTAGTGGCGGATTTACCCTTTGCGCTTGTTGGGACTTTCGTCGCGGCGCTGGCAATTGGCCTCTGCGTGTTAGCCGCGCGATCCGACCGGGAGCAAACGCAACTGGTGAGATTGCATAACCGACCAGAGTGTACTACTTCATTGAAAATTGATGAGTGATTTAGAGAATAAGAAGATCTTAGTGGACATGTCACCGCTTGACACCCCATCACGCCTGCGCGGGGTGGGGCAATATATCATCGGGCTTACGGACGGCATTCAGGAGCTTCAGGCAGAGGGCAACCTTGGGTTTTCGATAGAAGGCCTGGCTCGTTATGACTTGCAAGGTCAGTCCACGGGTGCCGATGGCCTCGACTATCGGGGGTCTCTGGTGCATCCAGACGGTTACAAGTGGAAGGTCTACAGGAAGCACAAGGAGAATGCGATTGATCGCGCGGCACATTCGCGAGGTGGCGATTTACTGCACGTCACGGAGCCCGAGGCTCTAATCCGCGAAAACCGCGTCCCGCGAATATTGACCTGTTACGACTTGATTCCACTGATTTTTCATAAAGAATATTTGGGACGGGCGCCCTGGGCGCGGCTTCGTCGGCACTTCAAAGACAAAAGCTACTACCGAACAGGACGCCGAATCATTGCAATCAGTGAAGCGACGAAGCGAGATCTCGTGGAATACCTCGACATTCGCGAAGACATCATTGACGTCACGTACTTGGGAGTCGATCACGGCCAATACCATGCAAAACCCAAATCCGAGCATGAGCGAATCGAGCTCATGCAGAGACACGAGTTGAAACGGCCATTTCTTCTGTACTTGGGCGCATATGACGCGCGAAAGAACGTCCCGCTGCTGGTTCGAGCCTACGCCGCTTCAGGCCTCGACAAGGAATTCGACTTGGTGCTTGCCGGGGCGATTCACCGCACAACCAAGCGCAACCTTCAGCAGACGATCGAGAAATCGGGTGTAGCGCAGACGACTCGGATCATCGGATTTGTCGATCAGGAGGATGTTGCCCCTTTCTACCGAAGCTGTCACATTCACGTCTTTCCATCGAAATACGAAGGTTTTGGTTTGCCCGTCGCAGAAGCGATGGCCTGCGGCGCGCCTACGATTGCTACGACCGCATCGTCGATTCCCGAGGTCGCAGGCGATGGCGCCGTCCTCGTACCCGCCAGCGATTGCGAGGCTCTAGCAGCGGCACTTCGGTCGCTGGCCCACAACGACGCGCACAGGGCTGAGCTAAGAATCGCAGGACCCAAAGTTGCCGCGCACTTTCAATGGCGAGAGTGTGCGAAACAAACTGTCGCGGCGTATCGGAAGGCGCTTTTGATGGGGTAAGTAACCCCGGTGCTATTCTCGTGTTCCCACAAGTGGAACCACTCGGTCAGCTGCGGCCGTAAGTTCTTCGGGTCCCGCAGAAGGAGAAATATGTTTCCAGCAGAAGATGGGGAATAGCCAAGCAGTAAGGAATAGCGAGTAGACAATTCCCGCTGCGAGAATTCCGAACACGCCGAGTTTCGGCGCAACAATGTATGTCAACGATACCGTAACAACTCCATTGCCAAGGATGAACCATACGAGAGTCCAAAGACGATTGGTGCTAACCAAAAGATCGTTGAAGGAACCATTCCATGTACCAACTACGTTTAGAATCGATGCAGCGATCCAAACTTCACTCCCAAATCGGACGTGCTGTCCCGACAGAATGCCAGTGGCAAAATTACCAAAGCATAAATAGAATATGCACGCAATTGCGCATATGAGAGCCTTAATGCCTTGCACGCGCCAGAATGTAGTTCTGAGCCAAATTACATCACGGCGCGCAAGTGCCTCACGGTATGCCGGAAGCAATGGGCTATCGATCATGCCGAGTATGAGAACTGGAACAGAAAATACTTTTAGGAAAACCGTGAAGTCTGCGACAATTTCCAACCCAGAACGGCGCGCAATGATTATGGTCTGAAGTTCATTAATTAGAAGTGAGCCGAGCTGAAAGAGCAACAGCGGTGTCGACACGACAACCAAGTCACGAAGTACCCGGCGACCGGAGTATGATATCCGGGGGCGCAGCCACGGCATGTCACGCGAAATGTAATAGAGGTTCGCGAGACTCATAGTTAACGGTACGCCGCCTGTAGCCAGTACCAGCCATGGCAAAGACACCTGACAAGTTGTGGCAGCGACGAGTACGCCAAGAGATAACAATTGCCCCACCACGCGAAATATGTTTGCGACGTATGTGCGCTGATAGGCTGCATAGATGGGGCCAACAATACTGAGCGGGAAATTCGTCAGGAAAACCGCTACAACAGCCGCTACCGTTACTCGAGTTTCGAGTCGGAGCGATTGCGAATGAACATTCAGAACCTGATGCCAGGGCACAAATATAATTACCGGAACAAGCAATAGCGCGAGCAATCCGGCAACTGCACACAGTGAGAACAGCGCCGTCGAAACATAGCGTGCCGCCGATTCGCGATCATCTCTTGCAAACGCTTCGCTTAAATGATTGACAAGTCCGCGTCCAAGACCAAAGTCGGCAAGAGCGGCCCACAACAAGAGAGCGCTTATCGTACTCCATAGCCCGTAGCGCTCCTTCCCAAGATAATGAATGGTAAGTGGAACTGAGATCAGGCTAGTTAGGAGTCCAACACCCTGCGCGAAGAAATTCGACGAAGCAGTCAGGATCGCACGTCGATTTCGCTCTCTTCTTCGATCACCGATGGTATCGCCGCCGTACCCGGCAAGCAATTTGCGAAATCTAGCCCATGTTGAAAGTTTTGCGATATTCACTTAATTGATGCCAGGATTTTGTGATTGCTTGGCCGCACGGTAACCTTAGTCGGAGCCACAATTGGGCAGAGTAGCCAGAATTGCCTCGAGTCACCAGACCGGTTTCTTAATACTCACTTGGAAAAATGCCTGCCAGGCCGTTGTTGTTTGCTCTCGGGGTTGAGGTAGAATGACAATCTGGCATCTTGCGGGGTTTGGTTTCGTCCGAGTACTCTTGACAGAGTGACTGGCAATCGGCATTAAATATTTCGCTTTTCGCCGACACTGGCCTCCCGCCCACGGCCGAAGATATTCGGAGTCGTTATGTCCCACCGCTCGGTCCAGAATCAACCCCTCGTTCGAACGATGGTTTGTCAACAGGTCCACTTTGGCACCGATTGGTATCGCCACTGGGATGCCCTAATGGGATTCTCCTCCGGGAAATATGACATCGTTCCTAAGGGCATACTCCTTCATCGAAAATTCTGGGAGTGGGCGGCAATCGCCCAAGCACTTGAAGAGCGCGGAATGTTGGCCGACGGTCGAAAGGGCCTCGGCTTTGCTGTCGGCACTGAGCCGCTGAGTTCGCTATTTGCCGCCCGCAGCGTTGATGTTCTTGCAACTGATTTGGCAGCCGACGACCCAAGTGTCAAAGATTGGTCCCCCTCAAATCAACACGCGTCGGAATTGAACGTCCTACATTACCCTCATTTGGTTGATAGTGATCAATTCCGGAGGCGAGTTTCGTTTCGCCCAGCCGACATGAGGCTACTTGCCGGATTGCCGAAAACGCAATTTGATTTTGTTTGGTCCTCTTGTGCATTGGAACATTTGGGATCGTTGAAGAATGGTATTCGCTTCATCCACGAGTCAACCGAGCTGCTCAAGCCTGGTGGCATTGGAGTACACACGACGGAATTCAATGTGTCATCCATTGATAAGACACTTGAGTACCCTCAAAATGTGATCTACTTGCGCAAACACATTGAAAATCTTGATGTTGAATTGCGCAGGAAGGGCTGGTGTTTGGCCGAACCAGACTTCTTTCCAGGCGATGGGGAACATGATCGCATTTTCGATATTCCGCCTTACTACACGCATGGACGTCAGCACATCAAGCTCCAGCTAGACGAATTCGTCACTACTTCATTGATTCTTATTGTGCTTGCCTAGCGAATGCATGCCAACGAATTGACGAAAACGTGACTATTGTGTAAGTCGTGCCTCTGCAAATAAGCTGTTCGAGTCGCCAACGCCATGACAAGGCAGCAGTTGACGACTCGAACGCGGCGGAGGGGAAAA
>PMCK01000581.1 GCA_003154095.1 Myxococcales bacterium | reverse complement strand
GTCAGCCCGGTCGATACGCTAATTGCAGCGTGCATCGAGAAGCTGCCGCCAGCAAGGGAAATTCCGCTAGCCGAGGATTCGAGTCACGCATCCGTACTCGGCTCAAACTGCCTGTCCGACTATCAAGAGTCTGTGCTCAAGTCACGACCTGATCACATACACTANNCAAGTGAAACCCGATGGTCGGTTTCCTACCGTAAGGTTTCCAAATCCCGAGGAGCCTGGCACTCTGAATCTAGGCATTGCTCTCGCTGAATCAATTGGTGCCCATTTGTTGATTGCCAATGATCCAGACGCAGATCGCCTGGCCATGGCACTGCCGGATTACAAAGGCACGTGGCATGTGCTTTCTGGAAACCAGCTCGGAATTGTCCTCATGGATTACTTACTGGGTCGGGCAAGCAAGTCGACGCAGGGTCGCCAGGCACTCGTCGTATCAACGTTGGTATCGACGCCNNCGTTGGCGACGGCGCGTGGCGCTCGCATCGAAAGAACGCTGACGGGGTTCAAGTGGCTGTGGACCGCGGCGCTCGAGAAACTCGGCGATAAATCGCTGAGCTTTCTTCTAGCGTGGGAAGAGGCGCTGGGATACTCGACGCATCAAGCCGTACGGGACAAAGATGGCGTGGCTGCCGCATTGATCGCTGCTGATTGGGCTGCAGCTTGCCACGCCGCGGGCAACCTACCCTGGAACAGGTTAGGACAGCTCTACCGAGAGCACGGCGCATGGGCGAGCCGGCAAGTNNAAGATTACCGCAAGAACTTCGAACAGCGCCCGCTCTGGCGAGGGTATTCTGAGTTAGTAATTTTGCATCTAGCCGACAAGTCGCGGTTGCTGGCGCGACCCAGTGGCACGGAACCCAAATTGAAGTTCTATATTGACGTTCCAGCTGAAGTGAGTGCGGGACAGGATTCGTTTTCGGCATTAGATGCCGCGAGCACTCGCGCGGAGCAAATGGGTCAGTGGCTCGTGAATTGGCTTGGGATTTAGCTATCAGCGGTCAGCGGTCAGCCATCAGCCACGACGCAGAACTTCGAGCTGACACCTGAGTGCTGAGGGCTGATAGCTCATCTGCGCTACAAGTCTTCAGTATCAAAAGGTATGATTTCAGTCTGTGCGTCGGGCATTACTTGTTGGACCGCTTCGAGCACCCGATCATTGGTGCCGACTACAGCAACGACTAGGTTTGCCGGGTTCAGTCGGCGCTTCAGGGCTGCGTTGACGTCTTCGAGCTTTGTTGCCGAGATCCGTTTCGGATATGAGGCGTAGTAGCCGCTTGGAAGATCGTACATGATCTCGTCCATGCACAAACCGAGGCGTTTCGCGGCAGTATCGACGAGAAATGCGTAGGACCGGGTGAGCATATTCTTGGCGCTCCGGAGCTCCTTCTCGGTAACGCCCTTGGTGACCAATTCATCCAGCATTTCAAGTTCGAGCTTCAAGCAGGCAGCCGCGTCTTCCGACTTGGGGAAAGTCCAAATGGTGAAGGCCTGGCGATGTCGATCAAGCGGTAGGCTCGAATAAGCACCATATGACCAGCCGCGCTTGACGCGGACTTGCTGCATGAGGCGCGACGAAAACATGCCGCCAAACACGGTATTGGCTACGTGTAAATCTAGGTGATCCTCGTCCTTGGGATGAGAACCCTGCAGCCCCACGTAGATCTGAGTCTGTGACCGATCGGGCTTGTTGACGAACATGAGCTTACGCCCCTCACTCGGCGTCGGCTCCTGCGTATCGTCGGCTCCCGTAGTGCTGGGCGCCACGCTCTCGACAAGGCGCTCGGCTAACTTCAAGGCCTCGGATTCTTCGATGTCCCCCGAAATCCCGATCAGCAAATCGTCGCGGCGCACCAGCGTCTTGTAAAGCGATCGGGCTTGTTCGGGCTGGAGACTCTTAATCGTGGATAAAGTGCCGCCCACGCTGCGACCATAGGGATGATTCGCAAACAGCGAGCGACGGAGCGCTCGGGACGCAAGACCGCGATCGTTATCCTGTCCGTCGACGATCTCCGCCAAAGTTTCCCGCTTGAGACGGCTGAATTCTTCGTCGGAGAGGCCCGGCTTGCCCAGGGCGTCCGCCAGCATCGACACGCATTGTTCGCTCGAGCGTTTGAGAACGACCGCTGCCATCGACACGTTGGAATAGGATATATCGGCACCCAAGGAAATCCCAAGCCGGTCCAAGTGCCGCTCGATTTCAGTCAGTGGCATGCCGCCGGCGGTTCGACGCATCAGGCGCGCCGTTAGGCGCGTCAGCCCCTCACCGCCAGGGGGATCAGCGGCGGCGCCTCGGCGCGTCGCCACGCTCATATGCACCAATGGAATCGCCTTGGAGGATTCAACGAGAACCGGAATTTTTCCAATGGCCAGAGGCTGCGGGAAATGGGGACTCATTGAGCGAGCTCCTCCGCGGCCGGGGATTCGCATCGTACGAATACGCAGGTACGGGTTTCGGGTCTCAGGTATCGCCGGGCGGCTCGCATGATGTCGGATTGGTTTACACGTCGCATTGCATTGAGTCGGGCAAACGCAGCAGAAGGCTCATACAGTATTGTTTCATAGAACCCAATGGTGGAGGCCTTCCCATCCACCGTATCAAGTCCTGATATCAATCCGAGTTCGAGGCGGGCGAGCGCTCGCTCGAGTTCCTCATCCTCGACTGGCTCGTTGCAGACGCGTTGCAATTCCGCATCTATCTGTTCGAGCAGGGCCTCACCCGACCGCTTGTCACGGGCAGAGGCCCCGATTTCAAAGAGCCCAGGATCGTGAAATGGCCCTACGCTCGCGCGCACGTCTGTCGCTATTTCTAGGTCGTGAACGAGCCTTTGAACAAGGCGACTCGCTCGCCCACCGCAAAGCACTTCCGCGAGCACCGATATTGGGGCGTAGTCGAAATCGCCGAGTGCCGGTGCATGATAACCGATAGTTACCTTTTCAGTAGGCGTGGGCTTGGTGAGCTCGGCGCGGCGTTCCGAGGTCTGCGCAGGCTCCGGGCGTGCATCCTCGACGGGCATTGTGCTCGATTTTAGCGGACCGTAGCTAGCTGCAATGAGTTTCAAAAGGCTGGCCGTGCGAAAGTCCCCTACGACTACAACAGTCGCGTTGTTGGGAGCGTAATACGTCTTGTAGAACTGCTCGCAGTCCTCGGGCGAGAGATCTAGGATATCCTTCATCCAGCCAATTGTCGGGCACCTATAGGCGTGGCGCGTAAACGCCATCGACCAAAGCAACTCGTTCATGGCGCCTTCGACGTCGTCATCGACGCGATAACGGCGCTCGTTGGCAACGACGTCTTTTTCACTCACGACCTGAGGTTCCCGCAGGACCAGACTCGACAACCGTTCCGCTTCCAAAGTCACGACGAGTTTCAGCGCCTGCTTCGGCGCGTTCACCGAGTATTGGGTGAAATCGAGCCAGGTGGACGCATTGGTCTCCGCGCCCGCCTCTTCAAGCATTTGGTCATAGGCGCCTTGCGGCAATTTCTCAGTTTCATTGAACATGAGATGTTCGAGCAGATGAGCAATCCCAGTCTTCGTCTCCCGCTCGTGTCTCGAACCGACCCGCAGCCATGTATGATAAGAAACGACCGGACTGCTATGGTCTTCACAGGTGAGTATCGTCAGCCCGTTACTGAGTTTGAACCGATCGAGTCGCAGGCTATCCCCAAAGGTTCCGCTCGAAACCCATTGCAACAGATTGGCGTCACCCAGGGAACTATTGAGCGGACCGAGTGGTACGGGACAACGAGGTAGAACGGAGGAGGACTGTGCGCGATCGGGCATCGGAAGTTACGCCCGGTCTAACATATGCGGAAAGCCTGCGCACGAGTGCATTACTTATCGAGTTTGAGAATGGCAAGAAATGCTTCCTGGGGAACCTCGACATTCCCGACCGACTTCATGCGCCGTTTGCCTTCCTTTTGCTTCTCCAGCAGCTTCCTTTTGCGGGTGATGTCGCCCCCGTAGCACTTGGCGGTCACGTCTTTGCGCATTGCCTTGACGGTCACACGGCTGATGACTTTGGTGCCGATTGCGGCCTGAACAGCCACTTCATATTGCTGTCGCGGAATGAGTTCCTTGAGCTTACTCGCCAGGTCTCGACCGCGATAATACGAATTGATCTTGTGGACGATAACACTTAGGGCGTCGAGAGGCTCCCCATTGACGAGGATATCGAGCTTTACCAAGTCCTCGATTCGATACCCGGTAAATTCGTAGTCCATGCTCGCAAAGCCGCGCGATACGCTCTTGAGGCGATCGTGAAAATCGAGAATCACCTCGGCCAAAGGCAGTTCGTACGTAACAACTACATAGTCCTGGGTAGCGTAGTGAATGCCTTGCTGAATGCCCCGACGTTCCTCACAAAGCGTCAAGACAGGGCCCACGTGCTCGGCGGGCACATGGATTGTCACCTTCATGATGGGCTCTTCGATCGCCTCGAGCTCGTTTGCGGGCGGCATCTTGGAGGGGTTGTCGACGACAATTACTTCGCCGCCCTTCCTGTGTGCCTTGTAGACCACACTGGGTGCCGTCGTGATAAGGTCGAGGTCATATTCGCGTTCAAGCCGCTCCTGGACGATTTCCATGTGCAAAAGGCCCAGGAAACCGCAGCGGAATCCAAATCCCAAGGCATCGGAGGTGTCCGGCTCGAATTCAAAGGACACGTCATTGAGATGGAGTTTGCTCAGGGCGTCGCGCAAATTCTCGTACGCTGCGGCGTCGGTTGGAAATACGCCAGCGTACACCATGGGCTTGACGCGCTTGAATCCAGGCAATGCCTCAGCCGCTGGTCTCGCGGAATGGGTCAACGTGTCGCCCACCCGGGTTTCGTCCACGCTCTTGATGGCCGCGGACACGAAGCCTACTTCTCCCGGCCCCAATTCCTCGAGCTCGGCCGCGTGGGGGGAGAAGCAACCGATACTCGTTACCTCGAAGCGGCGTCCAGACGACATCAACAGGATCCCATCGCCTTTGCGCAGCGNNATCCTGTGAACGACAGCCTCGAGGATTTCCTTGACTCCGAGTCCGGTCTTGGCGCTGCAAAGTAGAGCGCCGCTGCAATCGAGTCCGATAATCTCTTCGATTTGCTTTACCGCGCGATCGACATCCGATGAGGGCAGGTCCACCTTGTTCAGGACCGGAATGATTTCCAGGTTATTTTCTAGGGCTAAATATACATTGGCCACGGTCTGCGCTTGAACGCCCTGTGTGGCATCGACTACGAGCAAAGCGCCTTCACAGGCCCGAAGGCTGCTCCTAACCTCATAGTTGAAATCCACGTGCCCCGGCGTGTCTATCAATTGCAGTTGATAATCTTCGCCGTCTTCTGCTCGGTATCGTAGCCGCACCGACTGGGCCTTGATAGTGATGCCCCTCTCGCGCTCCAGGTCCAACTTATCGAGAAACTGGTCAACGCGTTCGCGCGCCGCAAGTGCTCCCGTGACGTCGAGGATGCGGTCGGCAAGCGTACTTTTGCCGTGATCGACATGGGCGATAATCGAAAAATTGCGAATCTTGCTTGGGCTAGCGGGCATCTTGGACTGGCCTCACCGAGTCGCCGGTTTCACACCCAGCTCGCCCAGCGTGGCGGCCGGGTGTAGCGCGCCAGCGAAGTGCCCACCACTATTGGCGCGGTCCCCCCGGATAAATTGGCTGTGACGTTATTTCTTGCCACTCGAGGAGGCAGGCTTTGGCACATCAACCAAGCTCATCTGGCCAGGAAGTTCGTGCTCGTACCGTTTCAAGGCGAGGTCAATTCCTTCTCGAATGTAAACAGCAACGGGCACCTTGGTTCGCGTGTGGAGCAGATGCAGCCGGTCGTTCTGTTCGGGCGTAATGTAGACCGTCGTCGAGATCTTTTTGCGGGACATCGGCCTTGCTCCCCAGGAACTTGCCAGCCGTTACAATAGATTCCACTACGTATGTTGTCAATGGTCCGCCAGATGTCCGTCAATCAAAAATATTTAGTAATTTCAAATGGTTGTATGGATCAACGGGCGCACCACGGAGGCCGAATGGCCAGCCTTGCGGATTCGGGTGAATATGCGGTTCGGGAGACATCCCGTAGCCCAATGACCTCGGGATACATATTCTTGTCTTACTCCCGCGGAACCCTTCGTGGCGGCCAGAAAGACGCTTCTCGCGTCGCTCTTGCCCCAATCCTATTCGAGTAGATGTGGAACCCGCAGCCGAACGAGGCTCATTGGCAGCGAGTGAGCCGAAGCTGGAGCTTTACGAGACGGCAGGTGACTCACTCGTAAAATTCATGCACGATATCGCGGGTTCGGAATTAGAATTATTAATGTGCCAAGTGGCGGGGTATTGGCTACACCGTTGTCAGGCATAAGAGGGCGCCAATGAATAATCTCGCAATTCGGCTGGCTAGTATTCCGTGGATTGCGAAAATCTCTACGAGTTCGTTCGTGCTCTTGGGCATATCCCTGGTTGTCGGATGTGGTGGTGCGACGGGCAAGGGAGCGGAAGGCCCGGGTCTTGGTCACCGGGACACGGAAATTCACCACCAAGCCTGCGATATTACCTCGTCTCACGCACAGGCGATCGACGCCAACAATGACGGCCGAGCAGACCTGACCATGGTAATGGACGGCGCACACGAAGTCTGTCGGGCCGCCGACCTCGATTTCGATGGTCGCGTTGACGTTTGGACGTACTTTGATGCGGGCGGAAATGTCTCGCGTCGCGAGTTCGACTACGATAGGGACGGGGCCATTGATGAAATTCAAATCTTTGCCGGCGGACAGATTGTAGAAAAGCAGCGCGCCTCGACGCTCTCGCATCACCTGGACACCTGGGAAAAATACACAGGCGGTCGAATCGTTAGTGCCGAAAGGGACTCGAACGGTGACGGCCGCATCGATCAGTGGTGGGACTACAAATCCGCGGATTGTCCACTGATACACTCGGACATTGACGGCAATGGTCAGCCCGACCCAAACTCGACGGTAGATTACTGCAAAGAAACCAACTACAAGCCCCCGGAGCAGCTGGAGAGCGCGCGTCCTGAAATGCTCAAGAAGGAAACGGACGCGCTGCCTACCGAGACTTCGAACACACTGACTAATACAGGCACGGGTGATTCCACAAAAGCTGCGGATTCAACCACAAAAACCAACAAAGAGCCCAGTAAGGCACCGACTGATGCTGCCAAGCCCAAATCGGCGTCACCCAGTCCTGCAGGAGGCAAGCCATGAGAACCGTCTTTCCACTGGCTTTGCTTACTTTGGTCTGCACGGGGCTAATGGCGGGTTGCCAAGCAGGCGCGGGTACGAAGCAGACCGCTGACGCCCGTACGGCCCCCCTGATCGCAGCCGTTCGCGCCGGCGACGATGTCTCCCGTTGCGAGTACAAGGGTCGAGCGGACCGTGATGTTGAAGAGAGCTCGAGCAGAGGCTCGCTGCGTCCGAACATCAGGCGAATCTACGCACTGGTGGGCGAAGGCGAGGAAAAGCGAAAATTCCTGCTGTGTCGCGAGGTTGATACCAACCTGGATGGTATCAAGGATGTCGTCAGGACATTCAATGACAAGGGCGAAAGCCTGCGCGAGGTAGCGGACAGTAACTACGACGGCAAAATCGACACCTGGATTACCTTCGCACATGGTCACATGGCCAAGGTGGACATCGATCGCGATGGAAACGGACAGCCCGATGAGTGGCGGTACTATGTCCAAGGAAAGCTTGCCCGCATTCAGCGCGACACCAACCACGACGGTCGCCCCGACGTTTGGGAAATCTACGAGGACGGTCACTTAAAGCGAATGGGCTGGGATCTCGATTTCGACGGTCGGGTCGATCGCTGGGACCGAGACGAGATTGCGGAGCGCGCCGCGCTCGAAAAGGAAATTCAGGCGGAAGATCAACGTAAGCAGGATGAAGCCGCGAAGAAGAAGGCAGAAGATGCGGCAAATGATACGAGCGGCAAGCCAAAAGACGACAAAGCCCCAGTCTCGGGCCACGTAGGTGCGCGTAAGCGTTGAATGACGACGCCGAAGACGTGAATAGCCCAATCATTTGCACCGACCTTGGCGCATTGAGTGAATCGCAGTGAGCGAAGATCGACTCCAGAAATATCTATCCCGAGCGGGCATCAGCTCTCGGCGTCACGCAGAAGAGCTCATTTTGGCGGGTCGGGTTCGAGTCGGCGGAAAGCTCGTTACTGAGCTCGGCACCAAGGTCGATTCTACGCGAGCGCGCGTTGAAGTTGACGGCCGCCTCGTGTTGAGCCAGCCATTCGTATACATATTGCTTCATAAGCCGCGAGGCTACGTAACGACGCTGCGGGATCCCGAAGGTCGCCCGACGGTCGCGTCGCTAGTAGCCAATCTGCGGATACGAGTCGTACCCGTGGGACGATTGGACTTTGCCACGAGTGGCGTGCTGCTCTTAACCAATGATGGCGACTTTAATGCCAAATTGCAGCACCCTAGGCACGGCGCTCAGAAGGTCTACCACGCGAAGGTGCGAGGCTCGGTAGGTCCTATCGGTCTCGAGCGGTGGCGAAAGAGCATCGATATTCAGGGCAAATCGACGCAGCCAGCGGACGTCCGAGTCTTGCAGGTCGAAGACGACAAGACTTGGTTGACAATCGCCATCAATGAGGGAAAAAACAGGCAAATCCGTAGGTTGGGGGACCAAGCGGGCAACTCGGTGTTGCGCCTGATCCGGGTTGAATATGCGGGTTTGACGGCCTCGGGTCTTCGTCCAGGTCACTGGCGTCATCTGACCCGGCAAGAATTGCTCAACTTGAAACAACGGTTCGGCGTTCCCCATCGAATACCGCATGCCCCGCCCGCCGAGCCACCCGCAACGCGGCGCACTTCCCCGCGCACTTCGAAATCCCGCACGCAACGACGACCGACGCGTTCGAGGTGACAGGTGCGTGCTGCTGTGTGTGAATGGCTAGCTATCAGCTATCAGCTATCAGNNTATCAGGATTTCTGATTTCTGGCTGAAGGCTGAAGGCTATTTATGGCTTGGCACCGAGTTTGCGCAGTTCCACATTCTCATCGATATCATCGTTAAGCTTCGCTGGCAGCGACCAGTCATTATTGAAGTAACCTGCGGCAAGGACGCGCCCACGGCGTCCCAATATGATCTCGCCGACAGCCGGAGTTACTTGCGCATCGTAAATTATGAAATCGGGGAGTAGCGAAGGCAGAGACAATGCTTGCCAGATGCCGCTCGGTTCGGGTGCGGTGATTACACCGATGATACGGCCAGGGTCATCTGGGTTGGGAAAGACATAAATGGCTCCCAGCCGCTCTCCCGAATAGCTATGCCCACCGAATCGAATTGTCTTCTCATCGACCATCACAGGAAGCTGCGTTGACCATTGGGCTAGTAGCGCGTTGTCGCTCGAATTGCCGATTAGGATCGGAACGAGCTCGTCGTGACGCGCGGACATGAATTCGCGGTCGCTATACACGGGGTAGTCATAGTCTGCACCACCCTGGGGTGATCCTAGCGCGCGCGCGACGTTAAGATTGGCCCCAATCGTGTCAGGCTTTCCGCTGCCATAGACGAAAGCAATCCGTTCGCTCCAGAGGTCGAGCCAGGGCCCTTCGACGCTCGGTCGTTTGCGGAGGCCCGTTGGGTCCTTGCATTGAGACCATATCGAATTACGCCGGCAGAATTGCAAACCCGTTTGAGGCGCTGCCGTCAATTTGTTGCCGTCGATATCGAGCTGCACAGGCCGATTTGTGTCGATGTGGCTCGTTTCTCCGAATGCAAACCCGGTCACACCCTGGGTTACTACGTGAATTTCGTTGGGCGCCGAGGCTTCCGCGTTAATCGTTGAAAGCTCTGCTTGGCTATCCAGTTCAACTACCTTCAACCAGAAATTCTGCGCGTGCCGGAGCGATGTCGCGGCAATCGTAATTCTTGGGGGGTCAGTCACTCGCACTTGATTGCTGAGCCAGGGAAACAGGCCCGCATGAGCCCAGGTCTTTTTCCACACGGAATGCCCCAAATCTGGCCAGTCCTCGGTGAGCCGATAGCCGAGCTTCTTATAGCGAGTGGTTAGCACTCGCGAATTTTCAAGAGGCTTATCCTTCAGTCCATGTGCCAAATGCATCGGGAGGTAGCGTCCTGAATCAGCGCTGCTGGCTGCAGAAAACCGGTGCATCAGCTTCCTCTCCCAAGCGCGAATCGGCTGCCCACTCGTATCCCTTCGAACGAAGTAGCTCTGGTAGCCGCAAAGAGGCGCCTGTGCCGCGAATCGATCCGGGTAATGAAGGGCAACTTCCGCAGTGCCTGTGCCGCCCATTGAGGCCCCGGTAATTGTCACCTTGTTGGGGTCAACCGGCAGGGACTTGATAGCCCATGTCAGTAATTCCAATACGTCGCGCTCGCCGGGGCCCCGGTAGAATGCATTGCCATGCGCAGCCGGGGCCAACACGTACCCGTTCACTTCATTCGGGGGGTGACCCGGTTCGACATCGAGAAATGCGTCGAGAATTCTCCTGGGGGTCCCATTGTATCCGTGAAGCACCAACACAAGAGGATAGGTTTGCCCCTGCATGACATGTGCCGGTACTTGCAGTGTAAAGTTCTGGATGCTTCCGTCAGCCGTGGCCCGCCATGCGAGATCATGGATACCCGGTACGGTCCAAGGCATTTTCCCCTGAGCTATGGTCTGGCTAAGCGATTGTGCTAGCTTAGTTGCTCGACGTATTTCGGATTCGGATTTATCTTGTGTGGCAGCTTCGGTTAAACCAGCCTGTGCCATTTGAAGGCTAGCACGGACCACGTCGAGCTCTGCATTGGTTTGAGCGGGTAGTCTAGCCAATTGTTGCGCATTGCCCTGCCAAGCCAGCATCAGTTCCTGTGAAAGACTGATTCTTCGACGCACTTGGAATGGTCCGGCACTCACATCCAGATACAGAGTGGTTTGCTGTTTAGGGAATGAACGGATCAATTCTTCTAGCAGCCCCAATTGAACGACTGCGGGAGAAACAATCGAGTCACTTGGCCATTTACCTACAGAATATGAGATCGACTCCGCTGCGTCGGCGGTGCGCAATTTCAGGACCAGAGGCTCACCCGACTTTACCGGCGTGCCGAGTGGAGCATCCACCTTTACTCGGAGCCCCACGGGTGCCGTTGCGCTCAACTCGATTGTCACGTCGAATGGTTCAAGCCCGCTCCGGTTCGGGCTCACTGGGGAGGGCAACCGCCAGGCAGAATGCGCGGGCGCCCGGCCGCCGATGTCGATGAATCGTGCCGCTAGCGACCAATGCTCATTCGATCTTCTGCATTCGAGTCGTACTGGGTGAACTCCTGACGATAGTTTCACTGGCAACGCTTCCCAGCCGCGCGCGTGGGCAAAGGGGACGGTCCGGTGGAACTGCCGCTTGCCGTCGATCATCACGTCAAGCCCGCCTTCGGCCCGCAGTAGCAGCCAGCCTTGTACGTCTACGTTGACCTGAATGGCTCCCTTTGCTGTCAGTTTTTCCTTCTTGCCCGAGGGGAGCTTGAATTGAGCATTAAAATCGAGCACGCCCGACTTGTTAGTAAAATAGACGGACCCCTTGGGAACTTCTGGCCGCAGCGAAGTTTCAGCGGGGTTTTCAGGGGCATCCGAGGGTTGCTCGAATGGACCTTCTATGAACCAAGCGCGGATGAAACCGGACTCCCCAAAGCCGTAGCGAACATCGCGATCGGAAGAGGGTTCGGCTTTTAGACTGGCAGCAGAGTTCAAGACGAACAGGGCCGCAAGCAAAGTGGACCGGCAAAGTCGGAACCAATCAATCCGGTTGGCCATCAGCCGTCAGCCCTCAGCTGTCAGCTCATAACCAGAAACCCTGATTGCTGATGTCTGATAGCTGATCGCCATTAAATAGCTTCGCGACATTGGGGAAAAAAATTGATGAAGAGTCTAGAACTGATTGGCTAATTAGGTTGGCCGTGGGCTAGGGTTTTGGCTCCGTCCTTGAACACGATACTGATCTTACCGCCGTCGAGAACGACCGCGACGAACCCATCGCCAAACTTGGGATGGTGCACGAGCTCTCCCATATCGTAGGTCTTCGCCATCGAGTACCTTGTAAAGGCTGTCGCCGGCTGACCTGCAATTCTAGTTTCCCATTCACTGGTTCGTGCACCTACTCGACTTGTCTTCGACTGCGCCCTAGGGCTTGGGGCGTTTGCTGTTCGAACCGGGGTAATCGTGCCGTCGCGATTTCTAATTACCGGCGCTACCGAGGCGTTGCCGGGAGCCGTAGCTTTGTAGTTGTGCACCGAACCACAAGTGCTGCATTCGACCCGAACGGGCTTTTTGCCGATCATTGCAACGATGCGGTGCCCCAGAAGAAGCCGGCAGCGCGTGCACCAAGCGTCAATTTCACTACCTGCCACTAGTGGTTTCAAGTCTATTTCTCCTCGGCTTCTTCAATATTGGCGGGGGTGACCCGATCTGAATCCAAATCCGGCTCTTCCCGGGTTACGGCCACGCTGGCCTTGGCGGCGGGTTGGGGCCGGCCCGATTTTGCCTCGTTTGGGACAAATCGCACCTGCGTTTTCACTTCGAGGGTTACGCCCGTGAGCACACGTGACAACTCGTCCGCGAGGTTGGCGCGCTCCAAAAACTCGCGGACCTCACGCACGACAACCTTGAAAATCTCGGATTTTGCGTCTTCAACGTGGGTCAAGATCGCATTTAGCAGCTCTTTGGGTAGGCGGAGCTCATTGGCCCAGTGACGGACTGTCTCGGGACTATCTGCTAGCCGTTCTACTCCGGATTCGACCAAACGTTTGACGAGCTCGGGAATCAACCGCTCAATTCGCCCTTTTTCGCGCTCGCGCTCTTCCCTGTCTCGATTCGGCGGCGCTTCGCTGGGCACGTTCCGAGCGTGCCGCGGACAACGGCGGGAGTCAATCGGAACAATCAGCCAGGTGACTGGCGAGGGCACCGGGCGGCACAGCATTTACGCGGAAATATCTCCAAAAGTGACGGGGTGTATCGCGACTGGGACTTTGCAGTTCTCATGCTGGCGGTAAAGTACATGAAATGAATCTGTCCTTCGAAGCTCGCCGCCGTCTCGTCCTCAATGCCATCTCGCCGGGTGCCATGCTGATTTTGTCGGCGCCGGTAATGGTTCGCAACAACGATGTGGAGCACGAATATCGCCAAGATTCAGATTTTTATTACTTAACGGGATTCGATGAACCTGAAAGTGCCCTGCTCTTGAAATCGGGCCCGAATTCGAAGAGCATCGTGTTCGTTCGCGAGCGTGACCCGGAACGCGAGACTTGGGATGGTCCGCGATTGGGTGTTGAACGAGCTGCCGAAGCCCTCGGCGTCGATGAAGCTTTTCCGATTTCCGCTCTCTCGACAAAGCTTGGGGAAGTCTTGACCGGTTGTGATCGTTTGTATTTTTCCATCGGTCAAAATTCGGCCGCCGACGAACTCGTCATATCGACCTTGCGCCGCCTCAGACAGACGATTCGAAGGGGAGGCGTTTGGCCGACGACGATGACCGAACCTGGCACCATTTTACACGAAATGCGTCTGCAAAAGGACACGGGGGAATTGGCTGCACTCGGGCGCGCCATCGAGGTGACAGAGCAGGCGCACAGAGCCGTTTTTGCCTCTACGCGGGCCGGTCAATGGGAGTACGAGCTCGAAGCTGTGCTGCGTTCGGAATTTCGCCGCAGCGGTGCTGAGCGAGTCGCGTATTCGCCAATCGTCGCATCCGGAGTAAACGCTACGATACTGCATCACCGCAGCAATAACCGGCAATTGGCGGCTGGTGAGCTTATCTTGGTTGATGCTGGCTGTGAATACGGTTACCAATCGGCTGACATTACCAGGACGTTTCCGGCTAACGGCAAATATACGCCCCTGCAGCGAGCGGCTTACGAGATAGTCCTTAGGGCGCAGGAGCGTGCCATTTTAGCAGTCAAACCCAATGCCACGA
>PMCK01000055.1 GCA_003154095.1 Myxococcales bacterium | reverse complement strand
GGCTACATGGTCGACTATGTCAACCCCGGCGTCAATGAAAGCGCACCGGATCTGACATGGACCACGCAATATGCAGATCGGGTCAAGGCGGATACAAGCGGCTTCAACGACACGACCGAGCAGTCGCTCTATAACAACATCAAGGTCGTGATCTCCGACGAGGCCGGCATTGGCTCCTTTGGCAACAACATGGTCGCGGACGCGACCCTGCGAGCCGCCGTCTCGGTTGCCGGATATCATTACAACACCGATGACGACAGTGCCGGTGACTTCAAGAAACTTGCAGAACAATTCGACAAAGAGGTCTGGAACAGTGAGGCGCAAGCCACCTTCAGTAACACTGCCTTTCGTCCCAATTCCGGGTCCGGCATCGGTGGCCTCAACGGCGCCCTCGAAATGGGCAATACGATCATCAAGGGCTTTGTCAATTCTCGACGAACCCACTTCGTCTATCAGCCAGCCATCGGCTCATTTTACGAGGGGGGACAATACTCGTTCAAAGAGTTGCTCAGCGCTCGCGACCCATGGTCGGGATGGATTCACTACGACGCAGGCCTCGACGTTTTGAGGCATTTCAGTTGGTTCGCGAAGACGGGTTGGGAAAATCAAGGCAACACGGCGGGAATCTGGAGAGTCGTCTCACAAGCCAGTGCCACCGGTGCGACAGGTACGAACCCCGTGGATGGCCGCAACGGCACCCCCAGCTACCTGACCCTGGCAGCTCCCGACAAGCACAATTTCTCGACTATTTTGATGAACGACGGCAATCGCACGCAAAGTTACAAGATCCAGACGGCCAATATGGCCTTGGCGACCAACCCGTCCCTGGAAGTCTGGGAAACCCGTGCCGCGGACAGTGGGGCAGCCTTCAACAGCAACTACATGAAGTACCTTTGCACGATGTCCGCTGATGCCAGCGGCGCCTACACCATAGCGGTCAAGCCGTTCTCGGTTGTGACCGCCACGACGTTGACGAACAGTGGAAAGGCAGAGTTCAACGTACCCTTGCCCGTCGAGGGTGCTCGCACCGTGCTCGACACCGATGCAACCGGTTCGGCTCAGAATACGACGGACAAGTTTCTATACGCCGACGATTTCGACTATTCCAGCAAGACCGTACCCGTCATCGTGGCGGGCGGTCAACTTGCGGGCACGGAAAGCTATGTCACCTCTCGCGGTGGCTCCCAAAGTGTCATTCCTCGCTATGCCTGCGATCGCAACGGAGCCTTCGAAGCCTATCTTCCAAGCGGTTCCACGAACTATGTTCTGCGGCAACAGGTGGATCAATCGGTCATGGGGCTTGGCGGAACATGGAATAGTGGCAATCCAATCACCGGTATCGGGGACAACAGGTGGCTCAACTACAAGGCCAGCGTCGACGTTTCGTTCGAGAACAACAGCATTCAGGATGGCAACAACTACGCTGCGATCGGAGCCCGACAGCAAGGCGGTAGCAATTCTCACACCCTGAGCGGTACGCCCTATCTCTTGAAATACGTCTTCGACGGCAGCTGGCAGTTCTTAGTCGACGGTGTTGCTGCCGCCAGCGGAAACGTCGTCAGCGGTTCGGGCGGAGTCACGATTGCAGGCTTCAAAGCAATCTACGACGAGTGGCATAACCTTGCCCTCCTGGTTGTGGACAGGAAAGTGACCGCCTCTCTGGATGGTACTGTCCTGACCACGTATACCGATACTAAGCCCAGACTGTCGGGGCGAGTCGACCTCGCCAGCGGTTACTATTTCACTCGTTTTGACAACTTGAAGGTCGAGACGATCGATGGCTCTTCTCCCTATTATTCCGAACTGCTGGATGACCTGGAGACGACCAACTTGGCTTCGCCGCCAGCTGCCAAGTTGGTTTACGGCGGTTCGTGGACTCATAGTAACGGCCAAAGCATGTACAATTACCAACGCTCCCTTTCTACGAGTCAGGGATCGGGCGCGACCCTGAAATACGCCTTTACTGGAACGGGCCTCGATATTCTGGGAGCCAACAGCGGTTCCGCGAAGCTTGAGGTGACAGTGGATGGGCAAGTCACAGATGCTTCAGCCAGCACCATGGCGTCTGACGCCTTCTACCAAACGTTTACCGTCCGTGGGCTCACAAGCGGCGCGCACACTGTTCAGGTCAAAGTGTTGATCGGAACATTGGTTGTGGACGCCGTAGCCGTCGTTTCAGCCACAATCTAGGTGTGTCACGGTGACGCTCACGGTGAGGTCGGGGCCCGACCACGCCGAGGTCGACTACGCTGCCCCGCCAGCCCCGAGTGGTGACAAACCGGGCCTCCGAAAGCGGGGCACAGGGTAGGCCATGCCCGTTGCGGCCCCGCCAAAAAAAACTGAGCTTGTTTTCCCTTAGGTGCGTGTAGTTTACGGAATCTCGGTTATCAGACTTTTTGTGTACGCGATTCGCTGAAGGCAAAATGGTGCTTAAAAGGACCATCCACCTGGCCCCGGCTCCGCCAAGTACGTCACACGTTTGAAGTGCACCGTTAGATTGCGCGACAGTGTGCGATCCTCCTGCCACGAGAAGATCCTGGAAAGGTCCTCGCCATCCTGCACAGGCCGGTGGGCATCGTGGGGATTCTGTGGAATTCGTCCGAACCGGCGGTTGTAGCCTGGCGGACTTCACGGTAGGAGTCGAAGCCGAAGGCGTTGCTGGCCTTCGCTGCGCGGTCCGGGGTCGACGCCTTGAAGCTGGTGGCGCAACCAGCGGGAAGACACGTCTTGAGCGCTCGCGAACTACACGGCGTTCCCGGCGTCACCGCTGCTTCTTATTGTGAGCGTGGCGGCCCCTTCGGCCCTGCGGCTAACGGACGTTCTATTCTAGGGCCGCCAGGCTCGACTTCGCTTCCGCGTAGTTCGGCCGGATTCGAATGGCTTCCCTGTAGAACCGCACGGCCTCGACCCGCTGGCCGATCCGCTCGTTGACCTTTCCAACGAGAAAGCAGAGCGCCGCATTGTCCGAGCTCTGCCGTTGCGCTTCGAGGAGATGGGCAAGCGCTTCCGGCAACTTGTGCAGTGCCAGATAGGACTGCCCGAGGTTGAGGTGCGCGTAGACGTTCTTGGGCTCGACTTCTAGGGCGAGCTGGTATTCAGCAATAGCCCGCACAAGGTCTCTTTTTTTCAGGAAGATGTTTCCACTGTTGATGTGTCCGATGGCGGAGGAGGGATCGAGGCGTACTGCTTCGCTGTAATGGCTCATGGCCTCATCGTTGTTGCCTGCCGCCTCTAACGTGTTGCCAAGTGTGATGTGGGCCTTGCTGTTTCGCGGATTGATCGCAAGCGCTTCTCTGAAGCGTGCGCCTGCGTTCTGGAGGTCCCCAGCGTCCATCAGCGCCATGCCCGAACGCCAAAGCGAGAGATCGTCGACAAAACGCGGGCTAATGCGCGCGATGGCGTCCGGCTCCACGGCCACGAGCTCCGGAATGTTGGCGGCGCGGTCAGGCGCGGTCAGGTGTTCTAGGAGCACTGCGGGTGCGTCGACCCCGTTTTCGTCAATGTGCGTGACGAAGAGCTGGGTGTAGGGCGAGTTGGCCTTGGAAGAAAAGACGAGCCACCTGCTGTTCGACGACCAGCTATGCCAGGAGTTCATCCTGGCCGTGTTGCCTTTAAGGGGTCTTGCTTCGCCCCCGCTGGCGGGCAGGATGTAGAGCTTGCTG
>PMCK01000594.1 GCA_003154095.1 Myxococcales bacterium | reverse complement strand
CCGCCTGTCGCCGCTCCACCTGTCGCCGCTCCACCGGCCGCTGCTCCACCCGTCTGGCCTGCATTGACGCCGCCGGTGCTGACCGGAGCGCCGCCTGTACCGACAGCGCCGCCGGTGGCTCCTCCAACTCCTTGGTCTCCGCCGGCTCCGGGTCCACTATTACTAGATCCACTGCAGCCAACGAGCCCGAGTCCGACAGTAAGAATGCACAATTGGAACTTAGTTGAACGCACGGGGGGCCTCCTTAGGGGCAGGGTTGCAATCGTGGCTACGCTTTAGTATCGCCACTGTCAATGCAGTGGCATCACGGTAACGCTTCCGTCGATAAATCGACGACGGGGCAACTGGCAGTATCCAGTATGCCCAGCCCGTCAGGTTATGATCACCCAGCCCGACCCTTTGTCACCCCGGTCGGTGCGAGAGTTATCTGGTAGAGCCCGCTGTGGGCTGAGAGGATTGCCGCAAGATGATGTAGATGGTGTCGTGGAGTTGGGCTAAAAGGGTGCGGGCGCACAGGACCTCTGTGGAGGGCGAATCGAAGATCAAGTACGTACCTCAAAGAGTTGCTTGAGTAACCTACTGATACTGTCGTGGTCCGTGACTTTGCTCTTGCTATGGGCTCGAGTGCGAACGAAAATGCTCGTGAAGCGGTGGTGGTAAGTCGTTTGATCGATTCGACGGAAATCTTCGTTTGAGGTCACTGCTGCACGGATGCCGCGAACGTGCAGTTAAACACGTCAAGATCACCGTCGCCAATTGCTCGATCGCCGGGACGTCACTGCAGGGTTATTCTGCGGTCGAAGAGCGTTGCGATGCTGATCTTGAAGCCCCGGTCGTAACCACAGGACAGCACTCGGAGCGTCTCGCTACCCGAGCCCGCTTGTGTGTCTAGTTAGAGCTCGAATGCGGATTTGGAGACAGAAGCGCACGACGCCTGCCACTGCGTGTGCTTGATGGAATACCCGAATTGTACTAGTTCCTCGGGACGAAAGAGGAAAGGACAGCCATGCTGCGAATACTGAAGGGGTGCGTCGTGCTGGGGGTTTGGGCGGTGGCAATTCCGGCCGCGGCTCAAGAGCCCAAAGTCGAGCCAATGCCGATGGACCTGGAGTCGGGCCAGGGTGCAACGCCTGCCGCGTCCGAAGAGTCGACAGACAAGCCTACGTCTGAAAAGCCCGCGACCCAGCCCACGTCCAAGGATCGGCAGGAGGCCCCGGCGAGCCCCCCTGAATCATCTGCTCCACCGCCCACTCCAACCGAGAAACCTGCCGAACAACCGGGAGGCTGGCAAACGTTCGTTAGCGGCTACTTCCGAGCACCCTTCGCAATGGGTTTCAGCCCGCGCCCAGGTCCCGACAACCCGACCGGTCCTACCCGCATGCAGGTATCATACGGGCCCAATCGTACGATCGACGCAAGCTACTACAGCTTCGCCTACACGCGACTGCAAGAACAAGACTGGGCGGAGCTTTTCGTTCACGCAAAGAAGAAGCACGTCGAAGCGGTAGTCGGGTGGATGGGGTATTGGTTTCAAGGGGCCGGCTTCCGTAACGCCGATGCAACATGGGCACCGGGAGCGGCATACCTAACACTCGACACGGACTTCGAGGCAGCCGGCATCAAACCGAACATTGCACTCACTGTCGGGTCCTGGTGGCCGAAGTTTGGCACATTCGACAAGTACGACACGTACACGCTCGGGCGCTTTCGCCAACTCGGCGAACAACTGAGATTGACGCTCCCCTTCAATTCCGATGTCACCGTGACTCTCGTCCAAGGTTTTGGAACCAGCCGAGATGGTAGCTTTAACTATACCGTCCAACCCCCGATTTACGGGTCCACGACGGGTATGGATTTGATTCACTACGACAATGCACAATTCACGTTCAAGAAGTACGTCGATATTGGACTTCACTTCAATACCCAGTGGTCTCGCGACCCGAACCTGACCCAGCAAACCACGCCCGGTAAGTCGTACTCAGACGTCGAGAAGGCCTACCTAATGACCATCGGCGGAGAGGTTACTTTGAGTGCACCTTTCGCGGGTCGTTTGTGGATATCCCCGTCCTACATCAAGGTGCGAAATGGCTGGGCGCTCGCCAACGCGGGTGTCGAAGTCATGCATTCGCTGGGCGGCGCAGGCATCTCCTCAAACTACATGGCATGGACAAACAACCCACCCGATAGCACCGGCACCGGTTCGATGCTCAATCTCGGCTTTCTCTATGAGAATTCGCTCTCGGGTATCCAGGACAAGCCGCGAGGGAGTCTAATGCCCGATCTGACGCTGAACGTGTTCGGATTGATGGCGAACGCCAGTCTCGATTTGCCGGCAGGGTCAACGATTACGCAAAGTCATATAAAGCAATTCAAGTACGGTGCGGACTTGACACTCCAAGCTACCGAGTGGCTCGGATTCATGGCCCGCTACGACCAGGTGAATTACGATCTGGACCACTCCGGATACGTCTTTTCTGCCATCACACCGCGCGTGATATTTTCATCGCACTTCCTCTCCAGCGAAAGCATCTACATTCAGTACTCTCGGTACCGCTACGGCAACAATATGGTACTCAACGGCACATGGCCATGGGGCCAGGAACTGGTGGCAGGGAACAGTATTATCCAACACGGCCCATATTCGGGTACAAAGCCCGACATGGACGTCGTCAAAGTCCAAGCCAGCGTCGCCTTCTAAATCTCGATCGGTCCACCGCGCTACAAGGATAGACATCGCCGCTCTCGCGAGGCTCGTCCTACCACTGACCTAGGATGTAATCGCCTCGAGACGGTTGTCGGAGCCGTTCGGTACAACTCACGGCGGAATTTCACAGCACCGTTCTACGCAAACAATCCGCACTTTGTTGTCCAAGCTCTCACAAGGGTTTCCCTTATCATTTAATGACGGAACTCGGCGCGGGGTACCACTGCATCAATTGGAGATATTTCTGCGTCCAAAGCGTCACCAATTCGTTGGCAAGCCCTAGAAATCAGTCCCGCCAATGAAACACAACTACAGCCAACCCAGTTACGTTGAACAAATCCTCGAAGAGTGTAACGCGTAACTCCACATGCGTGCCCCTAAGCCTTGCCGCCGGGGGTGAAATTTTCGCGACTGGGTTGGCTGTAATCTAACGATTCAGTGCCGCGTCCGAATGCGGACAGTTTCAGAGGACCTTGCTCAAGTCATGGGTGCCCAATCATGAAAATACGATCAAGCGATCTGCTCACGGCTATGTTGGCTTTTGTCGCAGTGGGCTGTAGCGGCTCCGACGCGCTTACTGCTCCGCCTGGTGCGGAAGTGGGTGGCGCTACGAATGTCGCGGGCAGCACTGCCGTCGCAGGCACGACTTCGAATGGCGGCGCAACGGCCAGCAACTCGACGACCGGTGGACTTTCAGGCGTCGGAGGCAATCCGTCAACGGGTGGTAACCGCTCGACGGGCGGCGCGCAACCAACAGGCGGCGCAGCGCCAACCGGCGGGGCCGCCCCAGCAACAGGCGGAAATGCCCCGACTGGAGGCACGCCTGCTACCGGTGGTGCTGCTACGGGTGGCAGCAAGGCTGCCGGCGGAACACCCACCACCGGGGGTAGTAAGGCCGCTGGGGGAACCCCGGCAACGGGAGGCAGCAAGACGGCGGGCGGGGGTTCATCAGTCGCGCCGAACAAGTTCGTCGGCAACATCACGACAGGCAATGGCGTCGACCCAACGGGTTTGAAGTACTCCAAGTACTGGGATCAAATCACGCCGGAAAACGCGGGCAAATGGGGATCAGTACAGTCGACGCCAACGAGCGCGTTCAACTGGGGCAGCCTGGACAGCGTCTACAGTTATGCCAACACGAACAGCATCGTCTTCAAGCAGCATTGCTTCGTTTGGGGTAGCCAGCAGCCGAGTGGCACGCCCACACAGGCACAGGTCGAGACCTGGATAAAGTCTTTCTGTCAGCGCTACCCGAACACCAAGGTGATCGACGTCGTGAACGAGCCGCCACCGCATACAACGCCGAGCTATACGGCCAACTTGGGCGCTGGCGAAGGTGGGACGTACCCCTGGATCACCAAGGCATTCAAGCTGGCGCGTCAGTACTGCGGTACAGCCGTGCTGATCCTGAACGACTACAACAACGATGAACTCACGGGTGACCGAAATCACACTGTCGACATCGTCAAGGACATCGTGGCCAACGGCGCTCCCATTGATGCGATTGGATGCCAGTCGCACGGGCTAAAAGGTGTCTCGGCCTCGACCTTGCAGACGAACTTGGCGTATCTGAACAGCCAGACCGGTCTGCCCATCTACATCACCGAGTACGACATCAATGACGCGACCGACAGCTCACAATCGACGTCGTTTCAGAACCACTTCGGGGTCTTCCTCAGCTCCTCGTACGTCCACGGTGTCACCGTCTGGGGCTGGATCGTCGGTCGCACGTGGGAGACGAACAGTGGCATCGTCAATGGCACGACGCCGCGACCTGCCATGACCTGGCTCATGCAGCAACTCAACCGACCCGTCCCGCCGAATTGAGTCATTCTCTTTTGTCGTGGCGTCGCGGAAACGCGCATCGATTCAATGCATCGATTCCGTGCCGTCACGACCAGAAAGTGCCAATCACCGTTGGTTACGCGTAAGTCGCCGTGAGGCGACCGATGACGCCCTGCAGGAAAGCATCGTGGCTGCGAACTACGGATAGTTAAGTTTCGTTTCGTGCCTACTTACGATCGGCAGCTTTGCCTTTTAGTTCAGCTTTCCGACGGCTCGGCGCAAAGCGAATGCAATAGAAGGCACCGATAACAGTGAGGATTGCACCCCACCAGATATTGGCGTGGTACTCGTAGAGCACCACCTTGGTAGCCGGGGGATAGATTAGTTCGTATAGGCCAGCGCCCAGGATCAGTACTCCATTGCCCAGCAGTGAAATACCGACAACCAGCCAGATTGACAATACGTTCTTGGAGTCCATGTGCGCCTACCAGAAACAAATGTTAATAATCACGAACACTAATGTGGTTACGCCCGCCCAGAAGAGCGGCCGCTGATAGAAAGCAAAATTGCCCTCTGCGGGAATCACAGTCTCGCCGTACACAAGACCGGTGAGTTCCGCGGCTGGCTTTGGCTTCGTCAGCAGACTGACCACCACCAGAAAGATGACACCGATGAGGCAGCACCACAAAGCGCGGAACATGTTTTGCGCCTGATCCTGGGCGGCGGAACTCAGGGCGATGTAGCGCACCGCACCCGGATCGAGCTTTACCCAAGCCCACATGCCAATCGAAGACAGCGTGCCCGCAAACAGACCCCAGAAGCCGCCCGCCTTCGTCGCTCGTTTCCACAGCATGCCCAGCAGCACGGTGCCGAACAGCGGCGCGATGAAGAAACTGAACAGCGCCTGCACGTAGTCCATGATGCTGGACGCTTCCTTGCACATGTACGCAGTAACAATGCTGATTATGACGCCCCAAACCGTGCACCAGCGTCCGACCTTGACCTTCTGCTCATCCGTCGCCTTCTTGTTGATCATCGCGCCGTAGATGTCGTACGTCCAAACCGTCGTGAAGGCGCTGACGTTGCCGGCCATGCCGGACATGAACCCGGCGATGAGCGCCGTGATGCCGAGCCCGAGCAGGCCGGGACCGAGATAGCGCGCCATCATCAGCGGCAGCACGTCGTTNNTAGCTGTGCGCGCCGGTGGCGACCGCTTCGCTCTCGCCCACCAGCGTCTGGGGCAGCAGAGCCAGCGCGAGCAGCCCGGGCAGGATGACGATGATCGGCACGGCCATCTTGAAGGCCGCGCCCAGAATGGGAGCCATCTTGGCCGAGCGCAGATCGCGCGCCGCGAGCACACGCTGGACTACCAGAAAGTCGGTGGTCCAATAGCCGAAGCCGCCGATCATGGTCAGGCCGAAGAGAATGGCCGTCCAGTGAACGCCCATCGGATTGTCGGCGGCGGAACCGACCATCCGCCACAGGTGCGTGTAGTCGCGACCGGGGAAGCGCTCGGCGATGCGCAGAGTCATGTTGTGCCAGCCCCCGGCCTCGATCAGGCCGAGGATCGGAATCAGCAACGCGCCCAGCCAGATGAGCACGAACT
>PMCK01000414.1 GCA_003154095.1 Myxococcales bacterium | reverse complement strand
CCGATGCGGCATCTGACAAGGCGACGGATGGAAGCCTGAATACGAAATGGTGTTCCACCGGGCCGAGTCGAATCCTCGAGGTTGATCTCGGAGGTCAATTCCTCGTCAATCAATTTGTAATCTATCACGCACAGGCGGGGGGCGAGCGCACAGCATTGAATACGCGCGATTTCAATATCGACATTAGTACGGATGGGGTGGGTTGGACGCGCGCCGTAACCGTAACCAACAATCACGAGGGGGTAACTCAACACAATATCAAGCCGACCTCGTTGCGCGCGATGAGACTCCAAATCGTGAAGCCCAATTTTGATGTCGACCAAACCGCTCGCATATCTGAAGTCGAGATATACGGATCGCCGGTCGCGGCTCCCTAGTCGCCCATTGAGTCCGCGTGGCTGAGTTCGGCTTCCAATTCACCTAGCGCTTTGTGGTCGCCCTGGGCTTTGGCCAAACCGATTCCGGCGGTTAGCCAGTCGCGAGCTTCTGCCAAACGCGCCGATGTGACATAAATCTGCCCAGCCATCAGGTACATGGGCAAGTAGTTGGGGTCGCGCTCTCTGAGTGCGCAAAAGGTATCAATTGCCTCTTCTACCCGGTCCTCTTTTCGGTACTCGAGTGCCAATGCGTATTGGGCAAAGGAATCGCCGGTACCCGACTTGACCATCTTCTCGAGAATCTCGAGTCTCTTATTCATATGCGCTCTGACTGCCATGCGACTGGCGGTATGGCACGCACCAATTCACGGCGGCCAACACCGATCGATGCGCCACGGCTAATCCTTCATGAAGTCGCGACGCGTCGCAAGGCTGAGCAGAGGCAGCTTTTCGGCCTCAATTGTTGCCCTACCCCCCTCCAATCGATCGACGAGGGCTACAATCCCCACGACGTTGACACCTGCCTGCTGCAGAGCCTTGACGGCACGCAGGCTCGAGCCACCCGTGGTTATTACATCCTCCAGCAACGCGACTGGCATACCCGGACGAATCGACTTGTCACCTTCGACCAGTTTTGCGGTCCCATGGTCCTTTTGAGCCTTTCGAACGTAAAGCGCTGGGAGCGGCCGACCTCGTTGAAAGCTGACGAGAGAGACCGCACTCGCCAACGGACACCCCCCGAGTTCAACACCGCCCACCGCTTCACAGGTGGGCAACTGCGCCAACGCGTCGAACATGAGCTCGCCGACCAGCGCGTGCCCTTCGGCGGTGAGAATTGTTTGCTTGCAGTCGATGAAGAAGTCGCTCTCCTTACCGGAGGCAAGTATCACCCGTCGCCGCTCGAAGCTGAGTTCGCGAAGCAATTCGACGAGACGAACTAGTTGTTTCGATTCTTTCGTCATTGGGCCCTTCTATCACGGACGATGCTATACGTTCACCCATCGTGGGATATCGGTGATCTTTGGATCAAACAAGTTCGCAGAAGCGAAATTGGATCGCCGCGACAGTGGGCTCAGCGCCCGCGAAACTTCTTCTTCGCTTTAACTTGCCCCTTGATCGACGGGACAACCGGCGGAGGCGGACCGTCTGCCAAACGATCGTGCTTGGGCATTTCATGCTTAGCAGGAGCGGGATGTTCGGGTTCCGACGCAGGACTACTGTCGGGCGGTGGCTCGTGCATCACGGGCCTTTCATGTGCCGTAGCGGACAAACTAGCCTTGGGCAGCGACGGCCGCGGCAGAGCCGCGGGAGCGGGTCTCGCAGCAGGGGCTGCAAAGGCCGCCCTTGGGGCGACGGCAGGCTTGGCCGCGGTTACGGCGGGTCGTGCCACAGATACTCCCGCTGGCTTGGCTAACGGCGGCTCGCCTTCCGTGCGGACCAGGCCTCGCACGAGCGCGCCCTCCGCAATGCCGATGCGCGCGCCAGCGAGATCACCTACGACGCGGGCTCCCGGATTGAGCATCAAAATATCTGACGCTGAAAGGTTGCCCGCAATACTGCCGGTAACTTGAATCTCCGTCGCGCTAACGTTTCCTCGCACGGCGGCATCAGCGGCAACGACGACTTGTCCTGTCATGGTCACGTTACCCTCCACGCGCCCGAGGATTTCCAGCGAGCCGTCCCCGCCAATATTGCCGCGTACGACCGTAGTTGCCGAAATGGTTGATGGTGACCTCATAGTGGCTCCGTCACACGTCCATATCGACGTTGCCCTTGAACGACGCGCCGTCGGCGATTGTCAAACGCGCTGAGCGTACATCGCCAATCAACCGACCGCCGGCCTGCAAGTCAACGCGGTCGGTGGCCGTTACATTTCCCGTAACAGCGCCTGCCACGCTCAAACTCGCCGCCGTGACGTCCGCTTCAACGACCGCCCCCGACAGAATTTGGATGGTATCCGTGCTGCTGAGCGAGCCGCGCACGGTCCCCTGAATCACCACTTCTTCATCGCTGGTGATTTCGCCTTCAATCGTGAGCTCTTCGCCTATCACCGTGCCTGCCATCTTGCCTCGTTGTACTTGGATCAGTTCGGGTCAAATCAAATGTTCAATTCGAAAGGTGTGTCGAGACGAATCGATACCCGCGCTCCGGGTTCGATTGCGACTTCTGCACCCTTGACTTCGCCGTGTAGCAACGATCCCGACCGAATCACCACAGCGCCCGTAGTCGTAACGTTGCCCACTAAATTGCCCCCGAGATCGAGGGACTCGGCGTTGACGTCGCCTTCAACGCTGGCGCCTTCGGCCACTTCTGCGGGGCCGGTGACGCCAACATTGCCGACAAGCTTGCCTTCGATTCGGACGCCGCCCTTGCCGCTAACGCGGCCAGTGATGCGGCTCGACGGGCCCAGTATGCTCAATTCGGTACTTCGGGACATCGCTAATGCGGCCCGGACGGTAGTACATGGCTGGCGTTCTGTCACCCAGGCAGGGCTCGTGGCCTGCGAATTGCTCTCCGGAATCGAATTCGAGCTTGTTTTCCGGGCCTCCCGCACCCGTCGTTCTCGCGCCCGGCCTGGCCGGACGCCTCATCGCGCATCGGGTCTCGGAGAATCCGCCCGCCAAGCTCGCTTGGCCGGATGCCGCGCACTCATCCGTCTCGCTCTGAGTGGGTACAAGGGCGTGACGTTTGCGACCCTATGATTCACCTACCGCAACGCCGAGCCACTTTCTCAGCGCCGCATGTTGTTTCGACACGCAGAAGGCAAGCAGCCCTTTAGCGCGTTCGGCAGCGGATTGGCCTCCCGGGGATGCACCGGCAATGGCCAAGACATTGGCGGCAACTGTCAGGTTGCCAGATGCCAGCAAACCGGCCCGACCCGCAGTCTCTTCTACGGAACGCAGCCAGGCAAATACGTCGAGAGTGGCGCCTCCTCCCATCAATTGTTCCACGACGGACCCCAGGGACTCGCGGACCTCTGGCGACATACGGCCTTCCAGTTGGTGCGCGAACTCCTGGGAGCGTGAGCCTATTTCGGCGAGACCCGGTATGTCTGGACGAGCCACGGACATGCCGGCCATAATCAATGAGCGGACTTCGTCGCGCGAGCCTAAAAGGGCAATGATACGCCAGCCCGGACGCGCATAAGTGAGGTGATGGGCCGCTAGAAACGCAAGATCGCCCATGCCCCAACCGGATAACACGGGGTGTCCAAGCTCTATGCTCAGTTTACGCTTGGGCAAAATCCTCATTCCAATTCGTGTTTGAGCCGGTTGCAGGTAAATGTCGGGCTCGGGCAAACCTAGAAGTTGCGCCGCCCAGGTGAAACATCGCGCCGCGCTGACGGTGGTCTTCTGCGGATTTACCTTTTCTCCAAACGGAGGAAGCGAGGTACGCGTTTCGTTTTCGTACCATGCGTCAAAGGCTACTTTTTCAATCGCAACGGCAAGCGCATCTAGAATGCTAGGGTGCGATTCTGGCAGTAACTGTTGCCATGTCTCGTCATTGAGAGTGGCCTTGGCAATCGGTAAGGTTTCTGGCCTATGTTGTGCAAATATCAGTTGTTCATCCAGGTCTGCTTCGCCCACGGCCACGAGGGCCGAGCAGGCGCAGTAACTTCTGTCTGCATCGCGAGCCAGGGTGAACAATCTGAATAGAGAGCGGAAGACGTCGACTCGCGAAGGGTCAAGTGCGACGACGGTTTCCAACAATTGCGTGGCTTGATTGTGATTGTCCGCAGCCTCCTGCAACACGGCCAACTCGAGCAACGCTGAAACATCCTGGGGCTTCAGAACCAGCAGTCTTTCCAAGGTTGCGATTGCCGATACCGGATCGGACAATGCCTGGGATTGTATCCGCGCTAGCCTTCTTAGTATTTCGGGCTGCTCGCTGACATCGCCCGTCGCGGCCAGACGGGCTATCTGGCGTGAGTAAGCCGCCGCGAGCCCCTCGGCGTCCGAGACCTTTACAAGCTCGGATTCAATCGCCTCGAATGCGCCTGCCACGTGAGGGTCATCTTCGATGGCTGCTTCGTAAAGGGCCACAGCGCGCTGCGCCTGCCGAGCGCGTTCACTACAAAGACGCGCGGCATCAACCAGCAATTTTGCGCGCTGCTCCGGCTCGGAGGTGCACTCGGCGAGTTGGACCAGGGCCGACACTGCATCATCCCACATCCCGGCAGCCTCGTTGACGGCCCTGAGCCGTTCGAGCAGATCGACGGCCCCTGGCATGAGGACACTGGCCTGTCCGATTGCATTGCGAGCTGCCTTCAATGATTCGTCTGCAATTGCCCGAAAGACTTCAACTTTCTTTCCCGAAGTCTCGAGCCGCGACACCAATCGCTCGAGGAGCGCCGCCGCCAATGATGGCTCCTCATTTCCCTGCGCAAAAGCAATTCGAGCTTCAAGAGCTCCACGATGGGTCGGCGCCATAGCGAGTGCCCGATCCAACCAGCCAACTGCGGCTTCGGTATTACCTTGCGCGCGCTCGATTTCAGCGAGCGACAATAGGACCAACACATGTCGAGGTCCCAAATCGCCGCGCAGCAGAAGCTCTGCGCGCTCGAAGGCAACACTAGCTTGTTCCAGTTGGCCTTCATTATACAAATCAGTGGCATACGTATATGAGGAAGCTATGGCCTGATGAGCAAGTCGATCAGCCTCCTCGATAGCGTCATCCAATTGCGCGGCCGCCTCGCCATGCCGAACTTGATATTCACTCACGTGGAGGACTAACGTCGCCGGATCATCTTCCTCGGGAATATCGAGGGCGGCAGATAGGGCCGTTGCCGTTGAAAGGCTAGCCGATAACGCCACCTCACTTTCCTGTGATGATACGTCCCTAACTGTGGGTTCAAGTCTGAGGACCACACGCATTGCCCGCAAACGCTACCACGGTGGGTAGAATCCGGTAAAAGTTCTGGTTGCTCGGGTAATTTTTCGACGCTTCGGGTCAGCGGAGGTGCAATTTTCGGCCAAACCCGCTCAGGGCCCGCTGACGACAGCGGGCCAAGTTGCTGAACAAGAGCTTCACTTTTCTGCCGACTTCGTTTCCAGGGACAGCTCGGCTACCCCGTCCTGAAAGCGAATACGAGCCACCATTAACTGTTCTTGGAGACCTACCACTGTCACTGTCGCCTTGGATAGCTTATCACTGATATCGCCCAACTTCTTTTCGAGATTCGTCAGCAAGCTGCCACTTGTCATCTTGACGGCACGCAACGTCACAATCTGCGCGTGCAGTTCATCCATACGGGTCCGGTATTCTGCCATTTGATCGCGGGTGCTGGCTATACGTTGCTCGATATTCGCCATGTCTGTGTTGAGACGCAGTAAGTCATCCACCTGTTTCTTCAACGGGCCTTCAACGGCGGCCGCGGACAGGTATGCTCGAATAAGTCCCATCCCCTCCGGGGACCTGATGTCGGTCGTGGCAAATACGGGTGTTGACTCCTCGATATTCAACTCGGACTTTGAGTTTGGTTCGAGTGTAATTCGAAACAAGTAGGCTTCTCCGAGTTTTTCAGTGGGCATCCCCAATTTCGCGAGGGAGTACAAAGGCGGCACCGTGTGCTTTACGTACACTATCGCCTTCTCGGTCAGTCGGTTGTGCAACGTGAGTGTCGTACGCTTCAAGTGTTGTAGTTCAGTGTGAAACACGCCTCTTTGGACCGTCAAGACTCGTCGGATCGAATCCTTTTCGTCGTCCTTGCGCTCAATGATTATTTGCCGATCGAGGGCAAATGGGACGAACGCCTGCGCGTGCGCCGGAATTGGCTCGGATAGCCCTTCGCCGATGAAACGGCCATCACCGAATACCGTAACGGGACCGCTTTCGAGCGCCGAGTCCGTGGGGTTCTTGAGTCGTACGGAGCGGAAGGGGAACTGAGCGTTGCCCCGGGGGCTCTCCGGATCGTAGAGGTATACGACTTCGCCTTCGGCTTCGGTGTTCATAATCGACACCATCGCCGAGGTGCCACGGGGCACGGTCATGGGCGAGTCGGATTCGAAATGTGACGTGCCAATCGGCTCGTTGCCGCCCCCTTTGTCGGCCTTCGAATCACCTTCACTCTTTTGACCGTCAGCCTTGGGCGCGCTCGGCACTTCGACGACACGCACCCCACCATTTTTGCCGGGCTGCTCACCGCGCCCAAGCGCTAGAACGCGCTCCGGTGCGATGCCATTTCTAATCATCGCTTCGCGCGCGCGATTGGCTCTGTCGAGGGACGCCGCCATCTTGTCGACGTCATCTTTATTCGCATAACCCTCAACTACAATTTGTCCGCGTGCTTGATTCAGTGACTGCGACAGTTCATCGATGCCTTGTTGGTTTTGATGGCGCGCCGAAGATGCGGGAATTGCAGCGCCCGGCTGCGGTTGGTAATATTTCTTGGACGCCGCATGGCCCGGCGCGCCTGCGGCGGTCGTAGCCACATCATTCATTGCAACCCTCGTAGGGCGCTCCGTGGATTTGGGCTTCTCCTTGCTGTCTTCGTCGGCCAGTGTCGAATCGTCGAGTTCGGCCAGTACGTTCTTCATCACCGGGCCCTGTTGTGAACCGTAGGAGGCCCCGCCAAGCGGCGGAGCCTGGGCAAACAGGTCGTCCGCACGCAGCGTTTCCCGCTCGACGACTCGAATGTGGCGCAGATCGAACCGAAAGGACATAGCTGAGCTGGCGCCGACGCCCAACCTCACAGCCTGCCAGTCCTCACCCGACGTGTTATCGACGATGGCCCAAGCTTGCACTTGAATCTTGCCGTTTTTCGCCAACGTCATCCGATAGCTGGGTTTCCAAGACGGTGATTCGGTCACATAGGTTAACTTAAGCTTGTGAGCTTTCTTGCCCCCCAACTGAATTTTCATCTCAATCAGCCCGGTACCAGAATTCGGCACATCGGTTGGGTACACAATGGGTTCGGGCGCATTCGTAACCGCATCGGAAACCGTGAGCGATTTGAGGAAGTCATCGACTTTATCGGCGGGAACTTGCAAGTGTAGTGCATCACCCTCGACGTCAGCGTACCGCTCGAAATACGCAACGCCGTTGCGATAGACCACAACGCGCCCGAGTGTTGTTTCAGGCGCTTTGACAAAGCTGGTTCGAGTGCTGCAGCCGACGGCCAACAAGAATACCGGTAGCAGATAGGCAATATTTCTCATCGTAACTTCCTTAACGTTCGAGGACTTCTCGAACTTACAGATTATCCGGACTTCTCCGGTCCGGTTGTGTCCACTTCTCGCTTTCAACCAGCTAGGTCGGCGATGCGTCCCTTAGATTGCGGCGTCGGAGTTTCGAGCCGTCCACCGCCTTCGTTATCCGGCCCATCGACTGGAAGTACTCGCGCTTTCCTATTTATCCTGGCGAGATGGACGGCTGTTTGCTCCAGACGGTCACATCGAGGCTAGCTAGTTGGCTTGTATCCCGGGATTGTCCGCGAACGTCCTTGCGAAACCCGAGTTCACACAAGCATTGACTGCAGTCCCGCCGCCCATAGGTAGAGTAGTAGCAACAGTCGAGGTACCTCCCGAATTGCTAATTCCACCCGTGCCGAGATCGACCTCATGCGCAAGCGCAACCCCGAACATTTACGCTTGCGTCACCCCGTATCTAACGCCTACAAGCTGCACGGTCTTCTCGATCGGCAACGTGACTGATCTCTACTGTTGTCCTTAGACTTCAACGGCCGTCAATTCTCAATCGCTTTGGGCAAGTTTGCTCAGTGCAGTATTTGGTTGCCGATCGCCGTCAAGAGTGGGCTGCGCTGTCCTGATAGCGCGCTACTTATGTAGCCTTCATTTATTTCCCACTGGATGGTGCCGCCGAGTCCTTTTGTTTTGATGTAGTTGCCCTTTTCCGCAATCGATTGCTCATCATCGTACGAAATATATCCGCATCCGTCGGGGGCATGCGCGGTGCTGAACGATAAATACGGAACACGAGCGAATGAATCCCAGTTTCGCGCGCTAGCCGAATAATAGTTGGCCATGATATTCGCATAAGAAATCGCGCCGTCGCTCGCAACCAGAGTAGCGCCATTGAGGGGCTGATCGGGTGCAGTCACCGGGGGTGAATAGCAGAGACCGTAGAAACCGATCCCGATCCCAAGTTTCTTCTTCGGCACGCCGGCTGTAATGTAGAGTTGTACGGATGAATCGATGGACGTAGGCGTCGCCGAATCTTGTTGATAAAGCGGGCTGCTGTGCCAGCTCTTCCAGCCCTGCCAGGCCCCCGCCATTCCGTAGGACATGATGTTGAGCTGGTCATACACAGCGGCGATACCGGAATAGTTAGTCAGATCCGCCCCCAAATTGATATTCACGTAACCAATTGGAATTGTCATGATAACGCCTGGAGACGCCGACCGAACTCGATTGGCCAGGTCGATCACCACCAGTTCATCCGCCTTGTCGAGTGGTTCCCAGTCAACGTCGAGTCCATCGTAGCCGACAGTCTGCATGAGCCCGACCAAGTTGCTAACGAACGCCGAAATGGTACCGGTGTTCGTCGCCAACCGAAATGCACTTGCCGAAGCCGCTCCACCCAAGGACGCGATTGCCTTAACACCATGCTGGTGCGCGGCCAAAACGAGGCTGGTCGCCAGCTGGGGATTTCCGCCCATCAGGGAGAGAGCCCCGCTCGAGTCGGGCGTATAAAAGGCCATGGCAATGTGGGTGAGTCCGGACCATTCGATGGCGGAGACGGGATATTGATCGGGCTGCCAGCTTGCGTAGTAACCCATGGACCAAAGTCCTGTGGCAGTTGCACCGGCGGAACCAGCGCTGCCGCCAGTACCCGCTATCATTCCACCCGCGCCACCGGTCGCCGATGATGTCGTTGGGGTGCCTCCCGCGCCGGCGCCCCCAGACCCTGTTGCTCCGCCTGCACCAACGGTCGGTTCGCTGCCGCTGCACGCACTCAACGTACACGTCAACGACACCACTGCAATTATTCCGTGGAATTGGGTCGAGTTGTTCGCCATGGCTGCACCTGAACGTGATTGACTGATCTCAAATGAAACGCTCCTTCACCACCGATGTCAAGTCGACGCAGCAGCGTTCAAATAAGGTCCCCGGCGGGGTCACTCGAGGCATCCAAGGACGCATGAACGAAACGGCCGCGGACTACAACGTCAGTTGATACGCTAAATACCCCTCTAACAATGTATCGCCGACGATGCTGCGCCCTGTAGAGAATAACAGGTGATGCTCGTCGGAAAAGTCCAAAACCAGCCCCACGTTGAAGCGCAAGTTAGCGCGAGCACCCACCGCATCGGGTGTCGTATAAAATACCTCGCCACCCAGTGTTGCCCATTGTGAAAAGCGTCGCTGCAATTGCCACCCGAAATACAAATAGTCACGATTGCCCAATCCCGGATTAATCCAATAGCCGCCACCACCGTAGGTAGTAAAGCGGCCAAAACTCTTTTGAACCCACAACGGGACGAACACATGTAGACGGCCAGAACCAAGTCCCTTGGCTTCGCTGCCAGTCGGTAACTCGAACATGGGAAATGTTCCGACCATGGGCCGCCAATCGTTTTCCTGTATGAAACGGAACTTGACTCCGAGTTCCACGTCACCCGGACCGTAATGGGTTGGCCCTCCCCGGGCCCGCGAGTAGCTTAGCGGTGCAATGAGGTGAAGCTGCACGTTCTGCACCACGCCGTAGTTCAATTCGATGTGCGGGGCGGTACCGACTAGGCCGTCTCGACTATTCTCGAATTGACTTGCAACGTAGAATTCCCAGTGGCGATATTCTACCGGCTCCGGATCGTCGGTTACGTACGGTGGCCCGGCGAGTGCGGTCGAGCAATTGAATAACCAGGCGATCAAGCCAAGCGTTATATGTCGCGGCCGCATCTCGACCAACACTCTAACAATCCGCGGCACCATTCGGCTATGCAACTACGCAGCTAGTGCCGCACTAACTCCCGCACCTTAGCTGTTCCGGCTCAGGTACTTTTCCGGATCTTTATCGAATCGGGACTTGCACCCGGGACAGCAAAAGTACACGTACTTGCCCTTGTATTCCGAATGAAGAGTGGCGGCGGCGATGCTAAACTCTTCGCCAGAAATGGGGCAGGAGGCTTTGGTACCAACCTTCTGTGCNNGCCTGATGGCTACCGTCGCCACCGCAGAGTGGCTGCACGCCATTTGCTGAACCGATGGAGGATACTGAAATGATCAGAGCAGCAAGTGCGAATTTCATGTGCCGATTCTAGCTTATGAATTCAATCGAGGCTCGCGTTGAATGGCTTTTTTGGGGTCACAACGGCACGGAACCGTCTAGCCGTCTCGTTACAGCCCAGTCACGCGTAACTAATGGTAATGATTCCTGGAATTGCGTCAGCCTCACACATCTGACTGGGGCTACTTAGCCCCATGGTGGACGGTTGTTCGTTGCACAATTCCGCAATCGTTCAATTGGGTGACGACTGAAACGCCTCGCGAACAGTTGACGTAGTTTTGCTTGGTTGTCCTGCAAGATCGGGGCAGAGGTGCAAATCGTTGAACCTTCCGAAAGACGACGCGCCGTGGCAAGCCAAATCGGAGTAAAGGAGATTTGCAAGCCCGAAGACAACGGCCTGTTGGATGCCGCAGATATAGTCATTGAGGCGAGCGGAAATCCTAAGGTTCTGGATTCAGCGATTGCTCGAGCCGGTCAGGAAGCACTAATCGTAGTCGTGTCCAACTGTGGGAGGCGAAGTTCACAGTTGGCCTTGGGTAATCAATTTCATCGGCGCCGACTGACCATAAAGTCGAGCCAAGTATCGGCAATTCCAGTCTCAATCGACACAATGTCGTAATGGACATAGGGCTACTTCGAGTAACNNTTTGGGGCCGGGGCACCAAACGCCAAAACAATAGAAACGTCGCGACGAACCGGAGCGAAAAAGTACAGCGCGCTGTACTTTTTCCCGGAGGTAGACGGTCCTGGTCCTTCGACCACTCCTCGGCGTCGTCGCCGCAGCGAGGAACGCCCGAAGGGCGTAGTGAACGAACAGGTAGCGCGAGAAAAACTAAGGTACAAGTCACCGACCTCCCAGGTTGGGCTGGAAGGCATAGCTTCACCGGCTGGGAGGAGTCCCGTTAGTCTCAAGCCCAACCTTCGTCGAACGTTCCTTGCGACACTTTGCGTTGGGTTGAAAGTAGATACCGAGTTGCATGGCGCCGAAAAAGCGGTCGTCATTGAGCGGCTTTTCCGCTTGCCCCAACGCAAATAGGCCCCAATCACAGAGGGGTTGCACGTCGAGTTGCCCAAACGTGCCCGCGACTCCCGACTTGTGACCAGTCCGCACTTGGTCGAGGTCCAGTTCCTGAAGCCCAAGACTAACGCCGAGACCGAGTGCAACACTGTGGAACGGGAATCGTGGCCCGAAGCGCAACGCGAATTGGTCCCAGGTAACGCTGGCCTTGTCGGGCAGCGCGTAGTGCGAATTGAAGGTTACCCGGCGAAATGAACCCTTCCCGTAGGTTCCGTTGATGTACGCGCCAAACCATCGACCCACTAGGCCAGCCTCGATTGCGGTTCCGATGACTTCGGAGACTTTTCCACTATAAGTTTCGGGTACCTTGTGCTCGACGGTCCCGCCGGGCATCCACAGACCCAGCGCCAACCGAAACCAACCCGGGCTGCCGAGTGGCCCTCGCACGAGCACGAACCTGTCGGACTCCAATGCTCCGTCAATTCTAGCGCCCGCTTGGACATCCACATTCACATTGACGTCGATGGGTCGGCAATCGGTTATTGCGACGCGCACCCGATGTGGACCCGCTGGTAGCGTATACTCGACTTCCTGAACTACATTTTTCTTCTGATCATCGTTCCATTGCCGCTTGACCTGGGTCGGCGCCAGGACATCCGGGCCGTCGATGTACAGGATCAACCCCTCTTCGGGGGCTCTCGGTTCCGTGTCGGAACAGCCCACCGCAACGCGGAGTTTGGGTTTTTCCGCTGGGGCCAGGGCCTCGAGCGCAACCTCGAGCGAGCGTGTCTCCTTGTCTTTGATTACCACTTCCGTTTGAAACGGGTGCATTCCGGGTGCCGTGACGCGAATTTGATGGCCGCCACTGAGCAGCGTCAGCTCGAGTTTTTGCGTGGCAACCTGCTTGTCATCGACGAAGATTGAAGCGTTCGCGGGCGCATTGACGATCAGCTTGCCTTCATGCACCTCCTTCTCCAGCGTGACATCGACGTTGACCTCACTGTTCCCGCCAACGGGTAAGGCCTTTTCGTAACTTCGAAACCCATCCTTCACGACTCGAATATGTCGCTCTCCTATATCGAGCAGCACCGGTGATGTGAGTGGCGAAGTTCCGAACAGCTCGTCATCAACGAAGATTGCTGCCCCAGACTCGTTCACTCGAAAGGTTGCCCGCGTCGTGAATGGCTCGATCATTGCCATCAAATCCTGGGCCTCCTTCTTGTCGTTCGCCGTCAGGACGGCGCCCCCTTCGTCCACATATCGCTTCAATGTGACGAGAACCTTGGCATAGTGGCGTAGGTTTTTGTGACAAAACGCGACATTCCACAAGAGCCGAGGGTCCTTCGAACCATCGTAAGCACTTTGAAACTTAATCAAAGCGGAGGCGAAGTCGCCGTCGTTGGCAAGTAATTTTGCAGCATCAAAATCGGCCTTGGCCGGCCCAGAAAGAGACTGCGCCAATGACTTCTTGGCGGCAGCGCGTGCGTCTTTACTCGCTTGCGCAAGCGCTGGACTTGATTCCGCAAGCAACGCCGTGCAAATGGTAACCGCACTTAGCAAGTGCAACAAACCACGCGAATAACGGACCATGCGCGCCAATCTCATTCCTTCATACCCATGCTCAAGCCTCGACTCGGTGGCGTTGGTGCCGCTGGAGCTGCAGACTTGTTCGATTTCGAAGTGGACAAAGTCAATGCCTGACCAGAATTCTTCTTGAGCGACGCGGCCGGTGCTTTGGCGGACAACCTGGCTCCCACGGATGAAGCGGCCAAGGCAACCGGCAGATCAGTGGGGGCGTTCGAAGTGGCCAACGCGATGGGCGAATCAGATGTCGCGCTTCCAATCGCGACCGTGGAAGGGGACGCGCTCAACGATGTAGCGACCGATGCCGTGGGCATGCTAGCCGAAGCGCTCGCCTTGGAACCTGCGCCGCGCCGCCACGCAAAAATCGTTAGTGCCATGATGGCCACGACGCCTATTCCAATTAAGAGAGGCAGGCTGCGATTGGGTCGTGAACCGCTCCGCGAATTGCTCCAGGCTGCCGCGGTGGCCTGCGCCAAAGGCAGGTTCCCCGCTCCCCCAATTGCGCTAGCCTGCTGAGTCGCCGCGGGCCGCCCGGACATCGTTACGGCGCCCAAGATGCGCGAAATGTTCTCGAGCGCGACGTCACTTCGCGGCGGACCGAACGGCACGAGTGCCTTGGCCAATTCGACGATATCGGCATACCTTTGCTCGGGATCTCGCCTGAGGCATCGGGCAATGACGTCGCCTAACGCGGCTGGCACATCGGGGCGCAGGTCGCGAATTGAAGGTAACTTTCCTTGAGTGACGAGCACGACGACTTCCGTGATCGTATTACCTTGAAAGGGCGGCATTCCAGTCAAGAGCTCGAACAAAATGATGCCTAGAGCCCAGATGTCGGAACGCGTGTCGGCGTCTCGTGCCGAGCGCATTTGCTCCGGCGACATGTAGTAGGGAGAGCCCATGATGGCTGAGGTTTTCGTGAGCCCCAGCGACTCGGAGTCTGCCGATTTCGAAATGCCGAAATCCAACACCTTGATACTGGGTTCGCGACGACTCCGCTGCACCAGGAACAAGTTGGCTGGCTTTAAGTCGCGGTGCACGATTCCAAGCGCGTGGGCCTCGGCAACGGCTTCGCAGGCTTGAAGTACGTAACCCACGGTTTGCGCGACCGTCAGTGGCCCATTCTTCGACAATACGTCGGCAAGATCCTGCCCCTCGAGGTACTCCATGACCATGTAGGGAGCACCATTCGATAGAGTGCCGACATCGCTCACCCGTGCAACGTGTTCGCTTTGAATCCGCACCGCCGCGCGCGCCTCGCGCACGAATCGTTCGACGACCTGCGGATGGCTCAAAACTTCCGGTAGTAGGAACTTCAAGGCAACTTGCGTCTGCAATTGTACGTGGGTCGCAGCGACGACGACTCCCATGCCTCCTACGCCGATTACTCGATCCACGCGATATTTGCCGTCTAGAATCTCACCTTCACTCACGGGGGCGTTTTCGAGCGTGGCCATGGTCATTTGCCGACCCTAAGAATTGCGCCAACGCCGGGTGAGGCGTCAGCGATGTACACGTTCCTCGCATCCACTGCGATCGAGATCGTGGCATTCATTGGAAGATAGCAAGAACCATCGCACAGCGAGGGTATTGCCGCGTCCATCAGGTTGCCCGCAACCCTTTTTGCAATCCCGCCGGCGATCGGCACCTTCCACACGGTTGTGTCCGTCGCCCAGTAGACGAAACTGGCGTCCACAACCATCGAGCTAATGGCACCCGTAAACTGGGCCAGGTTGGTGCCGCCGCTGCCGTCCAGTGCAAACCTGTCGATCCTACCGATTGGCAATATGCCGTTGTTGTTGCCTTGATCGTTGTTGCAAGGGCAGCCACTGGATGAAACGAATAGATAGTTGTCATTGGCAGCAAAAACGCTGATGCCGTATGATTGACCATTTACTTGCGTCGAGATCGGGGTTGGCGCGGGCAAGGGGTTTGACAGATTCACGCCCTCGAGTTGCGACGGACCGTTTTGCGAGCTGATGAAAAGCGCCTTGGTCCGCGTCACGACCAACGCGTTGCCGACGGAGCCGCCTCCGACTATTGTTGTCAGCGTGGAAACCGCACCTCCTGAACGCGGAGCGCTCATGAGCATACTATTGCTTCCCTGGCTCTCTAACCAATAGACATGCGAGCCGTCGATGGCCATGGCCGACGGGCATCCAGCGTTGCTTGTCTGTGAATTGGAAAGCAACGATGAGACCACACCACCTGCAATTGTCGAATCGGCCAGCCCCGAAGTCGTGCAGCCGCCTCCCGTACAGGGCAAACTATTCGACCAATAATAGAGATTGTTGTCGTCGAGGGCAAATGAGAGACCCGAACTTCCACAGCCAGTTAAATTGGTCGCCGCCGGTGTCGGCGTTCCTCCCGTCAGCGCCACCGTCATGATCTGACTCTCACTAGATGAACCCCAGTACACGCCCGTGCTATTTACTGCAATGCTCGGTGCCAAGCCGGTCTGCAGGGTCGCGAGTTGCACCGCGCCCCCGGAGCAGACAGAATCAGAGCACGTGGCGCCCACATCACAGGCGTTGCCGCAGACTCCGCAATGGGCCGCATCAGTGGTAATTTCCGTCTCGCACAGATTGCGCTCTGGGCTGAGGCAGCTGGCGTAGTTAGTTTCGCAAGCGTACGGACCCGAGAACTCGGCCTTGCAAGCACCCAGCAAAAGGAGGCAGATTCCCGCGGCTGCGAATTTCACACCGAAAAGACGCCGGCCCCGGAGAGGAGCAGTCGCTCTACCTTTGAAAAGCTTTGCATCGAAGGCACTTGGCACAGCATTTTTGAGTCTATCGACAGCGCAACACCCCTGTCAACCAACCGTCGGAATTCCGCTGTATCCACAGTTACCCACGTTATGCGTCACCGTGGGTTCAAATTCGCCAGAACGTCCCTCACTCGAACTACGCTTCGGACCAAACCGCGCGCATAGATTTCACGCCGGCGCGATTCGACCATGTCACCTTTGCGGTGGGCCATAGCGGCATGCACCAAAATAGCCGTCGAAACACTCATGTTGAGACTCTCGACAAACCCGCGCATGGGTATTTTAACGCGATGGGCCGACGCGCTAAGGAACGCCTCGCTTATACCGTCCCGCTCGTTGCCCATTATCAACGCAAAGCGCTCGAATTGGGCCAGGTCACTTGGGACGAGTTCACCGTCGGCGCAAGCTGCCACGACTAAATACCCCGCACTTTGAAGCTGGGTGATTGCGGATTGCTGTGTTGCGTGTCGATGTACATCGACCCAGCGCTCGGTTCCGAGGGACACCTTGCGTACGAATAGGAACGGCTCGAGCCGCTCGACGACATGGACTTGCTGAATTCCAAACGCATCGCAGGTGCGAAGGACCGCCGCACCGTTGTGCGGGTCGTGGGGTGCGTCCATCGCTACAGTGACATTGTCCGTTCGCCCCTCGATTACCTCCAAGATGCGTGCGCGGCGTTGCTCGAGCACCAAGGGTTCCAGGACCGAAATCAAGCCTTCAGTGCTCCAACCTTTTGCCCAGGGGCTGTCGTCCCGGTGGGCGGCCGAAATATCGCTTACTCCGTCGCTTTCCCTGCGCACTCGGCCGACGTAGCACGGCGGCACGTAAAATGGGGGGTTGCTCGATTGTTCAGCCGCGTTATGTTGCGCTAATCACGATTCGCCCGAAGGGTGCGTTGCTGGACTCAGAAACGAGGCAATTGACATGGCTTCCGCCAAAGTACGCGTTTTCAACGACGACAATTTCGATCAAGAGGTCCTCAAGTCCGACGTCCCGGTGATCGTGGACTTTACGGCTACTTGGTGTGGTCCGTGCAAAGCGCTCGCTCCCATCATCGAGCAACTGGCAAACGAACTCGACGGGAAAGCTCGTGTGGGCAAGCTTGACGTCGATGATGCGCCTGCCACAGCCGGCAAATACGGCATTCGCGGCGTTCCCACGATAATGGTGTTCAAGCAGGGGCAGCGCGCCGCTCAGCATGTAGGCTTAACGACGAAACAAAAGCTCGTCGAATTGATCGGGCAATAAGCTTCGTCGTGGGCCAGGTGCCGTGGCCGCAACGAAAACCCAGCAATCACCGACGCAGGGCTCTCCAAATTGTGAGAGTTGCCTCTGCGGCGGGAAACGCACGGCCACACTTGGCAAAGGGCTGCTCGGTTTTTTCGGATTATGTCTTGTCGTCACTGGTACACAGTGCAGCCCAAGATCCACGCGACCGGCACTGCCCAGCCAACCAGACGTCCCCAGACAAACAAAGTCGGAGCTTATGTCTCCCACTTGGATCGCTCGTTTCGCGCGTCCGACGCAGCTCGAGAATTGCGTGGAGCTCGGCGGCTCATCGCAACTTTGCGTCGGAGCAATTGGCGAGCGTTGGCTCGACGAACCTACTGGGGCAATTGCCTCACCCTACCTGGCTCCCGAAACGCTCGTAGGGGCGCTACCAACTGACGTAAGGCATTGGGTTTTCATCGGGATCCACGGTAGTCGGTTCTCGGCCGTAACACCGCTTGGACCGTTTACGTCCGTACAACGCCCACCGCAAAAATACGCGCAGTTTTCTGTCGCGAGTGGGAATTGGTACGGCATCACTAGCGATGGCGAGCTCTGGCGAGGGCCGTTCAATGACCTAGTCGGCACTCGATTTCCATTGCCTGCGCCAATCTTCGATTTCGCAATCACTCCTTCTGGAAAGGGCATGGCACTGGGCTTACCCGAGCGAGTCTGGACTACCCGCAATCAAGGGACCAGTTGGCAAGCGCTCGAAGTCAACCCGGTGGGGGCCACGAATGTTACCGTTAGCGAATCGGGTGGGTTTGAAATCGCCGCTCTATTGCCCGAGGTCTCGCTCTTCCCTCCCGGCGTAGCTTTTCGCAATGCAAAGGAAGCACCCCGGCGGACAATACGACTGCGCTACGAGCCAGCCGCATTCGCTCAGGCTGAGGGATTCGTCGAAGGCCGTTCGGCGGAGTTGGCGTCGCAAGTTATTGAACTGAGGAAGTTCGACGGAGGGTGGCGCGTAGGCGTTGGTTCCATCGACAAGCCTCTCGAATTCGCAAGAACAAAGGGGCTCGAGGGTTGCAGCGCAATTCATCTCGCCGTATCGGTGAAGACTTCCCTGGCACTCTGTCAAAAGGCCAAAGTGAAAGACGGTAGCAATGTCTTGACGCTCTACCAATCGGACAAGCGGGCTCAGGACTTCGACGAGTTGACTGGAAATATCGTTGGGCGCTTCAACGACATTCACGTGACCGCCATCACTGCCGATCGCTTTATTGCGACAGGGCTTTGCGCGCCCTCGGCTTCGCAACGAGGAGTCGAACCCAACCTAGGTCGCACATTGGTCAACGCCAAAACCATCCAAGATTGCATCCCCAAGTCCGCGGTTGCCATCAGACTGCTGCGGCCGCAGCCCAGTGGCAGGCGTGGCTTCGGATTGGAATCGGTCATGGCTCCTGGTGCACACATTACTGCGCGGCCAATAGCCGTATCGAAAGACGGCCAGCTAGTCGCCTTCATCAGCCGAGCCGATAACGCAGGACCATGGTTGCTCAATTTCTCGAGCGACGCGGGTAAGACATTTAGCGTCCATTCGGTAGACGCCTTACCCATCACGAACGCCGCATCGCCGCCGGCACCGAGTGTAATCCCGAAAGCGGTGCGACGCGAATCGCGGGAGGTCCTGTCTCTGAATTTTGGCGAAGATCGCAGCCTAGCGCTCGTGCTTCGAGATGGCGACTCCCCCATCGTCGTCAATTTCGATGATCGCGGCAACCTCGTTGCAAGTACACTGACCCCGCCCGGCGTCTCGCGTGCGGATGCCGTTGGAGCCCGAATACTGGCTGTTTCATTGACTGAGCGCGCCGTCTACGAAAGCCTGGATCGGGGAGCTTCCTTCGAACTCGTTGGACATTTGCCTGCCGCCGCCTGCCTTACCGCCATCAATTGCCCAGTAAAATGCATCTCGTCAGGCTGCCTTATCGGCGAGCGGTTTACACGAGTCAGCTGGGGCGGTCGCGGGGAAGTTGCGCTCGATATCGCGGGCAATACCGAAACACTGGACCCAGGCCTCGAGCCTCAAACTGACCGCGTGATGTTTCGTACTCCGGTCGTATGTCAGTCCGATACCCCACTCTCGCGCATCGGCTCCGCTCTGGCGCGCGCTCCGCTGCCGGAGCAAATGAGCCTAGGTGACACACTTTGGTATAGTCCCTGGCAAGATTGGTCAAAAGGCAGTGCCGGCCTAATTCGTGCCTATCGCGGACTTTCCGTTATTGACCAATCATCGGCTCTTACCGCGGTTGATCATGCCGAACGCGCTGGACTGGCGGTCAACTTCAACGACGCCGGGCTCGTTTACATGCGTTCGAAGCAGCTACCCAAGGTCGGTGAACCCCTCGGAGATCTGGAACTGGCTTGGATGAGATTCAAGCAATCCAACTGGTCACACGCGCGTTTCCGTGACGTCATGCCCATGACTAATGCCGATGGCTACCTTTACGGCACTGATCGGGCGCGGCGCCTGCTGCCAGCTCAGCTTGCCGTGTCCGGAGATGGCGTTTTCGTAAATGCTCATGCGGATGACCAACATCAATTGGGGAGCCTTTTCGTTATGGTCAGCGGCAGCCGCGCAGTCGAGAGAATTCCGTGGCCAATCGAGCGGGTCCGCGATCAACAAATGTGGAAGACGCCGGATGCGTGGGAGGGTTTCGCACTTGACGAGACACGGTCGGTACTGCTACGTGCGCAAAAATCGCTTGGCGATGCAACCCAAGGCGACCCTTGGAGAATCGTTGCTCAGACAATCGCCAATCCACGGGGAAGTCTGACGAGTCCTGATCGGGTAAGAATGTATTGGGGCGGCAATCGACCCATGTTGGTTTTGGGCACGGCGGCACGCAGCCACCAATTGCAGTCACTGACCGCACGCGAATTGCCAGCGAAATTGGCCCCACTGGGAGAGGCCTCGCCGCTGCCACTCCCAAGGACGTTTGCCGAGCCCCCGCCCCCGTGCAGTCCGCGAGATCGAAGGCAGCACTCGCGCTTCGTCGTGCCATTGTTGCCGGAAGCGGCGCGGGCGATCGGGATACGGAAATCGGACAGTCAAATGCACTGGCTGGTCGCGAATTATGCAATCATGTACGCGTCTCCAACGCATGCATGCGTGGACGCACTGTGGGCCGAAACTCTTCCGGGAACGACACCCATACATGCAATTGTTCCGCTCGATGATCCTGGTCACGCCTGGGTCTTTTGGACTCGACGCGCAAAGGGTGAGGAGAAAACCGACGTTCAGGCCATGCGCTGCAAATTCGACGCAGCAGCCAAGCCTCCGCCTGAATTCGAGACTCGCACCCAGGCGCGCTTCAACCTCGACCGGCTACCTTTGAGCGAATAGAGGACTTTTCAACGACTTGAAATGCCGTTGCAATACGCACTAAGTGCGCAAATTGCTGTCCTAGTACTTGTTGGGGCACCCGCCTCTTGCGTCTTGTTTGTGCCTCGATTCAAAAATCCTGACTCACGGTCTCGGGAATGGGAAGGGACCAGATACTGGGCCCGGCATTAGGACCGAAAACGCCGACGAGCGTGTAAATTCAATTCGTTTCGGTAGACGTCCGGGGCAACTCGGGCTATTTACGGCCTGCGTGAATAACGTAAATTGCTTGGCTTGGCCAGCTGTGGACAACCGCAAAATCGCTGCGTATGGAGCCCACCTTCCGGCTCGTGTGGTTGCCGAAGTCCTTTATTTACAGACGCTGCCGTTCCGGGCGAAACGCAATATCCGTTAATGATCAGTTAGGGGAGCAATAATAGTCATGACCAACTCAACTCAAAACGAACAAGTGGAACGCGACGGTGGGCACACGGCAGCGGACGGTCGCACCGCATCTAATGTATTGCTGGCGTTGAAGCACTTCTTTTGGATGGACGAACAAATGGCGGCAGCGATTCGGGATGGCTACGGTCCCGATAAACTCGGCTGGGATGAATTCTTGCTTGCGCGGGCAGCAGCCAATGACGCGAAGACCCTGGGCGAGTCGGGGGAGGGTCTAGGGTCAGCACTGCTGTTGTTCCGAACGACGATCATGTTGCTAACCCGCATTCATCTCGCCCGGCTGGGTATTGAAGTGAGTCCGACGGCCACAGGTGACGAGTGTTGGGCAAAGTTCGCAGAGCAACCCGGGTCAGCGGCTCTGGTATCGGAGTTATCCACCAATCAACGTGGACTCATCGTCTCGATTTTGGGCATTCAAGGCGAGACATTTCTTGCCAAGCAATTAGAGAAACAGCGAAAAATTGCCCTGGATACAATGACTGACGTAGCGAAGAGCTTGTCGACACACTTTGAAGCCGATGCAAGTCGGATTCAAAGTGTGCTGCTAAAGCGATGGTCTAAAATATCGGGGCTTGCCCTAGTCGTGTTGCTTGGTTTGTGCGGTCTTTGGCAAATGTATAGTAATCGCCCACGCGCTAACCTTGCCTTGCATCAGAAGGTCACAATTTCATCGACTCACCCGGTTTGGGGCAAAGATCCGAGTCAGCTCGTGGATGGCAATCGAACCGAGCTTGGCATGCACTCCCAGGAGACCGCAAATCAGAATGCGACTATCGATCTGGGCGACACGCACCGCGTCTCGAAGGTTGTTGTCTACAATCGCTCCGACTGCTGTCAACAACGCGCTGCACCCCTCAAGATCGAGGTCAGTGTGGACGGCAACCAATACACGAAGGTCGCCGAGAGAACTGAGCCGTTTGAACGGGAATGGACGGCGAATTTCTTCCCAAAAAAGGCTCGCTATGTGCGATTGACCAACTTGTCAGCGACCTTTCTGCATTTGAACGAAATTGAAGTTTATTGAGCTGCACGAGCAGTAGCCCAATACTCTGGCCCCATGATGCGAAACGTACCCGGTCACTTCGTTGAAAGGACAAGCTCCTGGCGCGAAGTCGCCCCGTTAGTGTGGGGAAGTCCCAATGACCCAACCATCTATGGAATCATTGATGTAGACATAACGAAGGCCCAACACTTTCTCGAGCGGCGCGGGGAGGAAACTGGGACAAAGTTGACCATCACGCATCTGGTCACGCGGGCTGTCGCGGTGGCGCTCAGGCGGCACCCCGATTGCAATGCGTACGTGCGGTGGGGACGCATATACCAACGGCGCGACGTGGACGTATTTGTTCTGGTCGCAAGCAACACCGATAGTAACGATCCTGGGGCACCGAGGGCGGCTGATCTGAGCGGCGTAAAGGTATCCAATGCTGATACTTTGAGGGTAGAAGCTATCGCTTCTGAGCTGCAACTTCGATCGGCTGCCGTGAAAAATGGCACGCACGATGCCCTAGGGCCGCTCAAGGGTGCGCTGCGTGCTTTCCCGCGTTGGATGAGCCGATTGGGGTTGTCCGCCGTTACGCTCATGCAATACGGACTCAACGTAGACCTGTCGAATCTGGGGGTGCCTCGTGACACATTCGGCGGTGCCCTCATCTCGAGTATGGGCATGTTTGGAATCCGATACGGCTTCGTTCCGCTCGTGCCACCCATGCGCCTCAGTTGTCTGATAGGGATTGGTCGTGCCGAGGAGCGTCCTGTAGTAGTTGACGGGAATATCGTCATCCGCAAAATATTGCCGCTTACCGCAACGCTCGACCATCGAGTTATTGACGGGTATCAAGCAGGACAGTTAGCCTCGACGCTCGTTCAATTGATAAGTGATCCTGAAGGCTCCGAATTGTGAGTCGTCTGCAGACTGCACTTGTGAGCTGCGCGATGCTTGCGGGTGCCCAAGCAGCCAACGCCGCAACGGCGATTGTAGCCCTCCGCGCAGATGACAATTCGATTGAGGTCGACGGAATGGCGACGGAAGCCGCGTGGAGCACCGCACATTGGTACGATGAATTCGTGCAGCGCGATCCGAAGGAAGGCGCATTGCCAAGTGAACGAACACGCGTAGCTGTCATTTACGATTCACGAGCAATCTTCATATTCGTACGTTCCGAGGACAGCAAGGCGGATCGGATCTTCGCCTCGCTAACACGGCGGGATAGGGCTAGCCCATCGGACTGGGTGGAAGTTTGGCTGGCGCCGCAGCGTGATCGACGTTCCGGGTATCGGTTCGCTGTCAACGCACGCGGGGTACAAATGGACGCGCGGCTGGGTGAAGGCGGCGAGACCCAAGATTTCGAATGGAATGGTGTTTGGACGTCCAAAGTACTGCGTGATGACAAGGGCTGGAGCGCCGAAATAGAAATCCCATTCTCGGAGATGACCGTGGTCGCTTCGACGTCAACCTTTCTGGTTCTTGGAATTGGCGCGACAATGAAAGCTACAAGCGAATGGGCGCAACGCTCACTCTTCGCGCGCGCCCCACTAGCTCGTTCACCGTATCGCTTGCGCCACGTTACGAGCGCTCCCTCGACGATCTTCAATATGTCAACGGAGATGACCCGAACGCAATCATACTCGGAAGACTTTTGCGCACTACGGGGTCTTTGACACTCAGGGCCAATTGGGCACTTTCCCCTGATCTATCCCTTGAAACCTATGCCATGCCGTACATAAGCGCAGGAACTTACACCCAGTTTTACCGGGTAGCTGAGACACGTGCGATAGATTACTTCGAGCGCCGAGTACCGACACTATACGTTGGGGACGATCGATTCGTGGTCGCCCAAGTGCGGTCCAACTTCGTCTTGCGTTGGGACTATGCGGCGGGCTCCTCGCTGTACGCGGTTTGGGCGCACGAGCAAACCAGTGATCGCAGTGACCTCGGCCGTTTCTCGCCGTTTATAGACAGCTACGATTTGTTGCGAGCCACGAGTCATGACACATTCATGCTCAAACTTACTTATCTCGAGCGACTGTAGTAATGCAATCCTGTCGCCTGCGATATGGATACTTACCTGGAGCTTGCCTATTGCCGACTGCGATCAGGGGGAAGGTCTATCGTAATATGAACTTTGCGCAAGATGGCTTCAGGCTCCAATGCAAGCTTCGCCGCAGCGTGGATGATACAGCGCGCCGACGACGGATCATAGGGATCCGTCGTCGCGGTTGCACCCAGCAATTGACCTGCCTTTACGGCAACGCAAAGGTGAATACGAATGGAGTGCGCTGCGCGGCAGGGTCTTGTCCAAAGTCGAGTGTCCAGCAACGCGCCAAAGGGAGACCGTGACAGATCAACCGGGAGAGGCTCGCGATATTCGGGTGCCTTTTCTTCCGAATCGGCCACTGATTCGCAAGCAGGCAGGTCACCAGGATCAACCGAAGTTGGTTGAGGCGCGCGCGGCGGCGCCGCAATCGTCGTCGAAGCAACAATCGGTTCCAAGGCTTGCTGCGCAAGAGGCGGCTCGGTTGAGTCGGCAGGCAGAGGTATTGGCGAATCTTGGGGGGCTAACGTTGCCCCTGCGAGCGCGCGCGAGGGCAACGTTAGCCACCCGAAGAGAATTCCGTGTCCAGCCGCCGCCACCAGCAACCAAACCGCTATGGCGTAAGGCAGCCAAGTGCGCGAGTGGGCTGCCTTGGGTTCGGGCAGATCGCCGGAGGGCAGTCGCAAACGGCGCTTGGGCTCGAAAGTGACCGCCATTGCCGCAGCGTACCAGTCCCTCCAGTCAACGCAAATGGTCCGAATCGTACGATCGCAATGGCTCCTCACTGGGGCCGCATGCAGGGCGCTTTGCCCCCGCATTTTCACTTGGATGCGTGTATTGACTGAGCAAGGCTACCCATGCAAAGAAACCAACCTGACTCCTTCCAGCCGGTGAAGCCGTGCCTGCCAGCGAAACTGGAAAGTCGGTGACCTGTACCTTAGATTTCCCCGTGCTACCTGTACGTCCGTCGCGACGTTTCTATTGTGTTGGCGTTTGGTGCCCCGGCCCCAAACGCCGCGTTCTGAAAACTTGACTCAACATCGATGAGTTTTTCGCCTAAAGGTCGCTAATCGTGAAGCAAGCCGCAAGATTTTTCGTGTGGGTCGCCGTGGCAAGCGTCGGAGCATTGGCTTACGTTGTCGTGGCCGCACACCGAGGTGAACCGCTCAGCGCCGCGTGGATTCTTGCGGCTGCCCTATGCACGTACGCCTGTGGCTACAGGTTTTACTCCAAATGGATTGCAGCAAAGATCTTGACGCTCGACGATCAGCGAGCGACCCCTTGTGAGATACATGAGGACGGTCGAGATTTCGTCCGCACCAATAAGTGGATTGTATTCGGACATCACTTTGCGGCAATCAGCGGGCCTGGTCCGCTCGTGGGTCCAGTGCTTGCTGCCCAATTCGGCTATTTGCCGTCGGTTCTTTGGTTGTTGATCGGCGTGGTTCTAGGAGGCGCAGTTCAAGATTTCATCATTCTTGTCGCATCGATACGGCGCGACGGCAAATCGCTGGGCGAGATGGTCAAAGACGAGATCGGGACATTGGCAGGAATTTTATCGCTCATAGCGATTGTGAGCATCCTGATCATACTGATTGCCGTGCTGGGTCTAGTCATCGTCAAGGCGCTTGCGCATAGCCCCTGGGGAACATTCACGATTGCCGCGACGCTGCCCATCGCAGTCTTCATGGGCATCTATCTGAGGTTCATTCGCCCTGGTCGAGTGCTTGAAATTTCAGCCATTGGCATCGCACTACTGCTACTGAGTGTCTGGTATGGGCGCTATTTTCACGAAAATCCAACGCTATCGCGCTGGTTCACCTTTGAGGCGACAACGCTTGCATGGGCCGTAATCTTGTATGGCTTGTGTGCTTCGATCTTGCCGGTATGGCTGCTGCTCGCCCCCCGCGACTATCTCTCCACGTTCATGAAGCTCGGGACAATTGCAGCCTTGATACTCGGAATTTTGATCGTGCTGCCCCCGCTCAAGATGCCCGCGCTTACTCGATTCGTCGATGGGACGGGGCCCGTATTTTCCGGCAACATATTCCCATTTTGCTTCGTAACAATCGCGTGCGGAGCGATCAGTGGTTTTCATTCTCTGATTGCATCGGGCACTACCCCAAAGCTCATTTCGCGTGAATCACATGCCCGGGCTATCGGTTATGGAAGTATGCTGCTCGAATCGACTGTTGCCATCATGGCATTGGTGGCCGCCTGTACACTCGACCCGGGCGTTTACTTTGCCATGAATAGCCCGGCTGCGCTCGTGACGGGCGATGCAGCCAAGGCCGCCAGTATCATTTCCGGTTGGGGCTTTCCCGTCACGTCGACGAACCTAACGGACATGGCGCGTGACTTGGGTGAATCTACACTTCTAGGTCGAGCCGGTGGGGCTCCAACCTTGGCGGTCGGAATGGCCAAGGTCTTTTCATCGGTGATTGGTGGGCGGCAGTTGATGGCCATTTGGTACCATTTCGCGATAATGTTCGAGGCACTTTTCATACTTACCACCGTTGACGCGGGTACTCGCGTTGGGCGCTTTCTGGTTCAGGCCGCACTCAAACAGATTCATCCGTCACTAGGGAATACCCGCTCATGGAGCGCCAATCTCGTGTCGAGCATTCTCTTGGTTGGCGGTTGGGGCTATTTCCTCTATCAAGGAGTTATCGATCCCCTGGGTGGGATTAATAGTCTTTGGCCTCTCTTTGGGATCGCCAACCAGCTACTAGCGGTCATAGCATTGTGTTTGGCAACCACCGTGCTGCTAAAGATGGGGAAGATTCGCAGTTGCATTGCGGCAGCGCTACCTTTGGCCTGGGTGACTGTCGTTACATTCGTGGCCGCGGCGCAAAAAATATTTAGCCCCAATCCCAAGATTGGGTTCCTATCGGCATCTAGGAGCCTCGAATCGCAACTGGGTTCAAGTAGCCTCAACCAGGCTCATTCACTTGTTGTCCTTCGCACACAATTCAATTTGCGTGTTGACGCGGTCGTGGCATCGCTCTTCTTGATACTGGTTGCGGCAATCGTGCTCATTTCCATTAAGCACTGGATCGCAATTGGGTCGGGGAAAGACCCCGGGACGCTCAGGGAATCACCGATCGTCAGATTGCCCGGCGAGCAGCTGCTGGAAGATCCAAGTCACGGTTTTGGCCGATCGATTCAAGGGGCGGGCCTTTTCATTTTGGCCCTGGCACGCCAAGTAGTCGGTGAGTCAGCAAGGCCAACCGGAGAGGAGCAGATCGGCAATGAGAGCTTCAAAAGCCAAGCCGCACAGGGAAACCTTGGCCGCAATTGGGCGGATCATGTCAAGCAAAGAAGCAGTCAGCCTCGTTGCTGTTGAAAAAATACCGGCGCGCCCAGTTTTCGGGGGCTTGAAGCTGAGCCGCATCCTTTTGCGCGGCATGGCAATTAGCAGAGCACTTTCGCTAGCAACGAGTTGCGTTGTGCATTGCTGGGCGCCCGGCCGACGGACGATTTTCGTCTAATATTATCTAGGTCTGCGCCGTTCGATGTTTGATGTCGGTCCTACATGACTCACACCATTGATTTCGAGTATTCTCGCTCCTTCGTGTATGCGTAATTTGGCATCAGCTCTGCGAGGCTTTGGGAGATCGTCTGGCCATGCAGCTTGATTTTACAGCGCGTGAACTGACGATAAAGCTGGTTTATTACGGGCCAGCACTCAGCGGTAAGACGACGAATCTCCAGGCCCTACACGCCGCCAGTTCGCCAGAGGCGACCGGTAGGCTAATGACTCTGGAGACGCGTGACGACAGAACCCTGTTCTTCGATCTGCTACCCCTCACCTTCAGTTCCGAAAAGGGGCTGAGTGTTCGTCTCAAGGTATTTACCGTTCCTGGGCAAGTTATTCATGCATCAACGCGACGGTTGGTGCTGCAAGGAGCCGACGGGGTCGTATTCGTGGCTGATTCGCGTGAGGCAGAGACCGAGCACAATGCAGAATCGTTTCGTGATCTCAGAGAAAATCTGAAGCAAAATGGGCTCAGCACCAAGCAATTGCCCTTGGTACTTCAATTCAATAAGCGCGACCTGCCAAGCGTACGGACCGAAGCGGAACTGACTGATATGGCAGCGCAGGGCAAAGAGCCCGTCTACTTGGCGGTCGCTACCAAAGGCCATGGCGTCGTCGATACTTTTGTCGGATTGTTACATCTAACTTGGCAAACCTTGGACATGCGCCATGGGTTTACCGAGAAATTTGGTTTTGAATCATCTGCGTTCTTCGCGGACGTTCTGGGAAAACTCAATGATCCAAGAACTCTGCCCGAGGTCCTAAATAGTCGTGTCGGCAGACGCGGGTTGCGCAAGGAGGTGGCACAGTGAAAAGCGAGCGACCTCTGCGGAGCCTGGATGAATTGACGTTGGACTCCAAGTTCAGCATCCAAGAACTCATCAGTCGGGAATCTTTCGACGTCCTACTACGGAGCATGAACGAGCTATTTGCAGTACCGATCCGGGTCTTCGCTACTGACGGTGCATTGTTTTCCGAGGTGGGCCCCGCGTCACCGCTTCAGTCCTATTTGGGAACATTGCCAGGCGCTCGACGTTCAGTACGTGAAACGGTTGAACAAGTAAAGTCTTCAACTCCCCAGGGCGACAACGATTTGCGTTTGCAGGGTGAAACCGGTGAACGCTATACGGTAATTGCGTTGACTTACGATGGCCGACCCTTGGGGCGCGCGGTCGTCGGACCTTACGTGCTGCCGTCAGAGTCGATGCCCCAAGCTTTGGCCCAATGTGATCCATTGGTTTCTTCCGACCGCCTGACGCAAGTCTGGGGGGAGATTTCGCGCAGTGACGAAGCAAGCGTTGCACGTCTCGCACGACATTTGCGCTCAATGCTGGGGCTAATCCTGTTTAGCGGACACCGAGCCCTGCTAGCAAGCAACATGCACATTGCCAGCGTGCAGGAGAGTTTCAGGGAATTGAGCGAGAAATCTGCGACGCTCCAGGCAGCCTACGAGCGGCTCAAGGAACTCGACCGACTCAAGAGCAATTTCTTGGCCACTGTCTCACATGAATTGCGAACGCCGCTAACATCAATCATTGGCTACAGTGAAATGTTGGTGGCAGGTATAGCAGGTGACATCAACGAGGAGCAGCGCGACTTCATTGGCACCATACACGACAAGGGAGAACAGTTACTCGAGCTCATCAAGGGATTACTCGATCTAACCAAGCTCGAAAGCGGCACGCTAAATCTGCATAAACTCGATATTCCAATCTTGCCCATTCTCAAGGATATCGTTCACACGCTAACGCCCACTGCTCGCAATAAAGGGGTCATCCTTTCAGCAACCGGAGATGCGGGTATGCCAACGCTCTGGGGCGATGCGGCGCGCCTGCGCCAAGTGTTTTTGAATTTGACGGAGAACGCCATCAAGTTTACGCCCGCGGGAGGACATGTGACCCTTTCTGCGCAGATCGCGCATGTAGAATTGCCGACGGATGAGGAAGGCCCTGCCATAGTGCTGCGCGGTGTGAAGCGGCCCATGATCGAAGTCCGCGTCGCAGACACCGGGATTGGCATTCCCGAAAGTGAGCGCCCCCGAGTATTCGACGCTTTCTACCAGGTAGATTCCAGTTCGACTCGAGAACAAGGGGGCACGGGGCTTGGCCTGTCAATCGTCAAGCGTTTGGTTGATGCGCACGACGGGACGGTCGAAATTGGTGAGAATATTCCTCGCGGTGCGGTTTTCGTCGTAAGAATTCCCTGTAAGCGCTTGAGTTTTTTTGGATAGAAGACATCCAGCGGCTAGCTTATTGTCGAGCTTCCGCATTAAGCTTGCTGCGTGCCCCGTCGAAATTCGCTGCCCACGGAAAAGCTCTCCGGCGAAGAATTCTTGCGCATAGCATGGCTGACACGTGTCTTTTCGAGCGGTCCGGGATCAAAGGACGTATCGCTGGGAATTGGTGATGACGCTGCCGTCCTTCGCGCGAATCGAAACCAATGGGTTTGGACTGTTGATGCTTGCGTTCAAGATGTCCATTTTAATTGGAAGTGGCTGCGCCCGGAAGACGTCGGTTGGCGGAGTCTTCAGGCCGCCGTCAGCGATATTGCGGCGATGGGAGCCCAGCCAGTCGCGGCACTTTCGTCGTTAGCCTTGCCCGGCGATGCCCAAACGGCGTTATGGCGTGGCGTTCTGCGGGGGCAATCGCGGGCGAGTAAGTCTTTGGACTGCCCGGTGATCGGCGGCAATTTGTCACGGGCGTCGGAAGTGTCCATCCACACGACCGTGCTCGGGCATGTCAAGAGGCCCATTTTGCGCAGCGGCGCACAACCTGGTGATGAAGTGTGGTTGGTGGGAAGCGTTGGGGCCGCCGCTGCGGGTTTGACGGTACTGCGCAGGGTACCTGACAACGAGCGGGATTCAGCCATGCGGTCGTGCGTAAACGCTTGGCGACACCCAAGAGCATTGACCAAGGAGGGCGCCCTACTCAATGGTCGCGCGCACGCGGCAATCGATGTGTCCGACGGCGTAGCGGGTGATTCTCTGCACATCAGCCGCGCCAGTAAAGTGGCAATTGTGCTCGACGCGAGCGCCCTTCAGCTAGCGGCTGGGGCTTCAGTCAAGAGGGTTGCCAGCGCACTTCGGCATTCCGTCCTCGACTGGGTGCTAACCGGCGGTGAGGATTACGCGCTTCTCGCCACCGGACCGGCTAGAAATCGGCCATCATTCGTCAAGTGCATTGGCATTGTGGAACGTGGCCACGGCGTGTGGCTCAATTCAGTTGACGGGAAACGACAACGCGTCGGGCCCGGATTCGATCACTTCAAATTGAAGCGGTAGTCTGGCTGCCAGCTGGTTGCCAGTTGGTGCAGTCTGCCCTTGAGTGCTGCGTGTAAAGAACCCATGTCATCCAAGAGGGACCATCATAAAAAGAAGCAGGCGAATCGCCCAATTCTTGCCACTGGTTCGGAAGGCATCGCGTTGGCGATTCGCCGGCACCAGGAGGGGCAAGTACAGGAGGCTGCCAAGGTTTATCGGCAGGTGTTAGCCCAAAAGCCCGACCACGGCGATGCGCTGCATTTTCTAGGCGTCGCCGAGCATCAACTGGGCCGTTCGGAGTCGGCCCTCCGTTACATCGACCGTGCAATCGAGGTTTTGCCGGAACATCCGGACGTTCACAACAATCGTGGAAATATCCTAAAGCAGCTGGGGCGAATCGACGAGGCCGAGGCCGCGTATCGACGGGCAGTCGATCTGCGACCAGATGACGTAAATGCCCTGTGCAACTTGGGGACCGTGCGGCGCGAACGCGGTGAGCTCGAAGCGGCGATTGCAACATTTCGGGAAGTGATCTCGCTGGAACCGGGGCATGCGCCGGCGTGGCAAAACCTGGGCAACGCGCTCGGGGCGCTCAATCAGTTCGAGGATGCGCTTGCTGCACATCGCGAAGCGATGCGTCTCAGCCCGAAATCCGCGGATAGTTACCGACACTTGGGCGCCATGTATTACGCCATCGGTCGCATCGACGACGCCTCCGAAATCTACCGCCAGTGGTTCGCCCTTTTTCCGAGCGATCCCCAGGCACGTCACCTGATTGCGGCGTGTACGGGTCAGCAGGTGCCCGAACGCGCTTCGGACGCCTACGTGCGTGAAGCATTCAATCAGTTCGCGGCAAGCTTTGATTCGTCTCTGGCGCGGCTTCAATATCGCGCTCCATCGCTTATCGCGGATGCCTTAAGCGAAATATTAGGTGATTCGGACGCGATGCCAGCGGTGCTCGACGCCGGTTGCGGCACAGGGCTTTGCGGACCATTGCTGCGCCCACATGCTCGTCATTTGGCTGGCGTTGACTTGTCGGAAAAAATGGTCGAGCGGGCTCGCGAGCGCAGTGTTTACGACCGACTCGAAGTGGCGGAATTGACGGAATTCCTAGGTAGAAAATCCGAGCGTTATCAGCTAATCGTCTCAGCCGACACGCTGGTTTATTTTGGAGCGCTTGCCGAAATTTCAAAGCGCGCGGCTCAGGCGCTTCAGCCCGAAGGGTTCTTGATGTTTACCGTGGAGCGTTCGTCGGAAATCGATGCGCCCGAGGGCTACAGAATTCACCCGCACGGCCGCTACAGTCACACTCGAGGTTATCTGCTGGACGTGCTATGCAGGGCTGGATTTTCTGGCACATCGGCACGTGAAGTCACGTTGCGAAAAGAAGCAGGCAAATGGGTTGACGGCTGGCTCGTGACGGCACGCGTGGCACGCGTGCCGTCAAGCCAATAAGCTGTCAGCTATCAGCTTTCAGCTGTCAGCCGGAATTCAGAGATCCAGATTGCTGACCGCTGACTGCTGACTG
>PMCK01000217.1 GCA_003154095.1 Myxococcales bacterium | reverse complement strand
GATGCAAAAACATAGTTGGCGAAAGGGCCAGCAAATATTGTAGAGATCCGCGCGAATACCGATGCATTGGCATAACTCGAGGTATCGTTGGGGTCGGTCTCCTCGAACGGGTTCATCCCAGCGATTTGAACATAGGCGACAAACGGAATTATCGCGATCTGATAAACTGTCTGGCTGCCCTTGGGTTGAAAGCGCCAAAGTGCCGGTCCAAATCCAATGCTGAATTTGACGACACGCATGTGAAAGGCGCGCGCCACCAAGTGGTGCCCCAGCTCGTGCACAACCATCAGCAAACCTAGCCCGAGGGCGCCGAATAAGATTTTCAAGAGCATCGACCGGCTCTGAGCATAACGTAGGACCCCGCAAGCGGCTACGCTGCCCAGCCCTCGTTCAGTCGATCACTAGAGCCCACACCGAATACTTTGCGCTGAGTTCTTCGGCCAAGTTGAACTTCCCGGGTGTTGTGAACCCCGCAGCCATAATTGGGTTCACCCGCGATTTGAGTTGCTGGCCGGAAGTCCCGGTAATTGGCCAGTGGATTGGTGAGTCCCGACTCAAGTTGCCGTTGCCTCGCGCGACGAACTGCGGTGTTTGGATAGGCCCAGGCAGTCGTCGCCAAGTTTGGCGATTTTCCATGCCTTACAAGAGGAATTTGGGCTCACGACCGCGTGCCCCGAGTTGGATTGATGGATATCGTTGATCATTTGGCGAATTTCCGACCTCGGCTTTGGTGACCCGCCGATTCAGGTCACGGCCGGGGATTTCGGGACAATGGCGGGTTTCTCACAGACCGTTTTGTCCACGTGCCGTCAAGACCAAATCATTGCATAATCCAAAACACGATTATGTCCCGGCTTGGCTTATCTGCGAGGTTGTGTCGCGTCTATCGTCTAGGCGTTGCCACGATGGTGCTTTCATCCTGCAGCATCGGCAAAGGCATTGCCGATTTCGGGAATGACGTTGCAAATCAACCCCCGGTGTCGTTTGGTAACGCGCGAAGGGTTGCAGTTGGACATTACAGTTCACCGCTCGTCGATCCTTGGGACGACAGGGGACCCGTAATTATTGCCTTCGAATACAAAAGCGATGGCCCCCATCTAGCAATGCGTCCACTGGATGGCACTTCCGGCTGCGATACGGGTTTGGCATACGCCAGTGTTGTTCGCGACAAGTTGGACAATCGCACGCAACTGGTGGCTTACCAGGATGCTGCTGGACCGCAGGACTGTCGCGGAAGGGTGCATTTCGTGGACCATGCTTGCAAGGAATACGGGTTGCCGGTACCGAATGCTAGCCTCCCCGACCTACTTTACAGTGACACCCCTGGGTACCTCGTAAATGCTGCTGTTTGTGCGCTCGATAGCAATAACAAACCTTATATTTCGTCAACGCAGCTGTTGGTAGTCGACCCGTGGAATGGCACTTCCACTGTGCTAGCGGGAGCAATGACTTGGTCGAAAGTGTCGCGGGACGACCTTATCGTCGCGGTAATTGATGGCGGCCATTACAAGATATTCAACGCGCAGCGCCAAGTGACTACCGACATTGGCACCGCCGTCACTGAGATCGCTTTTCTATCCGGCACCGACGCCGGGTTCGCGCTAGTCGACGGGGGAACCCTGCGCACGTATAAGTCAGTTTCCGACTCGGCTCCAGTCGAAATTGCGAAGGATGCCTGCCAACCTAGCTCTGATGCTGGAGGCTGTCTGTTCTACTTCTCGCCTTGTTCAGATCGTCAACTGCAGTGCTATAGGGCGGACACAGGCAAGTCGACGCCGATAGACAACGCTGTGAGCTCGCCCATGGCCAGCCATGTCACCTCAGGCAGCACGGATTTTTCGGTAATTTATACCAAGCAAGATACACTTACGAATAGCTCCGGCCTTTGGCTCTCTGCTTCGGGAGCCGCCCCTTCTCAGGTCGTAGGAAATTTCTCTCGCCTGTACAGTTGGTCCCCGCCGCCCAATCTCGAAATCATCTCCTTGGTCGATGCAGACGCTAACAAGGGTCAAATGGTCCGACACACCCCCACGGCAGATACAGTGCTCATAGATTCGGTCAGTGTAAATTTTTCACAAGGATTGCTCGCAAACTTTGACGCAGGTAACTCGGTTGGAGATCTCTACACGCCGCCCCAGTTGGGTCAGACCCCGCAATTCATTATTGCCAGTGTACCCTACGTTAAGGATCGAAACTCAATTGTCACGCCGTCAACGACCAACCCGGACAATATTCCCTTTGGCACAGCCGCCATCGTTAACGCCCAAGGTTCGATCGGTGATCTGACTCTTTTGCGCTATCCAACGGAGACCGCGCCGGGGCCAGAGTCGCCCAGGAAGATCGCATCGGGCGTTTCCCCTGGGGGGTTCAAGTTTTTCGATGCAATGAATGCCTTGGCCTTCACGGAGAATTGGAGTACCGAACTGACTACCGGTACGCTCATCGTGCATGAATTGAGTTTGGATGCCCGGACCAAAGTCTCCGATGAGGTTCGCGAATTTCAGGAAGTTCAATGGCCTGCCGAAGGCATCATGTACATCATCCCATCGGGTGACCGACAAGGGATCTGGGTTGCAAGAGCCAAGTAGTAACCTACACGCCGCACGAACCCGGAAAAATGATAGCGTTCTAGCAGCCAAGAGCCAGCGGGCCAGGCTAGACGATGTTGGCCAGTTATGTACTTCCAGAATCTCATATTGAACTTACAGAAGTTTTGGGCGGAGCGCGGTTGCCTCATCTATCAGCCCTACAATTCTGAGGTCGGGGCAGGGACGTACAATCCTGCAACGTTTCTACGTGCGCTTGGCCCCGAACCATTTAGCGTTGCCTATGTCGAACCATCACGAAGACCCACAGATGGTCGGTACGGCGACAACCCCAACCGGCTGCAGCAATTCCACCAGTTTCAGGTGATTCTCAAGCCAAACCCGGTCAACATCCAGGACCTTTATCTGGAGTCACTCGAAGCGCTCGGAACCAAACCGCTCGAACACGATGTTCGTTTCATCGAGGATGACTGGGAAAGTCCGACTCTGGGCGCATGGGGCCTTGGATGGCAGGTGTGGCTCGACGGTCTAGAAATTAGCCAGTTTACCTATTTTCAGCAAGTTGGCGGGTTTGATTGCAAACCCGTGTCCGGCGAATTGACTTACGGCTTAGAGCGCATCGCCATGTATTTGCAGGATGTCGATAATGTTTATGATTTGAAGTTCAATGCAGACATTGGGTATGGTGAACTTTTCAAGCACGCAGAGTGGGAGTGGTCCAGCTACAATTTCGAAGAAGCAGACATTGCAGCCCACCTATCGACATTCGACCGCGCGGAAGCGGAAGCTCAACGCCTGCTCCACCGTTCCGAAGATCCAATGAAGAAGCTCGTGCTACCGGCGTATGATTGCGTGGTGAAGGCGGCTCATGCCTTCAACGTGCTAGATGCCCGTGGGGCCATCGGCGTTACGGAACGCCAGCGCTACATCCTGAGGGTGAGGACGTTGGCGAGGGCAATCGCAGCCGCATATATCGCACAGCGCGAAGTTCTTGGGTACCCACTGCTCAAGTCCTGAAATATGTCGCCTTAGCCCACGCTAAGGTCTAGCCCAACGAATTTTAGCTGAAGAACTGGGGCAGAGTGGCCGTTTGCGCGGATGACCCGCGACTATCAGGCTTGTTTGCAGCGACCCTTGCATGTAAAAAGCCAGATTCCCTCTTGGTTGGCCAGATGACTGAACGGACAAGCGCACAATTGCCATTGATACCCCAAGTGGAAGCACTGATTGATGCGATGACGCTCAATGAGAAGGCAGGCCAGTTGACGCAGCGCGGCCTCAATCCAGGTGATGACATTGAGCAGATTATAGGAAGCGTGAGATCGGGAGAGGTAGGGTCATTTCTCAACGCACAGACCCTTGACCAAAGGAATTACCTGCAGCGCGCAGCGGTGGAGGATTCTCGACTGGGCATACCGATTATTTTCGGCAGGGACGTAATCCATGGCTACCGGACGATATTCCCAATTCCGCTTGGCCTAGCGGCAACGTTTAATCCCGACTTGGCGCAGAAGGTGAGTGCAATTGCTGCCCGTGAGGCTATGCAAGAGGGAGTCGATTGGACTTTTGCTCCTATGCTCGATGTAAGCCGCGATCCGCGATGGGGACGTGTCGCCGAGGGTTGTGGAGAGGACCCCTATCTTACGGCATGCATGGGCTCGCGAATGGTTCGAGGCTTTCAACAATCGGCAGGTGAACACCGCAGCCAGTTCGCCGCCTGCGCAAAACACTTCGTGGGCTACGGGGCCGTGGAAGCCGGAAAGGATTACAACACGACTTGGATTCCCGAACAACTGATGCGGGACGTGTACCTGGCGCCGTTCAAGGCCTGCGTTGCAGAGGGTGTGCTGAGCGTGATGAGCGCGTTCAACGATATCAATGGCACGCCGGCTTCCGGGAACGAGCGCACCCTGCGAGAAATACTCAAAGATGAATGGGGATTCCCAGGTTTTGTAGTGAGTGACTGGGACGCGATC
>PMCK01000180.1 GCA_003154095.1 Myxococcales bacterium | reverse complement strand
CTCAAGCAACGCCGCGACTCGGTAGCCATCGTCGGCTACGCGGCGATCGGTTGGTTCGGCTGGGGCGTACGACGGGGAGCCGAGAAACTCTTGCGCCAACTGGGCACTGACTACCTCGACGTGTATCAATTGGGTTGGCTCGGCGTGGGCTCAGCTTGGACATCGACCATCGAGCGCGAACTCATCCATTTACGGGAGAGCGGAAAAGTGCGAGCCCTCAGCGTCAGCATCCACAATCGTCCTCGCGCAGCCGAACTCGCACGTACGTCACCGCTCGACATGCTGATGATTCGCTACAACGCGTCGCATCCGGGTGCGGAGCAGGACATATTTCCCGCGTTGAGCGATGGCAAGCCGAGCATCCTAGCGTACACGGCAACCGATTGGCGCCGGCTACTGAAGCGTCCCAAAGGCTGGAAGGGGGAGACCATGACCGCTGGCGACTGCTACCGGTTTCAACTTTCGAACCCGCACGTCGACATGGCACTGATGGGTCCATCGAACCGAGCTCAATTGGAAGAGAACTTGGCGGCATTCGACAAAGGTCCGCTCACACCCGCAGAAGAGCAATGGATGCGAGAGTACGGAAAAGCCGTCCATGGTTGAACCGCTGACGTACTTTAGGGTTTATTGCCCGGATTCATGTGCTACGCCATGATCATGACCGGCAATCAGACGTCCCATGATGGCGAAGAGGTATTGTTCGAAGGTCGACCTGCTCTCGTTCCGAGCGTGGGAACGGTATTGCTTGCGGTATTGACATTAGGATTCTGGCTGCTCGTGCGCTGGTATCGGACGGTCGGGCACAACTACCGCATCACGACGCGACGGATTGTCGTCGAGACTGGAGTACTCTCCAAGAAACTCGAGCAAATTGACCTATACCGAATTGCCGATTACACGGTGGAACGACCGTTTGGGCAGCGATTACTCGGTACTGGCAATATCCTGCTCAAGACATTCGACAAGACGACTCCGCAGCTCGACATTCGGGATATCAAGACCGATGTTGTTGCTCTCTACGAGCGCGTGAGGGCCGCAACCGAAGCCGAAAAAACGCGGCGTGGCGTACGGATGGTGGACTATGAAACGGGCGGATAAATATTCGCCGAAAGGTCTGCCTGCTCTAAGAGCTCGAACCTGATGCTATGCCTGCCTCGCTCTCTTTCGCTGATCTGATTTGTAACTGCGGCACGGAACCTGCGTGGGGCGTCGCCGGCCGCCGTCAAGCACGACGTAGAATCGCCAATCGGGTTGCGAGCTGAACTCGAGTGCAGACGGGGCCGTTCAGTTATCCGTCGAGTACACCCGATGAAAGAGCACTGTGCTCGAGCCAGTGACGCCGGTGGCTTCGTCTCCAGTGAATGTAAGATCGAACAACTCCGAGAGTTGGACTTGTGCAACGCAGCGGCTTGCGCTACAGGCGCAAACTGGAAGAGCCAGTCCCCCACAGAGTTCGAGCTTCCAACAGGGGACGTTAACGGGTGCGCTGGTTTCGGTCGATTGTGTTTGGCAAGTGGCGCTGGGTGAATCACCCCCACCCGTAAATGAATAGCCGCCGGGAACACACTGAAACTCCGAGCAAGAGTTTCTAAACGCATACACGGTCTGCATCGCGCACCACTGCACGAAGACCTCCGAAATCGTGTATTGGAACGTAATACGTTGACTGCATCCGATAACGAGTAACCCCAAAGCCAAGTCAGTCAAAAGTCGTTTCATAGCTTTACCTTCGGATGAGGGCCGCTGTGAATTTCGGTCCTTCAATAGACTTACCTTCATGGAGCCGATTCCGTCACGGAATCTCACCCACTGCCCGTCTAAGTGTCGAAAGCATCAAGCTGCCGGGAAACTGCGCTTCGAATTGAGCCAACCTCGTTTTCGCTTCCGCCAGGCGCCCGGCGCGGGCGAGCGACTTTACCGCGAGCGCCTCGCGCTCTTCGCTCAGTGTACTCGCTGGGTACTCCTTTGCGTGCATCGCGAGCAACTTCAACGCGCGGTTCGTGTCCCCGCGCCCGAGTGCGGTGCGCGCCTGCTCGAGCATTGCCAACTGATCCGCGATGCTCGGCGAAGCCTTGGGCTCCGCTGAACCCGCGGGTTCAATTGAGACTGGTTTTGGTCGGCGCGGGTCAGCAGCATGCTCTGCGGTTACACGCGACGGCGCGATGAGCGGCAGTTCATCGATCGACGCTACGGGAGCCTGGCTCGGCGAAGCTGCGGCGATCGCGTCTGCCTTCGCCGACACTCTGGTCACGCTTTGCGCAACATCGAGCTTCGCCAACTTGCGGGTCGTGTACAGAGAATGCCCAGCTGCACCAAAGATGCCGCCCAGTGTGACGGCCGTCACCAGGCTGGCAATCGGATGACGCCCGAGCAGCGCCGAAAGCCGATCCACGACGGAAACCGAAGGTTCCTCGAACACGCCCGCACTTGCACTTGGCGAAACCTGACTTGTGTGGGCCGCTGTGCCAGAAAAGCTGTCACCAACCGCAACCACGGTGAGCATGCGCGCCGCGAGCCGCGATTGCGCCTCGAGAGGGAAACCGGTTTGCCCTTCATGGCGCAGCAGCTGCATCAGCTCGGCGGCTGTTAGGGGTTTCGTACCGGAAGTCATGGATCACCTCGTTTGACGCGCAACCGACGCGCTGCCTTCTCGAAAGCCGCACGGGCGAGCCGCAAGCGCGAATAGGCCGTGTTGAGCGGAAGTTCCAGTGTCGCGGCGACCTCTGGCATGGCGCAACCGTCGAGCTCGTGCAAAATGAAAACGGCGCGTTGCCCGAGTTCGAGCTCGGAAAGCGCCGTGTGCGCTAGATCGATTGCCTCCTTCGTTAGCAGGGCATCGAGCGCCGTCGGATTCGGATCCGCGACTTCACCTTCATGCCCCAGCACTTCGAAGCGATGTTGAGCGCGACTTCTGTATTTCAAGGCCTTGTGAAACGCAAATGCAAACAGCCACGGTCGAATCGGACGCGCGGGGTCGTACTCTGCGAATTGGTGATACACTTGAAGAAATACCTCGTGGGTTTGATCCTCGAGATCGCCTGCGTGGACCCCGAGGCGGCGCAATGTGTGCCACACGTAGGGCCCATGGAATTGAAACACAGTGTGGAATTCCATCGTAGCCCGGGGATGGGTCTCCGAGGGGGTCACGCTGGCAGGCAAGTCCACGTTGTGCATTTCCCCTGAGGGTCGCCTTTCCGTCACTAATAATGCACGGTCATTCGAAAACCCAATAAACTGGCCCAATTGGGCGCGGTCCAGAGCACACGCTCGTTCGTTTTCACGCTCACCGGGTGCCAGGGTGCAAAGGCATCCGCATACAGCCCCACGGACCATCGTTCGACAATCGGGAGGTCGAGCCCTAACCGCCCGCCAAAGGCCGTGTACGCTCCAGTTTGCGACGAGTCAGTCTCCAAGCCCGAAGACGACGCGCGAATCAAGCCGAACGTGCCGGTGCCGCACAGCATTGCGTAGCCAAAGTGCACGCACGGCACGAGCGACGCAAGTCAGAACGACACGTGAACATTGGCATTTCCCATGTTCGTGGAACTTCGATTATCCACGCGCTCTTCCAGCGAGAGCGACCCGAGTCCATAGCGCCCGCCCACGAACCAATGGGCACCAACGGCGCTCGAAGGCCCAGCGCCGCTCGTCAGCTGCATGCCGACGCCCGAAAAAAAGCGAACGGGTCGCTGCACGCCTGGCTGGGGAACCTCGGTGCTTGTCGATTGCTCGTTTTTTGGGGGCACATCGGCACGTGCAAGTTGTGTTGCCCCAGGAACCTCGCTGCTATCGCGTTGCTCGGGAATTTTGCGTGCCAGTAGCGCGCTCTCCGGGTCAATGATGATGCTAATCGAGAGGGCCATGGCACGAATGAGCTCCGAGCAACGATCGAGTGAGGCTTTGAGTTGGCGGGCCCCCTGGGACACACTTTCGTCATCGATGAGCTCGACTTTGCCCTCGAGTTGCCCGGATTTTGCTTCGATAGCCGCTATCACTGTTCGCGAGGCTGTCGCGCTGAACGGGTCGTAGCCCAGGCGAGCCGTCACCGCCATTCGCAGTTGCACTTGCGGTGGGCACGAGCTCGACCCGGCACCCAGCACGTAAACCAAGCGCGTTTGCGTCTTCTCACTTGCGCCCGACGGAAGCGCGACGCTGTAAACAAAAATGCCGAAGGCTAAATCGATAGCTCGAAGCAAAAGCCGCCTTTGGGGCATGGCTCGACGGATATCATGTCGCTCTGGTTGAACGCAAGTTGGCTCGATCCCGAGGTGCGTCATGCAAGCGGCGGGTTTCCGGCTCGAACCTGCGGTACAATTCGTTACCAGCGCCGCTAGTCGTGATGATCGTCGTCGTGGTGACCCTCGTGGTGGTGCTCGTCGTCGCCCTTATCGTGACGCTCTTGGCGCGGTTCCTCACGTCGCTCCTCAATCCGATTTTCGTGGTGTTCTTCGTTACGTGGTCCATGGCGCGGTTCAACAGCTACCCCCCCATAGCAACCGGATGTGGCGACACCTAAAACGACCGAAAACACAACGCGTTGAATGTATTGGCGTCTTTTTTCCGTGACGAGCTTAATGATATCAGTGCCATTCATCGATTCACCGAACGAAGTATTTACCATATTCGAACAAAGGACCGGGATATGTGGATTGATCTGACTAGTGTATGCCATGAGTACAATTCTTCGGTTGAGCAGCGTTCTCCGGTATCCGGCAGCACGACTCGTGCCAGAGCCAGACTGACCATAAATTCGTAGACTTTGGCATTAAGGCTCAGCACCTGTTTGCAAAATGCGAATGGTGATTTGCCGCAGCG
>PMCK01000702.1 GCA_003154095.1 Myxococcales bacterium | reverse complement strand
ATTACTTTAGCGCGACGCCCTTGATCCACGTTCTTCAGCCCAAACCCGAAATGCTGTACGTATGTATAGCAACACGGCTCAAGGCTTGCAAGATCGACCCTCATTTCCGGCGCAAGAGAAGTAACCGCTCGCTGCGTGAGCGTCGGCCGAAGGCTTGTTCGGTGGGCTTGTGGAAGTGCGGTCTAATTTGCGATGCCGTCGCGACTAGGCAAAGCCCAGCCTGGGCCGAAAGGTAATCGATTTCTTCGTCGGCGAACCAGGCCCTTGCGTCAATAACGGAGTCGGCAACTATCAGCGCAATCGTTCCTGCCTGACGCAACACGCGAGCCATCTCCGAGAGGCATCGACCTAACTGCGCATTGTAGTTCCTTCTGAATTGTTGGGCGTCGCGGCCGCGAGCCTGTCGTTTTGCGCCAATCTCGTGTTGCTGCAGGTAATTGGTGTTCAGCCCCAACCATTGTAACCGCAAGCGGTGGTGTTCCACGTAGTCGTAGATGCCTGGATAAGGTGGCGAGCTAACTATAGCCGCAACGCTGTTGCTCTTGAACGGGAGTTTCTGGGCATCTCCCACTCGGATATCCGGCATTTGAATTGGATCGTCCTGAAACTGTTGCGAGAACTCCGCTTGGCGCTGCACCAACTCTTGGGTCTTCTTGTAGAAGAACTTGATGACATAGCCGGATGCCCATCGCCGCTGATTCGGTCGAGTTGCGGTATCGCTCGTTTGTCGACTCACTTTGTTAGCTATTGCCGAGAGCACGAGTAAAAGGCCTGCCTGACACTGTGCGTCCTTTACTTTTCTTATGCTGGATTGTAGCCCGTCCAGCTCGAGCAAAACATGGGGGTCGAATTGGCTCGCTTGATCGGCCGGGTAGCGACGCGTAGCTCCCGCGCGCGCGATGCGACGTGCTTCAGCGTCCTGTGCCACCACCTTTGCTCCCGCGAGTAAGCACTCACGATCGGCGGGCGTGGTTCTTTTCAGCTTATACGACGCCAACATCACTGCCAGGGGATTGGCGTCGAGTCCAACGGCAATTCGTCCTTGTAGCAGCGCTTCGACGAGCACGGTGCCGCTGCCACAAAATGGGTCAAGTACGCAGTCGCCGGGGCGCGTCAACCCCGTGAGCAGTCGCCGCGCCGTAATGGGATGTAACCGTGCCGGATAGGCATGAAAGCCATGCACATGGCTCATCAAATCTGGGTCGTCCGCTCTGACATCAAGAGCATGCCTCAGCAAATCCTTGTCACGCGCATTGCCCAATTCAACGAGTACTTTTCCTCCCACATTGGTAAGCGCGCGACGGGGAAAGCTTGCCATGGCGGTAATAGATAGCGCCTTATTGCTGCCTTGTAGCGAATCACGCGCTATGCTGCAAAATATTGTCCCAAGTCACCACGCCTCGAAGCTTGATTCGCCGCAGATTAGCGGGAGAAGTGGGGCGGATTTCGAAGGATGCGCCGTTTCGCGCGGCATTAGCATACCCTTCGCCTTACTCGGTGGCAATGAGTTCCCTCGGCTACCAGACCGCGTATCGAACGTTTCAATCGACGCTCAACTGGTGCTGCGAGCGGGTATTTCACCCGGACGGCGCCGCCAGCGGNNTCTCTGATTGCGTTCAGTGTCGCCTATGAACTCGAAGTAGCGGGTCTAATTCGAATGCTTGAATCGAGTGGCATCCCTGCGCTTCGAAAGGAGCGCGGTAAGGCCTATCCACTCGTTCTAGTCGGGGGTCCGCTAACCTTCTCGAATCCCCAATCACTCTTCCCTTTCGTGGACGCGGTATTGCTTGGGGAATGTGAAACTGATTTGCCAGGGTTACTGGAGTCGATCGCCAGTGCGAGTTCTCGTGATGCCTTGTTGGACAGATTGTCCAGTTGCGCCAGTGTCATCCTGCCAGAAGAAAGCACGACGTGGGGTGCAACGATTGCTCAAGCCGATATGCGGTTTTTGCCCGCGTTTGGCACGATTTTGACTCGTGAAACCGAACTATCCAATATGTTCTTGGTCGAAGCTGAACGTGGATGTTCGCGAGGATGCACCTATTGTGTGATGCGGCGCAGCACCAACGGAGGCATGCGAATAGTCGATGTAGATCGGGTCGTAGGCTGCATTCCGATGGGGGTGGGGCGCGTGGGCTTGGTGGGCGCTGCGGTTAGCGACCATCCGGGGATAATCGAGATTATCGATCGCTTGGTGGCCCGAGGGTGCAAGGTCGGACTCTCGAGTTTGCGTCCTGACAAGCTGAAGGAACCGTTCGTCGCAGCCCTTGCCCGCGCCGGATACCGTACGCTGACGACTGCCCTGGACGGCGCCAGTGAACGTTTGCGGCAAGAAATTGAGCGGCGCGGTCGTGCGCCACACTACGAGCAAGCCGCCGAGCTCGCGAAAGCCCACGGCATGGACAAGATGAAGCTCTATTTGATGATTGGTCTGCCAGGGGAAACGGATGCGGATATCGACGAATGCGCGGATTTCGTCGGGGGCCTTTCCAAGGTAATACCTGTAACACTAGGTATTTCGCCATTTTGCGCCAAACGAAATACACCTTTGGACGGGATGCCCTACGCCGGCGTCGTTACGGTGCAACGACGGCTGAATCGACTCAGGTCGAAGTTGGCTGGACGGGCAGAAGTGCGTCCAACCAGTTCGCGCTGGGCTTGGGTGGAGCATGTTTTGTCGCAAGGTGGACCGAAGGAAGGGTTAGCCGTCCTTCAGGCTCTGCGAAATGGTGGAACCTTTGCCGATTATCGCGAGGCGTTCGTTGCAATTGGCCATCACCCCGACAAGACGGGATACGACAAGGTCGTAATGCCAGAAAGCCGCACACAGAAGAAGCGTACCGAATTGACGATACTACACGCGCCCCGGTAAAAGGTCGCTAACCGCGTAATCCCGCCTGATTGGCGCTAGCAATCAAGTTCTCGACGCTGATCAATTCGTGCTCGAAATTAGTTTCGGGCAACTCCTGAACGGGAGGCGCCGGGTCAGGGCCACCCAGCCTTGCAAGCAGATTTCGGTCGAGCAATTGAGAAGGTCGAACATTCTCGAGCGCTGCCATTAGACTATTTGGAACGCTGGCATTCTCGAGGCTCAAATTGGCAATTAGTTCTTTTACCCGCTGACGCTGCAGATTGGGCTGACTGCCACATAGCGAACAGGGTATTATTGGGAATGCCTTTGCTCGTGCATAGTGCGCAATTTCCGACTCCGCGCAATATACGAGCGGTCGGATGACGACATGGCGTCCGTCGTCACTCTGCAGCCGCGCCGGCATTGCCTTGATTTGTCCCGAATACAGTAGGTTGAGCAGCAACGTCTCGATGAAGTCATCCCGGTGGTGTCCCAATGCTATTTTGGTCACCTCGAGTTGCGTAGCTCGCGTATAGAGAATCCCGCGTCGCAGCCTTGAGCATAACGAGCAGGTCGTTTTTCCTTCGGGTATCTTTTCCTTTACGACCGAGTAAGTGTCCTCCGTCACGATACGAAAGTCATATCCCCTCTCGGCAAAGTAATTCGGAAGCAGGTCTTTCGGAAATCCAGGTTGGCACTGATCGACGTTCAAAGCGATTAGTGAGAACTTGAACGGTGCGCGTCGCCTGATGAGCTCCAGCAAATGCAGCAAGACATGGGAATCTTTGCCGCCACTGACAGCCACCATTATCTTGTCGCCAGGCTCGATCAAGAGATGATCATGACTCGCTCGGGCAATTTTCTTGAGTAACCGCGATTCGAGTCGATCGATATCATCTGGTTCCGGGGGCACGTCTGGCAAGATATCATGTTCGTTACCAATCGCCCCCTCAGCGTTGGCGCGACCGACCCATCTCGGGGGCTGGGCGTTGCGGGTCAGGGGTTGGACCCGCCGATATTGACGATGCACGCCAGCCGCTTTGCTGCTAAGCCCCGAGAGTGCAGGTTCGTCTAGTTCGCTCCTACCATTTCGAGGCGGCTCACCAACTTCCCAATGTGCCTGCCGGCCACAAGTGCGCGCAGATTCACGGCCACAGCTTCGGCGTAGACGTCGTGGTCCAGGGCCCCGTGGATCCAAAGCTCGGCTGGTGCATCGACTATGGTGAAATTGATGCAATGTGGGAACCACTGTACCAGGCCTTCGATCACCATTTTCTAAATGAGATTCCCGGCCTTCAGAACCCCACCAGCGAAAATCTGGCACGCTACATTTGGGATTACTTCAAGCAGCGTTTGCCGGGCCTTGTGCGCGTCATCGTGATGGAAACCCGCGACGCCCGCTGCGAGTACGAAGGAGACTAGAGCTGCGTCGAATCAGTAGCAGTGGCGAAGCCACGCATCACAATTCGCAATCGCGAATTGTGAGACACGGCACTATGTGCCTATACCCACTTCGTCGCAGAGCCACGTTTGTTCGCCTTTGGCCTGGCCTCGGGCAAACTCAACGTCACAGGTGCTTCGATCGAGAAGGCTCTTGACGAATTCCAAGTACACCGGCTGAGAATAATCACGCGCGCCGTCAATTCTCGCTCGAATGACGCCCTCTTTATCGATAAACCAAGTCTCTGGGTACAATTTGGTACCAAATTGTTCCGTAATTACCCGTGAGCCTGGATCGAGAAGCACCTCAAAGGGCGGCTTATTTCCGACCGTAGCAGCTAGCATGTTCTTGACGTCGTCCGCCGATTCATCGGGCGTAATGGTGATGACTTCAGCATCGCCACGGGCTTTGAGTGTCTGGGCAATTTGAGCAAGACTAGGCAGCTCTTTCTTGCACTCCACACACGTGACGGACCAGAAATTGAGGACAACGACTCGCCCACGCCAATCGCTTAGCCGCGCCGTACCCCCATCCAACTTCTGCAAACGGAAGTCCGGCGCGCGCCGATTCGCGTTGGCATAGCGAGGTGAAATCTGGCAAAGGGGCAAACACTGTCGCCTCAACTCGCCATCTTGTGCCGTTCGAACGAAGGAAAACACTCCAACCGCAGCAGCGATGGCAAAGCCCAGTTGCGCCATTTGAAGCAGCTTCACGCGGCGGGTATTGTGCTCCCATTCGGCATCCGCGCCAGGGAGAAATGCATGCCGCTCACCGGCGCACGACATGACAGGCATAAATCGGACTTTCTCCCAGGCCTTGAGCGAAAATTCCCATTGCCTGCTCGTCTATCGGGAGACTGTCCATCTCGTATTTCATTACCGTGTATTGATCTGAGGGCAAGAGCCCTTCGATAAACGGCAAACCGGGGGTATATGCAAAACAACCCCCATGTTTTACTGAACGCAAGATCGTCATGTACTGAAGCGCGTACCGTTTTGCATCTCCATCGGGTCGAAGGTGCTGGTGCAAGAAGTGAAGGCTAAATGATAGATGGGCGATGACGGTACCAAATTGTTCGGGCATGAAGGGAAACTCGAACCAATCGGCGAGCAGGCAGCCCAGTGTCGCTGAATCGAACAGGTCAAATCCAACTGCATTGATGTTCTTACTTCGAAACCACTTCACCAAAGCCGCATCTCTTCCACACCCAATGTCGAGAACCGGCGGCGCTAGTGTCGTAGTCTGCAATCGAAGAACCTCAAGCTGCGTTTCAGCGGAGTATTCCTCACTGCGGATTCGTATGTCCGGATGTGCGCTGCGAGCTAGCAGAGTGGCTAACTCTCGAACGTGCCTGGCGCTGAAGGGTTCGAGCAATTCGAGGCATTCGACAGCACTTTTGGCCTCGAGCACGGCCCCACGCAAGGCTTCCAGCCAATCGCTGACCAATACCTCAAGCCTCCTTAGGTCCCGTTCGGACAGTACGATGAATTGATTCAATCTTTGAAAGAGCCAGCGGGACTGCAACATTAGACGGGAGTTAAGGCGTGTCAGCGCCTGCTTGGACGACGGTCGACCAGCGGTGAGCAAATTTAGTAATGCTTCTCGCTGCGCGAAGAGTGACTCGGCCCATTTCAGATTCGAAGTGAATTGACCTTCGAATCTGGAGTCAGAGGCAACGGCATCCACGAGCTCCGTGTACAGCCGCTCAATCGGTAGGGAGAGGTCTTGTGCGTGGTTCAATGTCAACTGCTTTCGATGCCGGCGAGTGCTTCGAGTACGCGCACGACCCCTGACATATCTTCGCTGCCTAGCGCTTGGGCTTGTCCACTTCGAAAGACTTCACTAATCGCGGCAAGACCCGGCATGGACACATGATTGTGAACCGCTTGCTCGAGCATCAGGTTTTGGTCCTTTACCAGCAAATCCAGTGAAAAGTGCGTCGAGAAATCGCGGGATGCCAGTGTCTGACCTTTTAGCTCGTAGAATTTGGAGGAAAGGACGCTACTCTGGATGACCTCGAGCCAAGTGCGCAATGGAACGGCCCCCTGTGACAGCGCGACTGCTCCTTCACACAGTCCTTCTAGCATGAATGAAACAAGAGTGTTGTTCACCAGCTTGACTAAGAAGGCCTGCGTGACCGAGCCGCAGTGAATCACTCGTTGTCCCATGCTCATAAGCAATGGCTCGAGTTTCAAACTCAAATCCTTGTCACCGCCAGTCATAAAAACGAGCGTACCGTTTTCGGCGCCTTGTCTTGATCCGGTAACAGGCGCCGCCAGCATGGGCGTGCCGCGCTCTGCTAGCTGCGCCCGAATTCTTTCTGCTTGATTGGGTCCTATCGTGGAACATTCAACGTACGTCAATGAAGGGTTTGCCGCCTCTAGAATGCCGCTCGGTCCGAAAATGATTTGCTGCACCGCATCTGGACCGGAGACGCAAGACATGACGACGTCCGTGCAAGCCGCAAGCTCAGCTGGGTTGGATTTGACTGCTAGACCCGGAAATAGTGCCCTCGGCGTGTCTTCCGTTCGATTCCACAATGTCACATTGTGACCGTTGTCGATTAGGTTCTTAACCATTCCGCGCCCCATTATCCCGACACCAATGAATCCAATGCGCATGCTGCGAGTAATATCCTAAAACCGAAGCCCGCTTCAAGTCGGCTTGCCCCTACGAATTGTCGGCAAGTTCAAGGCTTACGGCACCACGGTTATCAAGCATCTCACGACTCGTAGACCCGAATATCGCCTGGCCTGCCTCATGTGATGCTTCGCCGATTTGGTGGTATAGGGTTACTATGGTTGTGTCCGGGTCGCCGCCCAATATCGATGCCGCACCGGCCTGGGCGGAGGCGCTCGTTGCGGCGGCTGGAAATGCTGGAATCGGCGTCGCGGTCAGCACCAAGAGTCGCCGTGTAGACACACAGCATTGGGTATTTGCCAGCCCTGTCGCAATCGATTTAATTGGTACACCCGCAGGGGAGCTACTTGGGCGCCCGGTAGAGCCGTCATTCATCGGCAACGCGTACTTCAGTCCCGAGGCTCCAGCCGATCATCACTCGGGTCCACACGTTAGTCGTGTCAAGGGAGAGCTAATTCGCCGTGACGCCAGGCGCATCCCGATTCATTGGATTACCGTTGAGTCGCAATTCAACGAAGAGTCGCTATTCGTCCATTGGCTGATTCGCACCGATCGACAGTATCGAGCCGAACGGGCGCTGATGGATTCGGAATTGCGTTTTCGTCGGCTGATCGACGCCGCCCCAGACGGAGTGTTGGTGTTGGTCAACGGCCAGGTCGTTTACGCCAACCAAGCAATTACACGCCTGCACGGCTGCTCGCATTCGCGCCAGCTTTCGCAGCTGGACCTCAGTCATTTGATTGTCCCTAATGAACTCGGTGTCGTTACGGCCGCTATTGAAGCGGTCAAGCGCGGCGATGAACTGGCGGCACCCCTCGAACTTCGCATCTCCCATCGCTCGGGCCGCAGTTTCCCGGTCGAAGCGTTACTGGTTCGCACCGAATGGGATTCCGAACAGGCCATTTTATTGATTGCACGGGATGTGAGCGGTAGACGTCAGATACAGAGCCAGTCAATCAAGACGGATCGTCTGGCAGCAGTTGGCACGCTCGCAGCCGGAGTCGCTCATGAAATCAACAATCCACTAGCCTACGTGTTGTTGAATCTTCAGTATCTGATTCGCGAGATTCCAAAACTCGGGACATCGGACGATCGAATCGGTCAATTGCTCGAACGGCTTCGCGAGGCCCGACACGGCGCCGAGCGAGTGAGCGCCATAGTTCGAGATTTGCGTACGTTTTCGCGCACGGACGAGGAAAGCGTTGGGGCGGTCGAACTGCGGCGAGTACTGCAAAGTGCCATCAAGGTGGCGCGAAGCCAGTTGATGGACCGCGGACAAATCATGGAAATACTCGACGATGTCCCCGCAGTTCGAGGCAATGCATCCCGCTTGGAACAAGTATTCTTGAACTTACTCATCAATGCGATTCAGGCGCTATCCGGCGCGGATCCAGCGGCAAACAGCATCAAGATTCGCGTCTCTCGGTCAGGCGACCATACCGTCGTAGTCGAAATTTCCGACACGGGGATCGGAATTGCACCCGAGCATTTGGACCGCGTATTCGACCCATTTTTTACGACCAAGCCGGTAGGCCTTGGGACGGGTCTCGGACTTCCCATCTGTCACAGCATCATAACGAAGATGGGCGGTGCCATCAGTGTATCGAGTGAAGTTGGCCGGGGATCGACTTTCCAAATCCGGTTGCCCATTGATCGGGAAGTACACGCTCCAGTAATTCGGACACCTCCTCCTCCTCCAGCACGGGGGTCAGAGCGGGCACGGGTGCTCGTTGTCGATGACGAATTAACCGTGGTTTCTATGCTCAGCCGCATCCTCACCGAGGAGCACATCGTCGAAGTGGCAACCAGCGCGGAAACGGCCCTCGAGTTGCTCGACCGCGGGGATTTCGACGTTGTATTGTGTGATCTGCTAATGCCCAATATGAGCGGCGTTGACTTATATGAAGAGATCTCTCAGCGCTATCCGGGTTTTCAAGAGCGAATTGTGTTCATGACAGGCGGGGCGTTTACACAACGTGCGGCGCAATTCCTCTCACGCGTCAACAATCCCCGCATCGAAAAGCCATTCGACATGAAATCCCTGCGCCGTCTCGTGCGCGAAATGGCGATTCAGCGACATTCGAAGCAAGGGCGCCCATCGTAACCGGCGTGTCTGGAACCAGGCGGAACACTTGGCAATCAGCTGTCAGGCGTCAGCTATCAGCCAGAATTCTGAAATCCCGATAGCTGATAGCTGATAGCTGATAGCTGATAGCTGATAGCTGATAGCTGATAGCTGATAGCTGATAGCTTATAGCTGATAGCTGATAGCTGATAGCTGATAGGAAATCTGATAGCTGATAGCTTGTTATCCCAGCCACTCCTCCAAAACTCGGATCTCGGCCGATAGCGCCTCCGCCACAGCCGCCGTTTTCCGCCCTTC
>PMCK01000020.1 GCA_003154095.1 Myxococcales bacterium | reverse complement strand
GGATCGTCATCGGCACCGTACCAGCGCTCACCGAGCTGATCGTAAAGCTGGTTGTTTATCGGGATCGCAGCGACTTTATCCATGACGTGTTCCAATAAAGTGTTTGGTACAGGCCGAATGCCAAGGTGAGAGCCCCCTGCACGAACATCAGGGTCCGAGCTTGTCTTAGCCACAAGTAACCGATGCTCGCGAGCACAATCGGGTGCAGCACGAAGAGCAGCGAATGGACCCAGTGTTCGAGAGGCGCACAATACTTCGCGTGTACGATCTCGTCTTTTGTCACGAAGAGACATGAGAACGCAGCCAACGCCACGTATGTACGCAGTGACGCTGCTGTAAGCGGGAGCGCGAGAGCGACTGCGTAGCAGCCAAGCACGGTCAGCGTGTCGAGCGGGTGACCGATACGCTCCCAACGCGGAAGTCCTCGTCGCCTGTGGAAGTACAACTCGTCGGCCACCGTGGCTAAAGCCTGCATGCCGAGTGGAATGGCGGCCAAGAGCACCGTCATNNACGTGGGGCAACGTGGCCGAAGACATGTTACCGCGGGATAGGAGTACATCTCGGCTGTGCTCGATTTGCTCGTCACGCAAGTCGAGCAGCGATTGCGCGCCGTCGAGAATCTTCGGCCCGCCCGGGTGGATAGCGAACCGCGCCTCGGCGCGCTCTGCCGAAGTCAGGCTTGCTCGATCGCACAACCGGTCAATGAAGGGGCTGAGCACCGCGGTCAGACGTTCAGGGACTTCACGGGACAACGTCATCTGCATGCCCCAGTCGGAGCAGATCCATCGCATCGATTCGCTCGAGTCGGGGATGACGTCCTCGGCTAGAGCGAGCAGCTGAAGCGCTGGCTCGCCGTTGCGGGCGGACGCGTCGCAAACTGAATAGGCAATGAACCCGTCGGCAAACAGCGTTTGCACGACGATCTGCTCGGGCGTGTGNNATGCGCAGCGCCGGAAGTGAGGCGTAGCAACCCATGTGATAAGCTTGAGTGACGCGGGTGTGCCGTCCCCAGCCCCTCGTCGATACTAGACGCTGTGGGGCGCTCGGCGAGACATAGCCGGTGCAAGTTACATGCAAGAGGTCCGACGGTGGTTCTTCTTCCTCTGCGTAAAAGCGTTCGAAAACCCTGGCCGCAACTTCCGAATAGAGCCGCATGCGGCTCGACATGCCTTCGCCCTCCGGCTTCTCGTGGAGACGGAAGATCTGCATGTCAGACCAAATAGTGTGAGTGCCGTCGGCGAGCTCCACCCCGCGCGTCGCGATCTTGTCCGCGCTGCAACCAAAACGCGCCAACGCATGCGCGATTCGTACTCGAAACTGTTCCTCGTCGAAGTGTGTCCCGTTGCGCTTCGCCAGCGTCATTTCCGCGCGCGTGTGCCCTTCGACGAGCCAGAACACCGTTTGCGCCTGAGTCATGGTATGCGCCGGGTTCAGCGCACGCAAATGGGTGATGAACGTTTGGGTGGGCATATCTCAGCGAATTGCGCCTGACATTGGGTGCGTCCCGATTCTGAATGGCGGACCGGAATGTGGGTCCCAATTCGTGTCCTAGACCCTTCCTCCGTATTATGGAACCCCCAACGTGAAAGCTCTAGGAATCCGCAACATTTTTGCGATTTGCATTATGCAAGGCAAATTACCGACGCAATCGATGACCCGATCAAGATCTGGCAGTGAGGGCTCGAGGCACGCCTCAGCCCCGCCGGTTCGCGCCGCTCTAGGAGGTGCAATTGCGCCAGGACTGAAGGCTGAGTGTATAAGTGCTTCATGGATTCCACCGAGGGGGCAGGCGACCACGAGCTGCGACAAACCCGGTTGTCCAGGTTCGGTCGTGTGCTCACTTTCGTGACCCTGGGCTACGTCGGTCTGGTTGCCTTCACTTCGATTTACGTGGGTCGATTCGCCTTTAGTCGCGCTAGCGTTCGGCTCCTCGTGGCGGGCGCCGCGTTTGCCGCACTCTGGCTCCTCTTGCGTGGCGCGCCGAGATCGCCTCGCTTCGTCCGCACCGTCGAGCTGTCAACGCTGTTCATTGGTACCGCGGCGTTCTCGACGATGGTGCTGGTGATGGACCTGACCTCGTCGCCCGACATGGTCGTGCGCAGTGCCGTTACTTACATGCTGCTCGTATATGCGGTCTATGTTCCATCCAGCGCGCGGCACACGTTGGTGGTCGCAGCGCTAATGACGGTGCCGCTGCTCGGCTGCATCTTCGTCGCGTTCCGCGCGTGGGATCCCGCGCTCTACGATCCACCCGCGGCTATCTGGCCCAAGGGCAAAGTGGGAGACATGGCCTACCCTGCGACGATTGCCTCCGCCTTCATCTGGGGCATCGCCGTGGCCATGGCAGCCGCCTTTTCGCACACGATTTATGGCCTGCGCAAGGCGGTGCGCGACAGCCACAAGCTCGGACAGTACACGCTCGAGAAGAAGCTCGGCGAAGGTGGGATGGGTGTCGTCTACCGCGCCTCGCACGCGATGCTTCGCCGGCCCACCGCCGTCAAACTTCTCCTGCCCGACCGGGCCGGAAAGGAGGCCCTAGCTCGCTTCGAGCGCGAGGTCCAACGCACCGCGATGCTCACTCATCCAAACACCGTGACGGTCTTCGACTACGGGCGCACTACCGACGGTGTCTTTTATTATGCGATGGAGCTACTAGAGGGTGCATCGCTCGACGAAGTCGTCGAGGTCGATGGTCCACAGCCGGAGGAACGCGTCATTCACCT
>PMCK01000677.1:1355-2569 GCA_003154095.1 Myxococcales bacterium | reverse complement strand
GTTTTCGTCATCGAAATGTTGAGTGTAGTTACTCAAGTTGTAAGTTTCCGACTATTCGGCAAACGCGTGTTCCTGATGGCGCCTATCCATCATCACTTTGAAAAAAAGGGTTGGCCAGAACCGCGAATCATCGTGCGTTTTTGGATTATTTCGGTGCTTCTGGCGCTAATCAGTCTGGCGTCGCTAAAGGTGAGATGAACGTGCAACTCGCTGGAAAGCAGGTCATCGTCGTGGGACTAGGTAGCAGCGGTATTGCTGCCGCGGAGCTGTGTCTGTCGCAGGGTGCCCAAGTGCTCGGGACCGACATCAACCCGCTTGCAAATTTGAGCCCTGCCGCCAAGCTCTTGCCTATTACCTTTGTTACCGGCGGTCACTCGGGTGTGGATTTCGAGTCTGCGGATCTCGTTGTCGTATCCCCAGGGGTTCCGTCAATTCCGGAATTGTCACTTGCGGAGGAAGCGGGCGTTGAGGTGATAGGCGAACTCGAGCTTGCTGCGCGCTTCTGCACAAGTCCGATTGTCGCGATTGGCGGCACCAACGGAAAGAGTACCGTCACGACTCTGCTCGCGACAATGTTTGCTGCGGCCCCAATGCGCGTCTTTTCTGGAGGAAATCTCGGTTCGCCGCTGTCCCAAGCGGCGCTTCTGGATTGGGATGTTTTGGCGGTCGAAGTATCGAGTTTCCAGCTCGAACGTGCCCCGAGTTTTCACCCCAGAGTCTCGATTCTCCTGAATATCACCGAGGACCATTTGGATCGGTACGCCAATTTCGAAGCCTACGCCAATGCGAAGGGAAATGCGTTTCGGTGCCAGACAACAGACGACTTTGCAGTCATTCCAGTCAATGATGCGGATTGTGAGCGGCAAGCGCGGCGTGGCCGGGCCCAAATAGTAACCTTCGGGGAAGGCGGCGACTATGGGATTGAGTCCAGAAGTATAGTTGAAAAGGCCAGTGGAGAACGTTTTGGCTTCGAGAACAGCTGTCTATTTGGTTTTCACAACGCTCAGAACATTGCGGCATGTGTCGCAGCAGCACGAGCGATGGGCCTCCGTCGCCCGGCCATCGAGCAAGCGCTTCTCGCGTACGTTCCACTGCCACATCGGATGGCTTATGTGGCCGAGATTGAGAACGTTCGTTTTTACGATGATTCCAAGGGCACTAACGTTGGTGCGTCCGTCACTGCGCTAAAAGGGCTTGAAGAGAACCGGGGCGTG
>PMCK01000677.1:0-1348 GCA_003154095.1 Myxococcales bacterium | reverse complement strand
GTGCTGGGCGAGGCCGCCGATCGCATCGCAAGTGCAGCCCAGGGTGTCGTGCCTACAGTGCATGTAGCGAATCTTCAAGAGGCCGTGGAGACTGCCATGAATCACGCGCAACCGGGCGACGCAGTCTTACTCAGCCCGGCCTGTTCGAGCTTTGACATGTTCAGCGGTTATGCAGATCGTGGCGATCAATTCGTTGCAGCCGTTCGGCGGCTTCAGAATGCTCGGGAGTCGAAATTATGCGAATAGCCGCAAGTTTGAAACCGAGCGGTCGCGCAGAATCTCGCCCAGGTGCTGGAGGCCTAGACCCAATTCTGGCTGCAGTTGCAATAGCTCTGGTGGGGTTCGGCGTAATTATGGTCTTTAGCGCTAGTGCCGTTGAAGCTACAGTTAGCTTTGGAGATGCGCAGTACTACCTGAAGCGACAAGTTGTCTACGGGATTGCCGCATTGGTCCTAATGTTCGTCGTAGCTCGAATCGACTACCACCGGCTACGAGCAATTACTTACCCCATTCTTGCGCTTGTCACACTTCTGCTGTTGGCCTGTGTCGCTGGGTTTGGGCACAGTGGTGGTGGCGCGACCCGATGGTTGCGCCTGGGTCCTATTCATATCCAACCGTCAGAGATGGCAAAGCTCGCGCTCGTGCTTTGGTTGGCCTACTCACTTGCCAAGAAGCGTGAGCGCGTAAAGAGCTTCTCGGTCGGCATGCTACCCCACCTATTGATGGCGGGTGGCTTGATGATTCTTTGCCTGAAACAGCCTGATTTCGGCGGCGCAGTCGTGCTTCTGTTTTTGACCTTTACTCTGCTGTTCGTCGCTGGGGCTCGACTCGGTTATTTGCTCGGTGTCGGAATCATCGGCTCAGTTTTGGCAGCCTGGCTTGTGCGTTTCACGGCTTACAGGTGGGAGCGAGTTCTGGCTTGGTTCAATATGGCCGAGCATCGACATGACTTGGCATACCAACCCTTTCAATCCGTGATGTCGTTCGGATCCGGGCAAATGACTGGACTGGGCTTGGGCAAAGGTCTTCAAGTCCTGTATCTTCCCGAGGCACACACTGATTTCGTTGCCGCAATTATCGGTGAAGAATTGGGGTATCTAGGCATACTATTTGTCTGTGCCGCGTATCTTGCAATCGTCGTGAGAGGTGTAAGGGCGGCGCTTGCTGCACGCGACGATTTCGGCGCGTATGTAGCCTATGGCATTTCGGTCATGTTCGGCGTACAGGCACTCGTCAATTTAGCGGTGGCAATGTCGATGCTGCCGACCAAGGGGTTGACGCTTCCGTTCGTGAGTTACGGGGGATCATCGCTATTGGTCAATGGAACTGCGATGGGAGTGCTGCTCAA
>PMCK01000358.1:3428-3619 GCA_003154095.1 Myxococcales bacterium | reverse complement strand
TGCCCGCAGAAGCCCGCCCTGGCCATCGTGACGGAAACCGAAATCAAGATCTCCCAGCAGATCCATTTCGAGTACAACAAGGCCGTCATCCGCCAGGACAGCTTCCCGGTGGTTGACGCCGTGGCCGAGATTCTCAAGAAGTACCCGGACCTCAAGATGGAAATCCAGGGTCACACGGACAACAAGGGCGG
>PMCK01000358.1:0-3375 GCA_003154095.1 Myxococcales bacterium | reverse complement strand
AACAACCGAGCCCTAAACCGTCGGGTGCAATTCGTGCGCACCGATGTCGCCAAGGAAGGGCAGTCCCCGTAACGGCTAAAGGCGTGACGGGACGGCCCGGCCGCGCTAGCTATTGTCGCCCCAGCTCTTGCCAAGGCCCTTCCTAAACCGATCCCTTGGAGGATCCGCAGTGAACCCGAAACTGACACTNNGCAATCAACGTCCATTACCTAGCCACCGAGTTCGACAAGGCGGAAGCCATGTTGCTGGGTGTCATCAAGGCTTGCGGAAAGGACTGCAGTCCGAACGTCATAGGCAAAGCGTACATGTACGTGGGCCTCGTGCGTGGCTGCGGAAAGAACAACCTTGCCGGCGCCAAGGACGCCTTCGAAAAAGCCAAGGCAGCTGATCCCGGCGTTGCGCTGGATGCGGCACTGGCAACGCCAGAGGTTCTAACCGAGTTCAACAAGGTTGGAGGCCGTGGAGGCGCAGCTGCCACGCCGGTAGCCGCTACGCCCGCCGCCGGCGGCGCGGAACCTGCGGAAGCGGGCGGCCTTTCCTGCACGCCCACTGCCGGATACGAAATCCAGACGCGGCAGCCCATTCCAATCAGTTGCACGCCTCCCGCCGGCGTCACCAAGGGCGAGCTCAATTACAAGAGCGCCAATGGCGACAGTTTCAAGACCGTACCGATGAAAGTCGAAGGCGGCACGCTGCGTGCACAGATCCCTTGCGATGGAGTAGCCACAGCCGGCAGTTTGAAGTGGTACGTCATCGCGCAGGACGCCAAGGGCGACACGATTGATACGACGGGCAATGAGGCCGTCCCCTCAGATTTCAACGTCGTTGCTCAGTCATCCCAACCGGCACCCGCATTCCCCGGCGGCTCTCCGCCCGCACGCTGCGGCTCCGCGAACGGTGCGGGCAATGAAGGCGCCGAGTGCCCCCCCGGCATGCCCGGCTGCAAGAGCGGCGGCGGTTGGGGCGACAGCTGCACCCCGGCAGACAAATGCAAAAAGGGCCTCTACTGCGCCAGNNTATCGCCGGTTGATGATCGGCTTGCACTTTGCGCCCGACTTGTGGATTACGTCGGCCACGAAGGACGTCTGCGGGCAGAAGAGCGCATACGCTGGAACGTATGCTTGTTACCAGAAGGGCTCGACAAGCATCGATCCGAGCCCAGCGGGCGCGGATTCCATGCAGATCGCGGACCTGGGAGATCCAGGATATGCCGGTAATATCAATTCGGGGATGGCACTTGCTACGATGCGTCTCTTGGCCTCACTCGACTACGCGCTAACGCCCAATGTAACCGTGGGCGGTCGAGTCGGCTTTGCGTTTCATGGTGGACCGCAGTCAATCAAGTACAACTTGGGTGAGCCTAGTCAGACCACTAAGTTCTTTCCGATTCACGCCGAAGCCAGGGCAGCCTACTGGTTCAAGGCGCTATCGATACCCGGCATTCACCCCTACGTTCACTTGGGGGGCGGTATGGCACAGGTGGATGGGAAGGTGTCTGTGCAGGCTTATCGCAGACACGTAGTAGCATGCGACACGGCTACCGATACGAAGTGCAATACCCTTGGTGCGAAAGTCGCTCTCAACCCGGACGGTAGTATCGCCTACGACAACGTTACGTACGACGCCTGGCGCAAAATGGGACAAGGCTTCGGAACCATCGGCGGTGGCGCGCTTTTTCCGCTCGGAGACAACGGCGGCGTTCTACTGAACCTCAACATCATGTTCATGCTGCCATCGAGTGGGACTGTGCTCGAGCCTTCGCTCGGGTATGTTATTGGGTTGTGATTTCGCCCCGGCTTAGGCCGGCGAAGTAGCGGTCAAGTTCTCGCCGCTTTAGTGACTGAAGTCCCTCCACTGGCGAGGGATTTCAGTCACTTGAACTGCTCCAGGCTGAGTGCGCGCGCATGTGTCGCGTGTCACGCGATCTCGGTATCGCTCCAACCTCACACCACGCCTCGCGCCGCAACACTGTAATAGCGATAGATTTCGTCTGGGCGTACCGGCGCCGGTAAAAGAGCGGGCAGCTCGTCATTGCTGAGCGCTCCGATGCGCCTATTGATCTCTCTGAGCGATAGCTTGCTCACTCGTAAGTGCTTGATGACTTGAGCTCGCAATAGACGGACCTCGGTATACCGAGCCACCTGCCCGCTCCCGCGCGGTCTTGGTAGCACTCCCTTTTTTACCCAATGCCGCAATGTGCGCATCGGCACTCCCGCCGTCTTCTCCAGGTCATGAATCCCCAAATCCGCCGTCGCCATGGTGATTCTAGATTACCGGCTAAGCGCATTCACGACAACATTGTCGCGATAAGGCTACCGGCGAAGCAGGGTACACGGCAACGTTGGCGGGAAAAAAGCTCGGACCAAGCAACCATCGCGACAATTGCCTCGAATTTCAATGCGCGAATATCCGGAATGAGGCAATGCTGTCTCGATACTGGCTCAGTTGTATCGAAAGATGACGGTATTGACGTGATCTTTGCTTGACGTAGGCCTCCGACCGACGACATTGACGTGATCGGTACTTGGCGCGAAAGCGGGAATTACGACAATGGTGTCGTATTCAAGTTGCCTGTGAGCTTGTGAGCTGGACGTGGCCACGGCTGCCGTAGGTCACACGTGCCGACGTGACGCAAAAATGGCGGCCAAAGGAGACTGACGCTCGCGTCGGGAGGGGGACTTAGCCTGGCTACAAATTCGTTAGAAGGACCGGCAGGCAATTAGCTCAGTCGGAAAGCCACGGCCAGGCTCGGCACGGGTTTGCTAACGTGACCCAAATAGTATCGATCGAACACCCTCAGGGTGATTCCTCACCTGTTGGCGCTTCATGACCGGAGCGAATGATGCGAATAGCCGAAACGTAAGATCCATGCCGCTGCAATTCCGGCGGAGCCAGCACCAGCAGCTTCCAGCTGCGACAAAGTCGGGGGAGAAATAGCACAAGACAAAGCGCGCCACACACAGTCGGGCCTTCTCAAGCAGGGTGAGAGTAGCGCGCGCAATGCGAGCGCTACTTGTCGCCACACTACTGCGCCCGTTCTTCTCCGGGCATCTGATAACCCTTTCGGTAGAAGTCAAAGGCGACCGTATACGAGCCATCCGACTGTTGCACAGGCAGTGAGCGTCTGAATCCAGCCATTCCCTCAACAAAGAAAGGCAGGCTTCCTGTCGATGCAACAGCTCCAGTTTTTGCCGGAACGGACAGTTCAATTTTGCAGATACTCGTTCGACAAGATAGCGTGGCAATTGTACTGCCTCCAGCGTCTCCGGAGCTTGCTTTCGCCGCGCGGCGTAATTGTTCTTCAGTCGCGGACGCCCAGGATTTGTCACGCGGCTCAGTCGCCAATCTCTTGTTAATATCTGCAGAAATGGCCTC
>PMCK01000382.1:16989-22228 GCA_003154095.1 Myxococcales bacterium | reverse complement strand
TAGCCCTACGACAATCGACCCACCAGTGACGTTCAAGCACAAGGGTCGAGTGCCAACCTCCCGCCGCACCGGGACGCCACGCCACAAAACTTGTGATCAATCATCAGGCTGACAGCTGAGGGCTGTCGTTACCCGGAGAATACTCTTGCCGACTTGGTATCAAAAGTCTCGAACCGGGGGATCCATCATATCCAAATGTCGATTCCAAGCTCGGCGATTTTCTTGTCGAGTGTGGGTCGACTGATGCCTAAGAGGCGGGCCGCTTGAGACTTGACGCCCCGCGCGCGCCGTAGTGCTGATTCTATGCTGGCTCGTTCCACTCGCATTACCGACTCTTGAAGGGTCTCGTCGTCGCTGGGTGTGTGATTCATAGCGGGGCGCATCTCGTCCCCAAAGGCAGCTCGCACGTCGTCACGATCGATGGGGCCCCTGTCCTCTGGGTCGCGAAGTACCAATGTCCGCTCGATCACGTTGGCAAGCTCGCGCACGTTTCCCGGGTAGTCCCAGGCACTGAGCGCAGCTAGGGCCTCATCGGATAACCCCGGAGCACGCAAGCCCAATCGCTTTGCCGTTCGCTCGAGCAGTGCGCGGGCCAACAGGGGGATGTCAGTCCGACGTTGACGCAAGCTGGGCAAACGCAACTCGAGAATATTGAGGCGAAACAACAAATCCTCGCGAAATCGACCTGCCTTGATTTCCGATGCGAGGTCACGGTGCGTAGCGGCGATGATTCGAACGTCTATCGAGCGTGAAACCGTAGAACCCACTCGCACGACAGCGCGCTCCTGCAAAACGCGCAATAGCTTTACCTGCAGGGCCAATGGCAAATCGCCGATTTCATCCAGAAACAGCGTGCCGCCCTCGGCGCTCTCGAAAGCTCCCAGTCGAGTGGCGTTGGCACCCGTAAATGCCCCTTTCTCGTGACCAAAGAGCTCACTTTCCGCCAAGGCCTGCGCAATTGCTCCGCAATTGACAGCTAGGAATTGGCCCTGACTCCGGTTGCCGAGGCGATGGATGTGGCGCGCCATTTCCTCCTTACCCGTGCCGGTCTCGCCCAATAACAAAACCGTAGAATCGACGCGAGCCGCGGATTCAGCCACGCGCAGGGCCGCCAGGTACGCTTCGCTCTCCCCCAAGGGTCCCCCCGTAATGGGAGCCACCTTCGGCTCGCGACGGCCAAAGCGCAGCGTGGCAAAACAGGCGACTGTTTCTAGCCAGGCCAATTCCTCGGTAGTAAACGGGCGCACTGAGTCCCGTTCGACTTGAATGAATCCCTGGGGAGCGCCCTCTGTCGTACCCCAGGGCGCTACCATGACCGAGCGCAGGCTATGCATTACGACACTGCGGGCACCCTGAAGTGCCCGGTGGTCATGAGCGTCTTCGATTAGAATACCCCGACCTTGAACGCTGGCCATTGTGAGTAAGGTCTGCGAGACCGAAGCGACACCCTTTTCCCCCCGCGTTGCGATGGGAACAATGCGTGCGACTGTTCGCTGCTCGCCCGAGGGAGGCGAACTCATCAATAGTGTCGCTCGGCGTGGACGGAGCTCGCTCTCGATGGCATCGAGAAGCGTCATGGCAGCCGCTTCTTCGTCGTTGGCCCCCGACAGGCTCCGGGCAAGCTCGGCGATGGCAGGGGTGGTGGCGCGCTTCTTCGTCGTGGATATCGACGCAGTACTACTGTGCTGCGTGAGCATCAGTGTGCTCGCGCCATACCGTGTACTGACTATGTCGATGTCCTTGTCAGCCACCAAAAATAGCGTATCGCCAATGACGATTTCATCCCCTGGGGCAATGCTTTCTACTGCCGCTATCGGCGTGCCGTTGAGATACGTACCATTCTGGCTGCGAAGGTCTTCAATTTGCGCGCGATCCACCACTCCTTCGGTTGGTTCGATTCGGCAATGTTCACGCGAAACTTTGGCGTCCACCAATTGTATGTCCGCTGAATCTCCGCGGCCGAAGATCATCTTGCCCAATAGTGGAATACGCAGGCCTTGCTTAGGCCCGAAAAGTGCGAAAAGTACCAGCACGGCGGCCAAGTTCAGTAATTAAATTCGCCGGAGCGTGCCTTCGCCGCTCCAGGGTGCGTCTAGTGGGTGAAAGGTCAACAGGTTATCTTGCAGAAAGACTGACACCCGTATCGGTACACCCGATGGATCGGAAATGATGAGCATAGCCGACTCGTCTTCGGACGCTTGAATCTGATAGGTGCGCGCGACCTGCACGCCGGGCCCCTGTGCGGTAAACCGGGTGCCGTCCATTGTCACACGCATTTGTCCGAATTGAATATTGATCAAGGCCAACGTCGGAGCATCTAGCGTAATGTATGGACGATAGCTTTGAAGTAGCCAAGCTCCCTGCAATCGCTGGTTCCATTGCTGGACATTGTTGACGCGGGGTGGGTTACTGGCACAGGACCCAACCGCCACGGGTACGAGCAAAAACGTAGTCAGGACTAGCAATAACTTTAATTTGGAGATCACGATGCAAGCATGCCCCGGTTGGGACATATCCGCAACGTGCCCCCCGCGGACCTTATGCTAAATCACAGTTCCGATGAGCTTTAGAATTTTCGCGGATATTACAGCGCCCGCTACCACATTGAAGTTATTGCGTGAAATTACCGAGGGGCATCANNATTGCCTTTGGCCAACCCGATCCGGAAGCGCTCGTCAACGCTCATCAACTCAAGTGGATTCACGTCAGTTCATCGTCGATAACTCGCTACGATAACCCAGGCATTCGTTCTCTCATGGCGGAGCGCAATGTAATTGTCACCAATAGTGCCAGCGTATACGCCGAAGCTTGCGCCGAGCATGCCTTGGCGTTCATGATGGCTCAATCGAGGCAACTTATTACGGCGCTGCGGACGCGCGTGGCAGGAGGCGAACCCGAGTGGCACGCCTTGCGCGGCGGCTCGGTTCCGTTGAGAGGTCAATCGGTGCTGATTATCGGCTACGGTGCAATTGGTAAACGGCTGACGGAGCTCCTCGGGCCATTCGACATGAAAATAGTCGCCTATCGTCGCAATGTGCGAGGGGATGAAGGTGTACCGGTCATCGACGAAACGCAACTTGCGTTCACGCTGAAAAAGGGAGTCGATCACATCATCAACATCCTCCCCGAATCGGCATCGACCCACCATTTCTTCGATGCGGCTCGGTTTGCGGGGATAAGGTCGGGCGCCGTCTTTTACAACATTGGTCGCGGCAGTACAGTCAATCAAGACGCACTCTGCGACGCGCTGCGTTCGGGGGGGCTCGAAGCTGCATGGCTCGATGTTACGGATCCCGAACCATTGCCGGACGATCATCCACTTTACATGCTGCCCAACTGCTTTGTCACCCCGCATGTGGCAGGTGGTCACCTAGCGGAATCAGTAACACTGGTGCGCCATTTCCAGGAAAACTTGAATCGATTCGTCCGCGAGCAGCCGCTTTTGGACCGCGTGATGTGACGGCAATACCCAGCACATCCGGGTGCACTTGCGCCATTCTTCAATCGGCAATCGATAGTTATCTAGCGGCAATGGCAGCCGGCAGCCCTGCGACTCTGTCACGCCCAATCCGACGCGAGTAACTGCGGTCCGCTGGCTGCCAATCGACAATTAGAGGCTCAGCATAACTCGACGGCCCAATTGCAGAGCTAACTGGTCGAGCCGGAGCTTTTAGTGGCTCGACAACCGAATGGTTCGGACATGCAACGGCGAGCAGGCTGACCGCCGCCAAAATGACATTGTCCCGCGGGCGTATCCAATGGGCACACATGCAGCCCATGCTACACTCAACCCAGGGAAAATAAGGACATTATCCACTAGATACGCGACCAACTGCGCCTCTCACGGGCACCCGAGAGGCTGCCGTAACAATAGTGCTTTTTCGGCGCGTTTGCGGCCCAGTCGATCGCATGTGGCAAGTTTGGCTGTTTTTGAGGTAAAGTTCGAAAACGGCACGGCGATGAGTCAACAATCCAAACCCGAAGCCCCTGTCGTGAAAACGGCATTGTCCAACGAACCGTCGAAGCCGAATTCGCCACTCCAATCAAAACCGGAAACGGCGCCAGCCAGCAAATCGCAGGCATTGGGCCCATCTTCGGCACCTAGCACGGAGGATGTGGATTCGGATTGGTTCTCTGAGCCAACGCAAGCGCCCGCTGCCACGACCTCAACGCCGAATGTGCCAGCTCCCGGCGCTGCTTCCAAGGCAGCCCCCAACGTTCCCGAAAAATCGGCAAGCCTAGCGCAATCACCCGTCGTTCATCAATCGAGTTTGCAGCGTCCTTCGGTGCCGTCCGCACAACAGCGGCCGGCCGCGGCGAGCGCCTCGACACTTACGCGGCCCGGCGGGACTCACAGCAACCTCTTGTCACCGCGCTCGGCGTCAGCGAATCGAGAAACACCGAGTCCAAGTGCCGCAACGACCCAGACAAGAGAACCCACGATTGCGCGCGCTTCCGACACGACCCACTCGGATGCAAGTTCCAAGAGTGGACCAACAGTTACGCCCACTCCGGCAGTCTCCGCGCGTCCCTCTCAAAGGCCGCCAGCAGCGCAACGCAATGAGACTTCGCCGAGGACATCGACGGCTCCAACATCCTCAGGCAGCGAGCCGCAAAGGACATCGACTTCGCCGTCCGCTCCCGCGGGGCGAACCAGCACACAGCATAAGCCGTTGGTGAGCGGAACAACGCACGGAGTCCGCCTGAGCAGGCCTCCGCAAGGGCCCAAGGCGTCAGCAACCGCCGATCGTCCCAGTCGAGTGGCACCCACTCCATCGCCCTCGCCGGCAGCCTCACGATTGAGCCGGCCGCCGCAGGAACCCTCGGCCGCAGCGGTGCCCGCAGCCGATCGCACGAGCCGAGTGCCCGCGCGGCCGTCGACTGCGCCCGCCGCAACGGCTGCGCGTGTTAGCAGGCCGCCTCGCGCCAGCGGTACTTCCAGTTCACCGGGTGCAAACGCAAGCGTAATCGAGTCGGCGCGCGGATCTGCTTCTCCCGCCACACCCGCGCCCAAGACGGTTGCCGCTTCCAATGTTGCCGCGGCACTCACAAGCGAAGGAGACGCAAGTTCCACGACCGAAGTGACAATCGACGTTGTTTTGCCATCGACACCGCCAGAGCCAAGCAGCATCGAAGTGGACTTGGATTTCGATGCCAAGAGCGAAGCCAAAGCGAACGCTCCAAGTCCTCAATTGCGCGATGCTGCGTCGAATATGTCTGTCGATTCCTCAATCGTTAA
>PMCK01000382.1:3989-16887 GCA_003154095.1 Myxococcales bacterium | reverse complement strand
CCGAAGATGAAGACGTCAAGATCGCGATCAACATCAAGCCCGATGGTTCGGTGCTGCTTTACAAAGGAAGGATCGTGGGGCGTACTCCGTTCATCCTCAAGCAGCCACGCGGTGAAAAGCGCTCGTATGAAGCGGGCAAAGCGGGGTACGCAACGCGGCGCGTATACGTGACGGGTACCGAGAAGTCGATCGGTTTCGAATTGGGGCTGGACGTGCCTCATCCAGATAGCTTGTGACGGTTTGACCGGGATTGTTGCAGACGCGCCTCCCGAGCGGTCTCCCTCGCCGATTATTTGGTTGGCGTGACGGCACGGGACCGTCTAGATATGGCCGATGCAGCCAGAGACGAGCGTGCGCACGCTGGGACATTATGAATCCAATGCGGTGGTCTTTCGTGAACAGACCATCGACCATGATGTTTCTCAGAATATTCGAGCGCTACTCGGATCGATTGAAGGAATCGCGCCATTCAAGATTCTCGATTTCGGTTGTGGACCTGGACGCGATTTGAACACGTTTCGAGAACTGGGGCATCAACCGACAGGGCTCGATGGCTGCGAGAGTTTCGTCGAAATGTCGAGGGCCGCTACCGGCGTCGATGTTTGGCATCAGGACTTTCTGTCATTGTCGTTACCCAGTGATTATTTCGACGGCATCTTTGCCAATGCTTCGTTATTTCACATCCCGAGTCTGGCCTTGCCGCGTGTGCTCGGTGAATTGCGCAGCGCCCTCAAGCCTCGGGGAGTCCTGTTCTGCTCCAACCCCCGAGGCGACGCCGAGGGGTGGCAAGGCGAGCGCTACGGATGCCACTTTGAATTGGATCGCTGGCATTCATTGTTCAGAATGGCTGGTTTCGAACTCGTACATCATTTCTATCGACCCGACGGGTTGCCCCGTAAGCAGCAGCCCTGGCTAGCCATGGTGTTTCGAAGAATGCCCGCCTAGCTGCATTGCCGAGTCCGCTGGCAATTCGCAACTGCGCAGGCAACGCCGCTATTTCTCGATAAACACGCGCTGCTCGCCGATCTCGAGGATAGCGACTCTGCCTTCTCGTATTTTTCGTTCGAGTGCCGTGCTTCGCAGCAGTCGGGGGCATTCGCCGGGCGCATCATCGGAATTGATGAACGTGTCGAAATGAATCGGCACCATGCGCTCAGCTCCGAGTAGTGAAAACGCATCCAAAGCCTGAATCGGGCCCATGTGAGTCTTTTGCATGTAGTCGCGGGGTTGGTTGGGACAAATGGGTAGCAGCGCCAAATCCAGGCTGCGAAAACGTAGCTGGGTCGCCTTGAAATCAGCGGCGTCGAATGCCGTATCACCTCCGAAGTAAACGGACAGTCCGTGATACTCGTAAACGTAGCCCGTGAATGCCCTGTCGTTCCAGGCTTGATCGATACCCCATCGCCCTCCGACATGCCGAACGGGTACGGCCGTGATGCGCAGTCCCCGGGACTCGTAAGCCTCCCAGTGGTCGAGTTCGCGGCTTTCGAAGTCAAAGCGTGGCAGAATCGAGCGTACACCCGGCGGCACGAGCAAAATTGGCGTCTTATTTTCAATCATTCCCAAGGAATCGAATGAAAGGTGGTCGAAATGCATATGCGACACGGTTACCGCGGCCAGCGGCGGCACATCGACTGAATCGAGCCCGGGTTCGACCAGTCGCGGTGATAGCTCGCCGACCGTTCGAGTGAACACGGGATCGGTCAGTACGAAGATGTCGTCGATCTGCAGAAGGACCGTCGCATGCCCCACCCAGAGTACGGCGAGGCGTGCCTCAGGGCGCCGCGGATCTCGAATTTTGTTGGCAATCTTCCTGGGCGTATGGGGTGCGGCTAAATTNNACGCCGGAAATCGTATAGATTCCGAGTTCCGCCGCGCCGCCGCCCCCTCCCGCAGCGCGATAGTAAGAACCGCCCAGCGACCACGACAGCGACTCACCGCGCTCAATGAGGGGTAAATAGAGCCTGGCACCGCCTCTCCCCAACCAACTCGTATGACCGCCGGGAGCGCAGCATGCCCATTCCGGCGATCCATACAATTCAATGGACCCCGAGTGACGAGCAATCGGTTCAATCACGAGTGCCCGCCACGGCCGGGTCGTTATACCAAAGGAATAGAGAATAGGAGTTATTTGCCAACGGACTCCACCCCCAACGTGATCGGAGGATACGACCAGTAAGGGGCTTGGGACCAACTGAGCCGTGGTCCAAAGACCCGCGGCGAGTGCGGGATTCATACGGCCCGGCGGCGAGCCTGAATCCTGCTCTTTGGCAGAGGCCGGCGTAATTGCAATACAAGTGAGAAGTGCCGCAATTTCCGCGCGCAAAATCGATCCTATCGCCATTACCCGAGCCTTGGTTCCTTTGCGATCGTTAGTGGCTTGGTGGGGTCGTGAGGCATCGAGGGCTACTCTTCCACGCCTACACCGCGATTGCCAATCGGGTACACTCGGACTTGCGACGGAGCGAACGTGCAGCTCACGCAAGGCGGTCACCATCGACATCGAAATTTTGAGCAGCACAGCCCTCGTGCCGGCGCATGAATGGGACTCTATCGTCAGCGATGACGATCCCTTTCTCGAGCATGCGTTTTTGGCGGCGCTCGAGGATTCCCAAAGCGTGAGTGCGGATGCGGGCTGCGTGCCGCGGCTCGTGTTGGCGCGCGACTGCGGTCGACTGGTGGGTGCGGTGCCACTTTATCTCAAGATTCACAGCTACGGCGAGTTCATCTTCGATTGGGCTTGGGCTGACGCGGCTGAGCGAGCTGGGATCGAGTATTACCCAAAACTGGTGGCCGCCGTGCCCTTCACTCCCGCGACGGGACGTCGCTTGCTAGTGGCGCCAAGTGAGGACGTTGCAGCGATTACAGCGGCGCTACTGCGCGGAGTTCGCGCAATTGCGGACACGGAACGCGCTTCGTCGGTTCACTTCCTGTTTTGCACCGACCAAGAGTGCCAAATATTGGCGAGCGACCGAAGCACTCGATACGCGCCTCGGCTCAGCATGCAGTTCCATTGGGAAAACCGCCCGGACAAGCCGTTCGAGAACTTTGACGAATATCTTACGACGTTCCGATCACGCAATCGCAAACAAGTGCACAAGGAGCGGGCGGCGGCGGCGAGTCACGGGCTTACGTTCAGAACCGCGACCGGTGACGAACTCGATGCCGAGGATTGGGCATCCCTGCAGCGCTTTTACGCGACCAATGTCGCGCGGCACCGCGGAATTGAATACCTTCAGCCCGCGTTCTTCGAAATCATACGGGAGAAGCTTGGTCACCGTGTGGTTGCAACATTGGCCTACAGGGGTAAGAAGGCGGTTGCCGGAACGATCAACTTCGAGAAGGGGAGGCACCTCTATGGACGCTACTGGGGGTGCCTCGAAGAGTACGAAATGCTGCACTTCGAACTTTGCTACTACCGGCTCATCGAGCGAGCGATTGAACGCCGCTACACGCGTTTCGAGGCGGGGGCGCAGGGGGAGCATAAGCTCAAGCGTGGTTTGCTTCCGACTTTGACGCACAGTGCACATTGGATAAGGCACCCGAGACTCGCTGACGCCATCGGGGAGTTCGTTATCGCGGAGGCCGCGGAGGTGAAGCAGCGTGTTGCTTTGTATGCGGCTCACTCGCCATTCAAGGTCGAAGTAAACGAAGCAGGCGAATCGGGGCGAGCGCAAGACGTGCCGATAGAGATGGCTCAAAAATGCGCCACATGCCCATCCCGCTCATAATTGTCATCTCCATCGCCGTAATTGCAATGTTTATTTGGCAGCGCATGAGTTTGAAGACGAGCTTCATGCAAACAGCGAGGTGACGACAAGCGTCAGCTGCGCGCCGACAACTGAGCCGTTCGAGTTTACGGTACGTCCTGTGTGACGACGCAGTTACCCCCGTTGCAGCTGCCGATCGAGCAGGAAGCCCCCGCTTGGCAGGCAATCGAGCAATTGCCGCCCTCGCAGTTGCCGATCGAGCAGGAGGCCCCCGCTTGGCAGGCAATTGTACAATAACCTGGCTCGCAGTGCGGAATTTGGCAATCGGAACCGGGATTGCAGGTTATTGTACAGCCGCCACCCGCGCAACTTTCGATTGTGCAATGGCCGTTGCTGCACTCTTCGCTGCAACCACCCTGATCGCAGTTGTGTGCAGTACAGCTGGCGCCGGAGGTGCATTCGAGGTGGCATCCCGCTGCGCAATCCGTCGCACACGAGGCTTGGTTCGAGCAGATCATCCAGCAGCCACCGCCCGTGCATCGATTGGTACACGTGGAGGCGGCGCAAACCTGGTCGCAGCCGCCCATACATTGCTGGTCACATACGGAGCCCGCGAGGCAATGCTGCGTGCAACCACCATCGCACTGGGAAGAGCAGCTCGAGCCGACGCAGGTCGTGTCGCAGCCGCCGCCACAGTGACCCGTGCAGTTGGCCCCGTTGTCGCAAAGTTCGCGGCAGGCCCCGCTACAATTGTCGAAGCACGATGCAGCATGACAGGCGAACGGGCACCCCGGGTAACCGCATTCGAGCGAACAAGTGCTGTTAGAGCCGCATTCGGCGGCGCAGGCGTTGTACGGGTCCGGGCAAGTGAAGTTGCAGGTGCCGTCGGCAGCGCAATCGCAGGGCCAGGACTCACAAGATGTCGTAGAGCCGCCTCCTGCGTTCCAGGGTTGCCGCCCGCCGGAGCCCGCAATTCCCGCACTCCCGCCTTGATTTGGACTTACGCCACCAGTCCCGCCGCCNNCAGGGTGAACATTCGAGGCCTCCGCAATCGACGTCCGATTCGCCACGATTTTGAACGGCATCCGAGCAACTACTCATGCAGGTCGTATTCGAAACACAAAAGGCATCGCGACCGCAGTCCGCATTGCGCGAGCAATAGCAATCGACGGTTCGACTGCATCGGCCGCCGACATCGACGCCCGTTTCGTCGCCATTGCGAATGCCGTCGGTGCAAGTGCCAACACTTGGGTCCACACAATGGCCGCAACTGTCGCAAGCACCGCTCGCGCAGTCGGAGTCATTGTCACAATGCATCCCGGATGCGCAAGGGGAACAACCGGGGCCGCAATCTATATCGGATTCGAGCCCATTGAGACGACCGTCACTGCATGACGACCGAGCACAACGGCCCGCTTGACAGACGCCACTTTCGCAGTCGTGAGCGACCAAACAAGGGCAACCGTCCGAGTGCTCGACGAATGCTCCACCCAGCCCCGATGAGCCGGACACCCCCGTTCCGCCTGTACTAATTCCGGTGCTGCCTGCAGTGCCGCTCGACCCTCCCGTGCCCGTGGTGAACCCTCCACCTGTGCTCACCACGAACGTGCCCCCGGTACCCACGGGCAAGCCTCCAGTGTTCGCCATGAACGTGGCTCCGACCGTGGAACCACCCGTATTTCCTGAACCCCCGACGACCAAACCAGTGCCCGCGCCGCCGCCAGCACGAGTGCCACCATTCCCACTGGCGCCGCGTCCACCAGCGCTCGTACCCCCTTGATCTGTTTTGGAACTCGACGCGTTAAGCTCCGCTTTGCCACCGCACGCCGAGTGAACGCCGAGCAACGCGAGCAGCACCACGATGAATGCGTTCGTGTGACCTGGCCGCGAGTACTCGGACATTGACGCTTTACCCAGTCGATGCTCGAAATTGTTACGTTGAGCAGGAATAGTCACGGTGATTTACTGGCGAATGTAGCGCCAAATCCGCAATGAGTGTCCATGATTCTACAATTTCCGTTGAAATCCGCGAATCTGCAGATTGGGCATAACGTTTCCGCCCAGGTTTCGAGGTATGCCCGGGACTGTGACCAAGTCGCGACGCGAGAGCCACATTGCGCCCAGGTAACAACTTCAAGAGTATTCGACAGAGCTTGCTAGCACGACACGGTCCGCGTGAATCTCCCAGGCGTCGCGCGTACAGCGCTCGGCAAATTGCAGGTCGTGGCTCACCAGGAGTATTGCTCCCGGAAAGGCGAGCAGCGCCTGTTCGAGTCGCTCGATCGAGGGCAGATCGAGGTGATTGGTCGGTTCATCGAGCACCAGCGCCCAGGCGTGAGCAGCCAAGCCCATCGCGAGCTTCAATTTTGGTTACGCGCGACCGCATCGAGGTGATTCGTGGGTTCGTCGAGGATAAGGATATCCGGGGTCGTGGCAAGTGCACTGCCCACCTGCCAGCGTCTGCGCTCACCGGGCGATAGCGATTGCCAGCGTGCGAGTGACGGTGGATCGAGGCTCAAGAGGCCTCGCCACCGACAGCTCTCACTGTCCTTGGCTTCGGCGAAATACCGCAACTCAAGTTGCAGGCAGTCCACTTCTTGCGGACACAATACGACCGTCGCCGACGGTGGCTCGAGCCAGAGTTGACCCGCAGTGGGGTAAAGCGTGCCCGCGATCAATTGAGCCAACGTCGATTTTCCCGCGCCGTTTGCGCCAACAAGCCCGTACCACCCGGGCACGAGTCTAAAATACACCTCTTGAAATATTTGAACGCGATCGGTGTAGGCAAATGCCACCCGATCTGCACAGATGCTGAGCATACGGACTCCTTTCCGCGGCAATAGCGCGGCAACATGAACGGATTTGGGTTCGTGTTAGGAGTCGGCTTCCATAGGGCGCAGTCGGTTTACGCTGCGCCCCGGAAGAATATCACGCCGACCGACGTTGTCGAGCTGTGGCGTTGCCTTGGCAGGAGGCTCGTTGTTCTTACTTCTTCTTAGCCTTTTTTGGCTCGGGTTTGCAGTCCTCACTCGGGCAGGTCACATCGCAAGTAGCGCCCTTAGCACATTCGGATTCGCACTGGCCATTTTTGCCCGTGCAGTCGATGTTGCAGTTGGAACCTGCCGCGCAGATGCTCTTGCACCAACCGCCGGTACACTTGATTGCGCAGGTTGCGCCCGGCAAGCAATTGAGCTTGCAACTGCCTGCCTCACAACCCTTTAGCGTGCACTTGCTGTCCTTCTCGCACTTCATGTCGCAGGCGCCGCCCTTGCAGTCTTCCTCGCAGGTCTGACCCGCGGTGCACTTGTACCGGCAGCCGCCCTGCGGACAGTCCTTTGCCGAATCTGCAGACTTATCAGAAGCGCCCTCGGCCTTTGCCGTCGAGTCCGATGCGGTCTTGGAAGATGTGTCGGTTGACGTTGCTGCTGCCGTCTCAGTGCTGGCTGGGCTTGCCTTGGCCGCGGTGTCACCGGCAGCGGGAGTCGATTCCGCCGGCGGCGAGCCGTGACAGCCAAATATGCACAAAGACGAAACTGTAACTAAACACGCGATCGAAATTGAACGGAACATCGAATCCTCCTGGTCTGCGACGCGGGGCAATCTAGCTCAGACTTGGGCGGCTGGTAAAGGGGGGACACAAACGCGCCGCAATAACTGAAATTTTGAGGTCGCCGCGCTTTTGGCCGCCGGTCACCGGTTTTTCAGGCCGCCGCAGTCGGCTTTGTATTACCCCGGGGGGGAGTCTTTTGTTTTGTTCGGCACGTGGACAGAGTGCCCGTTGCCGTGTGTCGATTGCGACTTTACGCGGCCTTCTTGGAGCTGCCCTTCAGAAGCCCGAGCCGCACCATGCTTTCTGCAGTGGCCACGATGGCCTCCTCGTTGGTGCGGGGCGCCCAACCAAGCAGGCGCTTGGCCTTTTCATTAGTAGCATTTTTCATCTTGCCGAGTTCGGGTATGATTTGTTTTACGGCCGGATCGCGCAATGAAGCGAGTCGCACGACCCAGTCCGGAAGCTGCAGCGTTGGCACTCGTTTGGCGGACGCGCCCATGCGGCCCTTCAGGACCCTAGCGATGTCACGCATCGACATGAAATCACCGGCGACGGCGAGAAAGCGTTCGCCCTTGGCAGCGGGATCCGTCATAGCGCGTAGGTGTAGATCGGCCACATCGCGCACATCAACGACGCCAAAGTAGATGCGGGGACAGCCCGGAATCGCGCCATCCATCAGGCGCTGCACAACGAGGATCGACGTTGAGTAATCAGGCCCTAAGACTGGGCCGAATACGCCCACGGGATTGACGACTGAAAGCTCGAGATTGCCGCCTTCTTTGGCGATGAAATCCCATGCGGCTCGTTCAGCTAGAGTTTTCGATTTCACGTAGGGGCGAACGTCGCTTCCGGTGACGTCGGTCCAGCTTGTCTCGTCAAATGGTTCTTTCTGCGGCTTGCGACCGTAACCGATAGCCGCGAAGGACGAAGTTAATACCACTCGCTTCACGCCGGCCGCGCGCGCCGCGCGAAGCACGCGCAACGCCCCTTCGCGCGCAGGCACGATCAGCTCTTCCTCTCGCTTGGGAATGCCCTCGGGAAATGGCGATGCAACGTGCAATACATAGCTGCAGCCGGCAACCGCATCCGGCCAGCCCGCATCGCTCTCCAGATCGGCGACGTGAAACGACAAACTCGCGCCTGGCTCAGCGCCGCCCTGTTTTAACATCGCGCGCACGTCGTCCTCGCGCCGCGCACTCCTGACCGTTGTGCGCACCGTGTGGCCCGCGGCTAGCAGTTGCAAAATAGCCCGGCTGCCCAAAAAACCCGAACCGCCGGTCACAAGAACTGTCGCAGGGTTTGTCATACGCTGAAGCCTAGGCGCCAAACTCTCGAATGAGAATAGGGGGAACAGAATTCGCGGCCTGGAGCAGCAGATTCCCGGGAGATTGGGCAGAAGCCCCAACCTAGGAGCGCGCCCGCCAGGATTGCAAGCGTCGAGGCGTCGATGGCTGGTCCCATGCCATCGAGCGGCGTGATGAACGCCCTCAGGGTATTCATGCGCCGCCGCAGCCGAGTGGGCAGCACGTTCTCGAGCTTGACCAGCGCACGAAGAGCTGCATCCCCGATGCCGGTGATTGCCGTGCTTGCCGCGGTTCCAAGCCCGATCGAAACTGCGAGCGCGTCATCGTCGGGCCCGGCCTTTCAAGTAGGTATGAACTACGCTGCCACTGCTTGAGTCCACACCCGGTCGTGGTTTTCTAGCAGTCGTCACACTTATGGTTTTCTAGCAGCCGTCTCGCAGTGGCTACTACGATGTCCGATGCAAAATCACTCAGGGCCGCATATTGCTTTTGAATGAATTCTTCTAACAGCTTTTCTGAATCCTTCGAGATCTGCGCGAGTAGCTGATCTTCGGGAGAGGTGGCTTTCGAGGCAGCCCTTCTTGCAGCTCTGGGCTTTGCCTTAGACTTCTTAGCCTTGGTTGTACTCTTGGTTTTCGATGCCTTCTTTGCGGCCATTCTTCAGTTGCCTTTCAGTTCTTGGTTTTCCGGGGCCCGGCCCTGAAAACTCGCTTTTCTTAAGTTGAGTCAAGACAGATGAACTTTCGGCCGCTAGAGTAGTCTCTTTCAATGTTACTTCAAGCTCCCACGCTGCGAATCCCACCGAACCAGTTCGGCCGTGGATTCGCGGCGATGAAGTCGCCTACGATGCTTGCACCGATGCACGGTGTAGGGTCAGCGGGCGTGCGTGACCTGATTGCAAAAGCGGGGTGTCCAGGAATGACCTGCGCCCCGTTTTTGCGAATTACCGAACAGCGCCCTAACATCCCGTGGATTCTTGGACAATTACACCGCACAGAGGGCATTCCTCTGTCCGTGCAGCTACTAGGTCGCCACCCGCAGAATCTGGCGTTGGCAACCCAGGTGTTGGTCGATGCCGGAGTTGACGTCGTTGATCTCAACTTAGGATGCCCAACCCGCCAGGCTGTAAAGAAAGGTGTTGGAGCGGGACTGCTCGCCGATATCAGCTCGATCTCGAGGATTGTCGCTGCGATGCGTGACGCATGCGGTGCTCGATTGAGCGTAAAAATTCGAGCTGTCGATAGTGCGTCGGGGGAGCTGGTTACTGTTGTGAGAGCAATCCAGCAAGAAGGGGTGGATTTTCTCACGATACATCCACGAACGCGCCATCAAGGGTATTGGGGAGTTGCCGATTGGAACCTCGTAAAACGTGTCAAGGGCGAGGTGGATATTCCAGTCGTTGGCAACGGCGATCTCTGGTATGCGATGGACGCGCTCAAATTGATGCGCTCCACAGGGGTGGACGCGGTGATGATCGGGCGCCCCATCCTCAGGAATCCCTTTTTGTTTCGCCAGATCGATGAGCTCAGGGCAGGGCTTCCAGCCTTCGTTCCGAGCGCGAGTGATGTCTTGCTACATATTCGGGGCTTGGCTGAACTTGCAAAAACCGCACTAAAGCAGAGGCCCAATGGTCCAGAAGGTGCGCTCAAGGAGCAAGTGCAGTTTCTGCTGCGGTCAGTGCCGGAGCCGTTGCGCTCGTCGCTGCGCCAGCGCACAGTGCGGGCCACCAACGTTAGGGAAGTCCTTAGCGCCATCGAGCCTTTGGGTGAAGTAGAGCAACTGGATCTTGCGGCGGACGGCCCGCTCAGGCTCGAAGCGTCACCGCTCGATCCGGCGAACGCGAACGCAGTGATCACTCGTTGATTCAGTGCCGCCGCGACATAAGAATTCAAATTGTACGATCGAATCGCGAGCAGGGCTCGCCCGAGTGCCGCGTCGCCACTAGAACAGCGACATCTGCCCTTTGAGATCCAGGCTCATGCCGTATTCGTCTTTAAAGTCGCTTTCGATCTCAGCGATTTCATCCGGTGTGAGACCGGCAATGTTAGCCACAATCGTCTCGCCCGTGGCGTTGGCGTCAAGCTCGGCGATGCGGCAGCGGTCGGGTAGCATCGACCTTAGCAGTGCGCGCGGGCTCGAGACCTTTCGTTTGTTCTTCGGGCTCGCAAAAACAACGCTTCTGCCTGTAACCCGTGAGAGATGCCATTTCAGATAGGCATAGCGCTCGTTGTCGGTTTCCGGAACGCGGAACGTGATTTGAACACAATCATCATCGATTGCGAGCTTTGCGCCGCGAACGCGTGCCTGGCGCAGCAGCCGCTTGGCTTCCATTTCGGCAGTTTCCCCGGAACAGACCGTCTCGGTCGGTGAGTAGCGAAGGACAGGTTCACCGTCCAAGCCCGCCACCACGATATTCGGGGGCAGACTCATCAGAATCGACTGAACCTCGTCCAATGAAGACGCGTTCCTGATGCTTAGAAATGCTTCAGGGCTCGTTACTTTGATGCCTCGTAGAGACTGGGCCTGGCGAAACGGATCGCCCCCCCTGCAGCGCCACTTGGGCGGTAGATCCGCCATTTGAACGGCACCGTACTGCAACTCATGTGTACTGCGGTCAACGATGTCGATCACCTTGCAAGACGTCTTGCCGGTTGCGCATCGAAGACCTCGACCGATGCACTGTGTGTAGACCAGAGCGGACGTTGTCGGTCGCGCCATAAGAATGCAAGCGACTCCAGGATCGTCGAATCCCTCGGTCAATACGCCGTAGTTGGTCAGTACCTGCACATCGCCACGACGAAACCGTTGCAGGAGTTGCTCGCGTTCCTTGGTCTTTCCGTCAATCGTTTCGGCACGTATGCCTAATGATTGAAAGTCGTGTGCCAGATGATGCGCGTGATCCACTCCCGCGCAGAACGCAATCGTCCGGCTCCCTGAGCCCTGTTCCATCCATGCTTTGACCGCCAGGGCTCGATGCTGTGGCGTATCCATGACCGCGGAAAGGGCTCCTACCTGAAAGTCCCCGCCCGAGAGTTTTACCTGGTTGAGCTTTAGTTCGCTGCGAACGGTGAAGTATTGCATGGGCACCAAGAAGCCCAGATCTTCCAAGTCAGTCCGCGAAATCTCGAATGCAGTCTCCCCGAACACATCCAGCGCGGATCTTCCGTCGGAGCGTCGGGGCGTAGCAGTCATACCCAATAGCAGCGTCTCGTTTCCCGCGTGGGCAGAGAAGTAACTGATGACTTCCTCCCAGCTGGGCGCCAGGGCTCGGTGACACTCGTCACAAATGACGAGATCGAAAGCCTTCGGATTGTAGCTGTCTTTTCGTCGCACCAAGGATTGTACTGAAGCCACGGTGATATCTGCATTGCCGCTCGCGCTGCGCTCACCTTGTTCAATTTCGACACTCAATTTGGGCAGATGCTGCTTCAGAGTTCGTGCAGTCTGGTCGAGGATTTCTCGACGATGCGCGACGAAAAGGACTCGGCCAAAGCCTGAAATTGAGCGCAGGGCCTGAATGATGAACGTTGCGATTACGGTCTTGCCAGCACCCGTTGGCAAGTAAAGTAGCATTCGCCGCTCCTGCTGCTTCTTGTAGCGCGCCACGACCGCATACACGGCTGCCTTCTGGTAAGGTCTGAGCTTGAAGGCGGTCATCGCGGCGGCCTCGCTACCTGAAAACGACCCAGGAGTCCACATCCCAATCGGTAAGCGACAGGTGCGGCAACAGAACTGCCGCGAAAACTGGCCTCAGCTTGCTTTTGGTCTCTCTTTTGTACTATCGTAATGGAGTGTTTTGCCGTTGCAAGAATCCTAACCAACCGATGCACCAGGCCAGACATCAGTTGTGGGGAATAGAATACTAGTTCTGGGACTCGCTGGACGAACCAATGAAAGTGTTATTGCAAACAAGTCGTGCCACAGTTGCAATCGCGTTTACCATGATATCCATTGTGGGTTGCTCGAAGCATCCGCCACCCGATGAGGCAGTAGCTTCGGCGAGCGCGGGACTGGAGAGAGCCAGACCACGACGGCAACGACCAGTAGAATTCCTCGAAGCCTGTGACGGCAAAAAGATCGGGGACGAGTGCACCGTTAAGCGCGGCGATCGTGAGCTCAAAGGCAAATGCTTCAGTCGCGCCGCGGGCGAACCAGATCAGCGGCCCTACTGTCGCCCTGAGTTCGGGGCGCAAAAGCGACAATAGTCGCGGAGCAGGTAGCCCCCGGACTCTTGTTACCCGGCGTGTCGGGAGAATGTCCCCACCTACATTCTTATCCATGACGTTGCAACAGTGGTCCTGAAGAATTACCGCTGTGGCAACGTTACCCGTTCA
>PMCK01000382.1:0-3973 GCA_003154095.1 Myxococcales bacterium | reverse complement strand
TGGCGTCGGTGTGCAGTCTCCTTGGGCTTTTTTTGGTTCAACTCTCCGTCGGTTGTTCGCCTACCGCGCAGACGGGTTTCCCCACCGGGACAGGACACACTGGTGGCACGCACAACGCGGGCGGAGGTGCAAGCACCGGAGGCACCCCCAATTTCCAAGTGACGGTCACCCCGGACAAACTGAAGCAATTGCTCGTAACGTGTGGCAACTCGACGGCCGATCCTAACGAGCAATGCGATGACGGCAATAAAGTTGGTGGCGACGGCTGTTCGAAGACGTGCCAGTGGGAGAACCCAAACGAGTGGAATTGCCCGCAAGTTGGCCCCTGTATTTCTTTGGCCGTATGCGGCGATGGGAAGCTCTCGAGTCAAGAAACCTGCGACGACGGAAACGCGACAGGCGGCGACGGCTGTTCATCAGACTGCAAAACCATCGAAGCCGGTTGGCAATGCCGAATGCCCGGTAGGGCTTGTGTCCCGATTTGTGGTGACAGCACTATGACGTCGAGTACCGACGGCAAGGTGGTCGAGGGTTGCGATGACGGGGGCACGACCAACGGCGATGGTTGTTCGAGCACGTGCCAAGTCGAGCCTGGCTGGAGTTGCACCAAGACGCCCCCCAAGTCCACTTGTAGCAAGAGCAATTGTGGCAACGGAATCGTTGAAACGGGCGAGAGTTGTGACAAAGGTGGAGATAACGGCCTCTTTTATGGCGATGGAACAGGTTGTTCGAAAACCTGCACCACCGAGCCCAAATGTCGCGACGCCAGCGGGGTTACCGGAGCCTGCTCGCATGCCTGCGGGGACGGTAACACAGACCCCGATGAGCAATGTGACGACGGCAACCAAGTCAGTGGAGACGGTTGCTCGGCGGCCTGCCAGAAGGAGGACGGTTTCACTTGCACGCCCTTAGTCAAGAGCGACGCGCAACCATGCCCGAGCGCCCCAAGCCTGCAATGCTTGGTGCTGCCAGTTACTTACCGAGATTTCGACGGACAGAATTTGTCAACGGGTCATCCTGACATGTTCTTCTACGGAGCGGCTGCAAGTGGAGGGCGTACTACGGGCGTGGCGACTGGTGCGACGACGACAACGTGCGTCCCGAACGCGGGCGGGACTCGGGCAGCATTTAACGCTGGTGACGCTTGTCCGAATACCGACCAGGTGGGGCCCTGCCTGGGCCTGGTAGCAAACACGCTTGGCTCCGATGGCAAGCCCGTGTACGCCAAGGGCACCTGCCCCTGCGTGTTTACTGACTGGGACAACACTGGCCTGCTAGGTACCTGCACGGGTTCCGGTGCATCAGACGTGTGCACTCCTACGGCTGGGGTGTCGGGTGTTGGGACGTGTTGGGTGACCAACGTTGGCAATCACCACTTGCGCATCGACACCACNNAGCAGCAGCACACCGGGGGCACCGGCAGGTACTGCAGGTCGCAACGTAGCCGATGATATCCATGCAATCTTCATGGGCACGCAGACAACCCTGACCAGCGGTTTCTTCCCGCTCGAGAGCCAGCCACGACCCAAGGTCTGCAACATCTGGCCGTACTGGCTGCCGGCACTGGCGACGTCGTGCCAGGCCGCTACCGGCACTGCAGTTCCTAGCCAATGGGACCCGAAGGGCTCCTACACGGCCAGAACAGCCGGCACGGGTGGACCCGTAGCGCCTGTGCAAGGCACGTTGCGAAACTTTTACACGACAACCGAAGCGCGTTATCTGTTCCACTACAACGGAACACCCGGAACTCTTCAGTTCTACGGGGATGACGACGTCTGGGTCTTCGTCAATGGCCAGCTGGCTCTCGATCTCGGTGCCCCCCACGAGGAACTCAAGGGTACAGCGACGGTGGGCACGGGTCTCACAGCGGGAAATACATACGAGATTGCCGTCTTCCACGCCGATCGACACCCTCGTGAATCCAACTACCAGCTCACTCTATCCGGCTTTAGTACTACCCTCTCGCAGTGCCAGCCCTACTGTGGCGATGGCAAGGTTACTTCGGGTGAGGAGTGCGACTTAGGTACTGCCGGCAACACGGGTGCTTACAACGGGTGCAACGCCGACTGCACATACGGCCCGTTCTGCGGAGACAACGTAACTACTGGCCCCCAGGAAGACTGTGACCAGGGTCGCAACAACGGCGCCACCTATGGCAAAGACGGGTGCACCGGCGATTGCCATACGCCTCACTTCTGCGGTGACGGTTTCATCGATGGCCTCAACGGCGAAGAGTGCGACCCCGGTCCCAGCGGCCCCAACGCGACTTGCGATGTAAATTGCAAGATAATTGTCGGGCCCGTCCAATAGGCCTGCCCCGGGGTTCGGCCTCGTATCGTCCACACTCGATTTTTTGTCGCAGCGGCACGGAAAAGGCGCGAATCACGACCGCGATCTCACCTTGGAACTCGAAATCGCGACTTTGCGGTTGAGTGCCATGACCACCGCACCCGGGAGAATTGGGCGCTGCCCGTTAGTTCAAGACTTCTTTGGTCTGTTTGAAAGCGTCTTGAATCGCATCGCGGATATCGAGCCCGAATCGACAGCCGTCGAGTTCTCGGGCGTAGCCTGAGCGCCGGCTGGGTGAGATCCACTTAGGATCGACGTTTCTTCGCAACCAGAGCAGGGTCTTTTCGGGTTCAAGCTGCTTTACGGCCAGGCGAATATCGTGCCCGGCCTCTCCATCGATCTCGGTGGTACTGCCCTTGTTATTCGGCTCGTCGAATGCCGCAATCAGAATTTCAGCGCGCACGGCACGCTCTACCAATGATAAAGGCGCACGACTCCATTCGCCCTCGAGTTGCACAAGCGTTTGTTGGTCTTTGGCGCCCTTTATGCGCTCGCCCCACTCGGGCAAGAAGAATGGCAACCCCACCTCGGCATCGTAAAGTCGCAGCACGTTGGGTGTGAGCTGCTGAAGCGGGCTCCCGCCGGCCATGGCGAGACGAGCCTNNTTGGAGAACCACCGAATGCCGACAATGGCCCGCGGACGTACACGGCCGGGCGGGCCAACAATGCGGAGACTGCTCCGGCAGGTCGCAGCTCTTCGGCAATTGTGTCGCCAGGAAATCTGCCGTAAAGCGGCGCCAATGCTTTCTCGACGCGCAGCAAAAAGTCCTTGTCCTTCTGCGTCAAGGTGCTGACCTGCGCATTCCACTTCACGAGAAGTGTGGCGCGCGCTTGCCGTAACTCGGCGTACTCGTGCCGTATCGACAGAAACATTGCCACCGCGAGCGTGAGCAGCCCCGAGATAATGACTAGCCGGATGCGCGAGACCCACTGAGCGCTAGAGTGCGCGGCGTTCGGCTGTTTGCGTCGCCCCGTGACGCTGGTTTCGATGCGGCGCGCGAGCGCCGGGTTCATCTTGGGATTGACCAGCAAGGTCGTCATGCAGTCAATTCCGAGCTTTCTCAATGTTGCGCTCGATGAGCGACATCAGCTGCTCGCCCGTCACGCCTAGGCGTGCTGCGGCCTGACCAGCCAGTGAGGTATGCGCAACTCCAGGTATGAATGTGTAGGTGGGCTGCTGATCAGGTCCGAATTGCACCTGCAGGAAGCGCAATTCGGCGATGGGTAAGTCGCTTTGCAGACGCGCCGCAAAGGCTAGAAAATGAGTCGTGATGAACGTTTGCGGTCGTAACTTCGTGAGCATTTGAAGCACGAGTTCGAAGATTTCCTCGCCCTCGGACGGATTGGTTCCCGAACAGAGCTCGTCCAAAATTACCATGGCACCGGGAGGCAGCCGCTCGAATAGTGCTCGAATGCGCATCAACTCCATGCCCAGGCGCCCTTCGGATTGATCGAACCTTGTCTCTTGTATCAGCGAAACTACCAGCGACGACGCAAGGGCGACCGAGCCCGATCGCGCGGGAATAAAGAGACCAGATTGCGCGAGCAATTGGGCCAATCCGAGAGCTTGAAGCAGCCGCGTCTTGCCGCCGGAGTTCGGCCCCGTGACGAGCACCGTGGCGTT
>PMCK01000482.1 GCA_003154095.1 Myxococcales bacterium | reverse complement strand
GCGCCAAACTCATAGTTGAAGTTGATGACCGGTCGCATGAATTGAAACGCACGGCGGATGCGCGCCGGGACCGTGACCTGACGCGGCTCGGGTATCGGGTCCTGCGAATCGATGCCGAATTGGTGCGCATTGATGTTGAGGAAGCTGTTGCTCAAATTGCGGCCGTGCTATATGATGCTATCTGAATCATGCTGGGCCAACTGGGTTGCTGTAACTTGTGACGCTCCGAGCCTCGCTGAATGCCAAGCCTAGGTAGACACTAATATGACAGCCGAAATCGCAATCCTGAATCGAGTGGGAGTGGCGCTGGCGGCGGACAGCGCTGTCACGGTTGGTCGCACCGCTGGGAAAATTTGGACCTCGGCAGACAAGCTTTTCCAGCTTTCGGAAGTCGACCCGGTTGCAGTCATGGTGTATGGGAACGCAGAACACATCGGAATCCCGTGGGAAACCATCATCAAGTGTTATCGACAAGTTCACGGTCGCGAATCGCGATCGCACCTGTCGGATCACGCAAATCAATTCTTTGCGTTCATCAAATCGAATCGTGAACTATTCCCCGAGGAGCGAGCCCACATATTTGCCGCCAAGCTCGCCGCAACAATGTGGCTGACGTTTCGCGACCAGATGCGTGAAGTTCTCGATCACCAGGCCGAGGAAAAGAATGGTCTAGACGAGACCGACGTAACGACTATCTACGACGAACGTGTGTGTCGTCTACTACGTGCACTCCGCGCGCAACCCTACGTTGATGACTTTGGAGTAAGCGATCGTGCTAAGGCACGGACTCAATACGCCGAAGCGCTGGACAGCATGTACTTTAGCAAGATCTTTGGGGATCTACCCTTGTCCAAACGGGCAAAGCGCGGGCTCATGCACGCTGCGGTACTTGTGCTCTTACGTCACTTCTTCGGGCCCGCCAAATGTGGGGTGGTGATTGCGGGATTTGGCGCGAAAGACTACTTGCCTGCTCTTCAGGGATATGAAGTCGAGTCAATGGCACTTGATCGGCCCCGACGTATTCTCCGTGAGACAGCGGAGATTACTGGAGACAACAGCGCAACGGTCGTGCCATTCGCCCAGCAAGAGATGGTACATGCTTTCATGAACGGCATCGATCCGAAGCTTGGTCAGTTTGTTCGAACTTCCACACGTAAGATGTTTACCGAAGCGTTCGCGTTGCTTCTGGATCTTGCTGCCACAAAAGCACCGTCGCTGTCTTCTCAACTAGAGCAGCTCAAGCCGGAAGTAACTGGCCTCGTCGATGCACTCGACCGCGACTTGGATGCACAACAGGAGGCATTTTGGGGGCCAGTAGTCTCAAATATTGCGACATTGCCCAAGGACGAGTTGGCGGCGATGGCGGAAGCATTCGTGAACCTGACCAAATTCCGAAGACGTGTCACTGTCGAACGCGAAACGGTGGGGGGACCAATAGACGTTGCTGTTGTCACAAAGGGTGATGGGTTCGTATGGGTGCGTCGTAAGCACTATTTTGACGCTGGACTCAATCCTCGATTTATGGCTAAGTATCGGAAGGAGTCGACCCAATGACCGAGGAACATCGAAAGCCGTTTCAGAGTGGACGCGAGATCTACCAGCGCTTCATTCCGGGGTATCGCTCGGCAACACCTCGACTATTGGATGAGCAAGGTATTCTGGCTGACGACACGGATCACGACGCGTCGGTAGCTGCTATTCAGGCACTGGCACTGAAGGTTGAAGCTCTGAAGTTGCAATCCCAATAGGAGACAATTTTCTCCTTATCAAACGCTCGCCGCTCGTACCGCATTTTTGGCACCCTACCACTCTAGTATCGAGTTGGTATTGTGGCCTCGGCTGGGTGGTTTTGGAATCTCCCGGTCCAACTGAGCGTTGCAGCTGACGGGGCTTCGCCCCGCAGCTGAACGCCGTTGTTGGACTTCGCCGTCAGCAATCTATCGTTTGCCCCGCACCAACGAAGTCGCCAAATACACGGTGACGCCGACGCTGGCTATGAGTCCGTAACCCGCCAGCGACATCTCCACGCAACCGTCGCGTGCGCCGCTTACTCGTCCATGCATGCATCTTACCGTGGAAAGATCATAGACTCCGACGAGTGCGAAGTTTAGCAATAGGGCGACGACAAGACCAATTGCGCTCCGCTTTCTACGACTCCAATTCATGAACCCCAACATCGGTGCGGTCGGTTGCCACGAATGGTACACCGGCCGTTTTGCGCTTTCGCAACGCTTTCCACAGAACACCAACACCGAGTGCCACAAGTACAATCGATGCACCAGCCTCAACGAGGAATGCGCGATAGACAAGCGACTCCCGAGCACAGCTCATCTTCAAGGGCCCCAGTTCAATGGGTGTTAGTTGATTTGAAATCCGCCTTTCAAGCTTCAAGCAAATGTCGCCCTGAGTCGTGTATGCAAATGAGCCCCATAGTGCTCCGCTAAGAAGCCAGACCCCGAGCGCAATCATGCTTGCAACAACAATGAGCCTGGCAACGTTGCGCATTAGAAACCACCGGCAGGATACGGTGCACCTGATGCAATGCGGCACCGGTTGAGAACATCAGCGACAAACGTTCCGCAATTGTTGGTCCAACCATAAGATCCCCATTGGGCGTTATAGAGCGCGTAATTGTTCACGCAATCTTCGTCAACGTCAGGAATCTCGTTGCACACGCCAACCGAGGAAGAGTCGTCCAAAATTCTCGAGCTGCCTGAGTTATCGTCTGGATAGAGGCCAAAGGTGTTCGAGTCAGTATTGAGATATGCGTGCGAGTACCCTGTAAGGAACGCCCACCAGTGGTCCTTGTCCATAAACATCTCTTGGCAAGCGTAGACTGTGAGGCCCTGAGGGTCGCTCTGGTTTACAGGATCATTCCCCGTATACATGTAGATGTTGCCCTGATTGCCTTTGAACAAGATGGGATCCTTTGATACCCACCGTCCCAATATTGGATCAAAATCTCTAGCACCAAATCGGGTTAGCTTAGTGTCCGAGTCAAAATGCCCACCAGCGAATCCAAACGGCGTCCAGTCGGCAATCCCAGCAACCAGTGTTCTCTCCCCGAACGCCGCGTAAGTCGCCTGAAACGGAATATCGCTAGAGTTTGCCGTATTGATAGCAAGCACCGGTGACCCAAATTGGTCGCCGATAATGCGATAAGATACCCCACCGCGAATAACTAGGTCCGGCACATTGACTTTCGAACCGTACACGAACTGAGCCACCAGATTTCCGGTACCATCAAGCTCGACCGCAGGCTTGAGATTGTCCCGATAAATCCACTGCTTAGTAAGAACGCCATTAACCATCTTGCCAATGCGCCGCCCCTTGCCGTCAGTGACGTACTCAATGAGTCGTCCGTCTTGTTGCCCCCGCGGGTTTGATTCGAGTGACGGCCGCACGTGCTCGCTGCGCTGCGCGCGTGCGAGGACCCCAAATCCGTGCTCATTCCGCTTCGCTGCATTGCGCGCGGATGGGGTACCTGACGCTGGGCTGCGGCGAACGAGCGTTCTTCGCCTCGCGGCAACCGGTTGCGTTTGGGCGAACCCCATAGGCTATTCTACGAATTCGCCTCGTGGGGGACAATGCAATTCGTCGTGCGCCAGCCAAGTGTGCCACCGCACGAAAACGTGAGCGATTGCATCGCATGAGTCTCACTGCCCGACAAATCAGCCGGGCTCCGCGGGCGGCGCACAAGTCCCGCCATGCGCCATCGCTGCGCGAACTTGAACGTCTCGCGCATGGCATGCCTTCTGCGCCATGGGCTGCGAAGCCCGGCTGCTTTGCCGGGCAACGGAGGTCTTCATGCAATGGCAATCTCGTCAACAACTCAAGTTTCAGGCGTTGCTGGCGGAGCGTGCGCACTGTTTCAGGCACAATCTCACGGAGAATGAGCGCATCCTTTGGTGCCGTATCTCCGGCAAGCAACTGGGCGTCGCCTTCCGTCGTCAATTTCCAGTCGGGAAGTACATCGTGGACTTCGTCGCGCCCAGCGCAAAGGTCATAGTTGAAGTGGATGATCGGTCCCATGATTTGAAGCGCACCGCGGATGCGCGCCGGGACCGTGACCTCGGTCGGCTTGGGTATCGCGTGTTGAGGATTCCGGCGGAGGTGGTGCGGCGCAATGTCCCCGAGGCTGTTGCTCGCATTGTTGCGGCGCTGCAGGTCGTTACCTGAGTCGCTCCGGTCCAACAGGAGCGTTGCAGCTAACGGGCTGCGCGCGCAGCTAAATCAATCGTTGGAGACACCGTAGGTCGCACAAAGCCCAGCCGTCCGGACGCTTCTGCTCGCTACTTCGCTTGCGAACCGCAAGAAATGCTAAAGTGGCACGGTATGGTAACCCACGCGAAGCTGCTTCGTCAGGGTCTGGAGGAAGTCGCGACCAAAGACGAACATTACAGGGCGGATGTTGTCCGGTGGATACGTGAGTTTGTAGGACATCATGATGCCGACTTCGGCGATCTCATCCGTGCGCTTCCCGGTGTTGATCCGATCGTCGTTCGTATGCATCTTGATGACGCAGCTTCAGGGTTGTCGAGTTCAATTCGATGGACAAGATACGATTCTGTAGTCTCGAAAGATGATCCGCTTCCAGTCCCGCACCCACTTGATTTCGATTGGCGATTTACGAACGCAACCCTGCGGTCGCTTTCAGATGAGCTTCTCGAGGCCGGATCACGTCGAACAATACTTGGAGCGCCGTCGCTTTGGCTCAGTCTGCGAGACCGAAAGCCGAGCACTAGCCCATGTCTATTCGACGCCAATCCGCTCATTGTCAGATCCGTCTCTGATATTAAGGCGCAAGAAGTTTCCATCACGAACCTCCTTGCCGATCCATTTGAAGTTGTTACTTCCGATATCGTCTTTGCGGATCCTCCCTGGTACCCAGAACATCTCAAAGCGTTCAGCTGGGTTGGAAGTTCTCTATTGGACGCGCGGGGGGTGCTTTATTTGAGTGTGCCACCCGTTGGCACCCGACCAGGAGTTGAGCGAGAGCGTGCTGAGCTCCTTTCTTGGACGAACAAATTAGGTCTTACCCCACGTTGCATTCGTTCAGGCGCGCTCGGGTATGCGATGCCACCCTTTGAACGGGCCGCGCTTTCTGCAGCAGGGATTTTGCCATTTGTGCCGCATGACTGGCGCAGGGGTGATCTCATTGTCTTCGAACGTACAGGTGATATTCAAGTCTCTCGTCCGCAAGTCCATGACAAGCCTTGGAGCGAGCGAACGATCGACGGAATCAGAATAAAGATCGACGTATCCGCACCAGCGACAGGTACGGATCC
>PMCK01000484.1 GCA_003154095.1 Myxococcales bacterium | reverse complement strand
TGCTGATTACTGATCTCATGAGATATCCTCCGTAGATTACTGCCTAAAAACCGAGCCGCTGTCCGGCTAGGGACCTTGGACCCGTTCGTGCCCCCCTTGTATCAATTTGCGGGCCAACCACTGTGGGCCCCCTGGTACCCAGCAATTTCCCTGAAAGAACCCTGTGTTACCAGGATCGGTCAACCGATGACCCACTGCGACCCCCACTGATTATCGGAAAACCCTTCCGACAGTCGGAGGCGTCACACAGTTATNNTCCAGAAGTTCCAATTTCGTCACTGTCGGTGAGCTCAAGGCCGGCTAAATGGGGCCAAGCACGGGCCAATGCATGAGTAGCTTTTCGCGTTCAGAGTCTAGCGAGTACGCCACACACAGTGTGGACGGCATGAAGAACGTGTTGTGGCGCGGCATCTGGTTTGTCGCTTTGCCCGCATTGGCTACCAGCTTGATGGTGCGATTCCTCTTGCCTTCGGTCACGAGCCCAAGCGCGTTTTTGAAACCTATCTCGAGGATTGGCAACACGAGCCCCGTCTATTTCGGCGTGGCGCTATTCGTGTTGTTGTCAGTCGTTGCGAAGTATTGGCGCTACTACTTGCCCGGCTACCGGTGGGTGACACAAGCGCGCAATTGGCCGAAAATAAGCCTCAGCAATGAGCAATTCCGAATGCTGGAATCGGCGGCAAACGTGCGTCATCAATTGATGCGCGCGCGCGCGATGCAACTGCGTATGCGCAGCCTTTCAGCAGACGAGGACGCGCAATTGAGCGCTCATCTGCAGCAACTGGATGCGGCCGTTGAACAGGGCAACGCAACGCAGGCTGAATCATTGGACAACACGATTCGCCGAATTGCCAAGAGAGTTCTGTCGGCGCAGCGCCGCGGGGAGGCATTCGTTTTGGCAATAGCGATTGGGTTGCCAGCGTCACTCGCATTGCTGCTGCGCGCCTGGGTATTCGAGGCCTACGAGATCACGAGCAATTCGATGTTGCCCACCCTCGAACAGGGTGATCGTGTTGCAGTCAGCAAGGTCGCTTACCGCTCGTTGCTCGGCCTGTTGCGGCCGCAGAATTCGGCCAAGACCCCGCGTCGTGGCGATGTCATTGTCTTCGATCATGAGACAGACAATGGGCCAGAAAAACTTGCAAAACGCGTGATAGGAATTCCTGGAGATCGGATCACCATGCACGGCGGCGTGCCCCTCATCAATGGTTGGGAGGTTCCGCATTGCGACGTCGGAATATTCATGACCGTAGGCGCGGAACTGGAGCCCACTGCGGGGCGATTGATGGTTGAATTCCTGGAGGATCGCGCGTATCTAACGCTCTACACGCCGTTTGCGCCCGTCTTTCAATCTCTGTACGAAGTTCACCAAAATGAAGTGTTTGTGCTGGGCGACAACCGAAATTCCAGCATAGACTCGCGGGCTTGGAATCACGGGCGCGGCGCGGGCGTCGCAACCGGGAAAATTGCCGGCAAAGTCGAGAGCTACCTGATTGGAACGGTCCACGGAGATACGGCAGATTATGGTCGGCTCTTGCACCGCTTGAGCACGGATGTCCACATACGTTGGGTCGATACGTCGCAGTTGGCCCAGGGGGTCAAGGCTTGTCTGCAGAAAAAGCCTGCGCAAACCTACCCGCCGCGAGCCGACGCGCAGTCAACCTAAGTGCAATGGCGTTGGATAGTTAGTTTCCGGCCAATAATTCGCAAATAGTAATTTGCAAATCTTGGGAAGCCTTCGCAAATTGCCGCGCAAGGTCGGGTCCCTGCGCGCCAGCACGATGAAACAATCTGAGATCCGCACGCTTGAGCTGGCGAGTGACGCAACAAACACAGAAAAAAATACGCGGCAAGTTAGGAATCATGTCAGGCGTAACGCGTTGCTGCGACGAGCTTTGTGACAGCTCAACACATTGAACGCAACCGTTCAGTGATAACCGCGTCACACGACTGATTCATTCGGGAATTTGCGCGTTGTGAGTGTTCGTCCCCGCCCTTCGAAAATCGAATACACAATTCTGAGAATCGAAGTCATGGTGAGCGACCCGGCCCCAACTGTCACCCCAATTCAGCTTTAATTACGCACATCCCGACGATATTCCCGACCCGCACAATGTTGGTGCACTATTTGTAAGAGAGGATGCCGTGCGCCTTGTGCAATAGGCCGAGCGCGCGGCTCAACGATAGTACATTTGGAGGATCTATACATGAAAACGACATACGCAATTGCCAGTTTCCTTGTGGCCGGCGCCGGTGCCATGGGTGCTGGCGCAGCGCTGGACTTGGCCCACTATGCGGGTTCAGACACGCTCCTAACAGTCACCAAGGCCCTCATAACGACAGTTCCCGTTACTGGCATCACGTACGTGGGTGGCGGTTCCGGAGCCGGTGAAACGGCCATGTACAATGCAAAACAGCAAGCAGCTCCTATGTCCCGTTTCTTCAAGGGTGGAGGCTCCACCACCACGGGCAACGTTTGCGGTACCGCATCGGGCGCGCCAGGCCCGCTCGCGGCTGAAGGTATCGTCCATTCACTGGACGGTTTGTCCCTCGTCGCCAATAGCACCGCGATGACGCAGACCGGCGAGAACGGCACCCCGGGTTGCAAAGACTTAAACGAAGATGGCACCCACGCGGACAAAGAGCTCAACCGCGGCCTTCGCAGCGACGGCACGTTTGTTTGGTCGGGTTTCTATGCTTCGGATCCGCACAACACCAATCCGACAGGTCACGTGAGTACTGATGGGTGCAGCTATGTCACCTACAACAAGAATCAAACGTGGGTGCCAGGTGGCAGCTACAGGTTCCTCGACTGGCAAGACGTCTTAAAGGTGCTGCTGGCTGGTGTGGTCCATCCGTACAATCTAGCCTGCACCGGAACCAACCCGCAGGAAGCCAACACCAACTTCCCAATCGGCCTTTCCGTCGTTTGCAACAGCACGTGCGGCACCGGGACAAACACCTGCCCTGGCGGGCAGGACACGGGTCTCGTCCCAACCAAGACCCTTCCTGGAGACGCAGTGGACGGCACGCTCCAAGCGACCAATCCGGTTCGCTGGGCTCTCATCGCCAACTTCGGTTCGATCTTTGAAGACCAGCAAGACGCGTTCTGCCCAACGGGTGCCTGCAAGTGCATCCACCACGTCCTGCGTCGAGATGACTGGTCGGGCACAACCGACACGGTCGTGGCTGCCCTGGGTCTGAACAGCATCCCCGGCTCTCACGCGACCGATCCGTTCGCGAATTCGCTGCAAATAGCCGCGCCTACCACCTATCCAACCGGCGTGCCGGCTCTGGATCCGAAGTACGAGCAGTCCTGGCCGCCGCCAACAGACCAGGATTTCGATCCGATCCGCGTTGCATGCAAGGGTGACGGCAGCTTGGCTGGTGATGACATCGTGTGCGAAGGTGATGGCACTCTGGGTGTAATGCTGCCGATCGAGCCTTCATCCGACCTAGGTCAGCCTGATGCATATCCCACCGCATTGGCGGGCCAGCCTTTGGTGCTTGGTTTCGCAGCCGCGCAACAGTCCAACCAAGGTCCCGCGCCCTACACTTGCCTCAACGGCGATATTCCAATCGGCGTCAACCAGTGTTACGTGCCGATCGTCAAGACACTCGGCGCAAACGGCTTCGCCAACCTCGTGACGGCGGGAACTCCGCCAAGCGTCTGCCTGTTCCCGAATGGAAAGGCCGCTTTGCCGTATCTCGCGGTCACCGGCCTCTGCAACGTCACCGAAGATGCCCGCGTATATAACAAGATGGTCCATACCGCCACTGGCTCATACCAGTTCGGATCGAATGGAATGGACATTCAGAGCGCATTTTATCGCAATTGGGGCAACCGCGTCAACCAGCCGGCTGGCGAAGCGCGCTGCAACCTGACCGATGCTACGCAGGAGATCGGTTGCATCGTCGGCTCGATTCCAACAGAGCAGTGCTCAGTCGGTTACGCCGGTTTGCTAGCGACACTCCAGGCTGGCGCGGAGTCAATCCGCCTCGACGGCGTGGTGCCCAACACCACAACCGTGCAGGCGTTTAGCTATCCGGCTTCTCGCAAGCTCTACTTCAACTCGATGATAGGGTTCCAGAATGTCGCAGCTCCTGAGCTGGACCTGGCACAGGCCTACGCAAACGTTGCGCCTCACGCCGGCTTCCTGCCAGGCATCATCACGGCGCAGGGCTTCGTGAACCTGCCAGCGGCCGCTCCGAACGGAGAGACCCCCTACAACGCTGGCAATCCCTACACGGAAGACTGGAACGAGCATGCCAACTGCGGAGTAGCCGCCGCGAACACGGATGCCACCACGCTGAATGGCCCCACTGGCATCCCAGTGATACACACGACATGCGGCAACTCGGTTATTGAACCCTACGAGCGGTGCGACGACGGCGACACCACCACCGGCAACGGCTCTACGAGCAGCAACTGCACCAAGGCCTGCATCTGCACCAAGGGCGGCGTTGGAACCGATGGTATGTGCTGCTTCCGCTTCGACGTAGCTGGCCACGTTGGCACGCTCTGGGGCACGGGTGTCGCTGGTTGCGTGAACGTCGCATACCCGAGCGCGCCATAACAAACGGTTCGACGATTCAGACGAACCAGGAACAATTATTAGCCTAGCGTAGTTAGCAAGAGCGCACCCCCGAAAGGGCGTGCGCTCTTGCTGCTTTAACACCTGCCACTGCCACTGCCACTGCCACTGCTGCACTGCTGCTACTTGCTGCTGCTGCTGCTGCTGCCGCTGCCGCTGCTGCCGCCCAAATGGCCAATCCAGAACTCGCGCGACACGAGAACGTCTTGGTTGCCCCGAGTGATCCGCGCCGCATGGTCGCCGTTTCGCAGGTAGCCGATCGAGCCCGTGGCAACGAAGCGATTTGCCGTCACGGCTGCCCGAAGGTCAGCCTGCATCAAAGAGGAACCGCGATGCGGCAGCCGAAACCGGGCACACTTCTTTGTACGACTGTACGCCTCACGCACGCTCGCGCCCAAGTTGAGCCAACTCGGCAGCGGCAGCAGACCCATGGCGAATTCACTACGTTGATCGACCTCATCGCCCGCTGGCCCACGGCCGAATGTGGAGAGCAGCGTTTGCGTTTGCGCTCGCCCGTACGCCGTCAGCAGGTAGCCGCCGGAAGGATCGACGTGACGAGTAGCGCAACCGGTGTATTCATGCCGGATCATCCATGGGTAGGCGTAGCTGCCCGCGACGCCCGCGGATCCTAGCCGGGCCTGCGTCAATTGCCGATCAACTCGCAATGGTCGTAGGCTGGTTTGGGCTGCAGGCCGTGAGCCACGACCTGATCGAGGTACAAAACGACGGCCAGACCTGCGTTGATGGCGCCGCGCGTGGCCCAATCCTCGAGATCATGGTTGGTGGCATCCGTCCCGGAATCTTGTAGCATCTGATGGCCGCCGGTCAGAAGTGACGTTGGACAGAAGGGAAGTGGGCCACCGCCGACGGCATGATCGACGACGTATTTGTCCGCTATGGCCGCCCGCGATGTGTCCGTTGGCCTGATGATGCACCAGGGCATTGTGTTGCCGACCTGCAAAGACGCTGCAACATTTCCGTTTTGATCTCCAACAGGCGTATTCGGCGGGTAACCAGCAGACCTGTACATGCCCGTGAACGTATAGTTGACGAATGCAACGGCTGGCGCCGCCGTCCAATCCTGCGCAGAGATCGCTCGAATCGGCGGGGGATTATCGATGCTGCATAAGTTTTGCCAGAGCTCGGCGTCCCCGTTGGTCGCAATTAGTGCGGAAGCATCATAGCTGAACGACCCAGTAGCCGGGTCAAATGGCACAAGATTATGACCCCCTGACATTGGCAAGACGTACCGACAAAGCTCCTGGGCCGTTGCCAGCATATTGGCGGAGGTTGCCGTGGCACTTTCGAATTGGCTGGTCTTTCTCGTGACACCAAGCACCTGCGTGTTGCCCACAATATTGAGCAGGCTGGGTGGAATCTTGGCGCTTGTACCCCCAAGTGCCATCCACGCCAAGTAGCGAGAGGCCATGTCATCCGCCGTGATTCCCAAGCCATTCGCTGTATTACCAAACACACGCACGCGATTGGCGCCGCCGCCCGCCAACGGACCAAAGAGCCCATCTTGCAAGTTTGCCACGCGAACCGAACCCCCCGTCATTGTCATCAGATTATCCGCTAACCGCCCATGCGAATCCGCATGCGGGCCATGGCAATTGGTACAGATCATATTGAACACTGCCGCCCCGGGCAGTTCGGTATATACGGGGCTGTTCGGATCTGGATTGGTCCGACTCATCCACTTGGGCTTCGCGTCACCTGTGTATTGAGCGACCTTGGGTACGCTAGCCAAAGCGTTGGAGCATTCTGGTTTTGCGATCCACAACCCAAACGGCAATTCGTTCAGCGCGAACGACCGGATCTTCTGAGTCAGTGTGACATTTTGGAGAACTTGAACCACGCGCTTCTCTTCATCTTGCTTCTGCTGATCAATGCTGCAATCCGCGCCAGATAGCTGTGGGAATGTCTGCTGCACCAGGACGTTCTGCCAGTCGGAGCGTCGCGGGTACCAGTCGCCCGGAAGATCGGTGAGATCAGTGACCACCCAATGTGCTCGCAACGGAACGCCCAGATTTGGCATGATCAACTGGGTAAAGGAGCTGTTGAACACGGTCCCGGCGGCAGGGACGAGATCAGGCGAACAGGTATTGCCGCTGCT
>PMCK01000691.1 GCA_003154095.1 Myxococcales bacterium | reverse complement strand
GAGCTACTGTTACGCTGAGTTCCTTTCAAAGGGCAAATGGTACTATTTCTTCGGGAAAATCTCCGGCGACCACATGGTTGGAGACTGGGCGGATCTTAGGGACACATCTGGGTATTTTGGAGCTTTTCAACTGCGCATTGTTGACGCCGATAATCTCAGGGGCGTGTGGATGGGACACTCCAAGACATCTGTTGACATACGAAGCGATAATTCGACATGGAAACGGATCAAGTAGTAACTCAATTTCAGAGGCCGACACCAACTTTGCAGGTCTGTTAGACCAAGGGGAGCCATGAACTTTAGTCAACGAAAAGGGCTCAGTATGCCGCCTACGCGACTGCGACCAGACCAAATGCCGCCAGATCTACGAGCATCTTTGTGGAATGCCCTTCACTTAAGCCTTTGGGACACCGATGGGTTCTTGTTTGACCGCGGAAACTACGGCGCAATCATTAAATTCGCAAGAGAATTGTGGTTTCACCACTTCAAGCTGCCATTCAGTAATATCCCTACGGGACCTTACAATATCTTGAAATTCCTTGAACAGCACTTCCTTAATTGCAGATGGAACGAAGTCTATGATTTCATCGAAGCCGTCATAAGCATCCGAAAGAGTGATCGGATTTCTAATGTCGTAAATGGGGTTCTCGAAAGGGAACTAGCCGCGTACAGGTTGATTAGTGGAAAAATAGCTGAAATCACAGACATGGAGGAAATCGCTGCCTTAGACGAAGCTCTTCGTTCGGCGGATCGCTTCGCACCTGTGAGTGCCCATTTTGGACGCGCTCTCGAACTCCTGTCGGATCGAACAACCCCTGACTATAGAAACTCCATCAAGGAGTCGATCTCAGCGGTTGAAGCTGCAGCTCGAATTCTTACAGACAAGGATACTGCCACTCTTGGCGACGCATTGAAACTTCTTGAGCGCGACCACGATTTGCACAGGGCATTGAAGGATGGCTTCTCGAAACTATATGGATACACAAGCGATGAGCATGGTATTCGACACGCGATGTTGGAGGAACCGTCATTGGGTGCCGCGGAAGCAAAATTCTTCTTGCTTTCATGCACATCGTTTGCGAACTATCTAAGAACTCGTGCCAGTGCCGCCTAAATCACGCCCCTGAGACCGACGGCAACTTGAGCCCGTAGCCAGGCAAGTCCCACTCGCCGCCAAGCCCGCCGCCTCGCGCAGCACGCGCCACCCGAGTGACCTCAAGCAACGCGTGCCGTCAAAAACAAAAGCAAAGCTCGACCAGTACACCTGGTCGCCATCGAGTGTACCCAGTCACCCTCGCAATTGCGCCCGCCGGCACGCGCCACCCGAGTCACCCCGAGCAACGCGTGCCGTCAAAACATACAAAAAATCAACGGTCTACAGTCAGCAATTAACGGCGGCTAAACCGCAGCCTGCCTATTACCCGGTGCTGGCGCAGGAGTGGGCGCTGGCGCGGGTGGCGTCGGCACAGGCGGTGTCGGCGCCGCCGGCTCCGCGATGTGGCTTTGCCAGGTTTGCAATGGCGCTAGCAATGTGTCCGTCAATTCGATGCTCGCCGTGTCGTCGGGATCTGCGTGGGCTGCGACTGCAAGTACGTATGCTCGTAGTGCTTTGGTGAATGCCTGTAGGGGTTCGCGGAGGCCGGTGGTGTTTGGGTCTTGGCCTTCGGCTGTTATTCCGAGTGTTTCGCCGTAGGTGAGGTGGGCGGCTCGGAGTTGGTCGAGGATGGGTTTGCCGCCGAGTTTTTCGATTTCGGTGTCGAAGGCGTCTTTGGTGATGCGGGTGAGTCGGGCGTCGGCTTCGGCCCATTCGAGTTTGTAGGGTAGGCGGGTGAATTTGAGTCGGGTCGGGAAGAGGATTGCGTACATGTTGCGGGCTTTGTCGGCGTCGGGGCTTTGGAGTTTGCTCCATCCGACGAGCCAATCATGTAGGGCGCTCCAGGCTTGGTCTTCCGCGAGATCTGCGTTGCGTGCGCGTTGTGGGTCGGGGTCATTCCGCTGATGACAATCGGCGGCCCCATCGAAGCGTTCCTACGGCAAGTAGCCCTTGATAGCGTTGTACCAAAGGCTCGCCATATCCGCGTATCCTTGATCGGTTGGATGTACGTTGCCGCTGCCCCGAATATCGGATGCCGGCAACGTGCTCATGTCGACCAGAATTACGTTTTCTTTCTTCGCACTGTGTGTATTCACAACATCCTGAATCTTCACGATGTAGCTATTGTAGTTCGTGTTGGTATAGCCGAGCGGTACTATCTTCGCGACCACGATGAGGGCGTTGGGCGCTGCCGCGACCAGATCGGTAACCAACGTGTCAAGCTGAGTTGCCGTAGTTGTTGGATTGGCGTTGCTCGTCATGTCGTTCGTCCCGATGTGCAGAAGGACGATGTGGGGTGTCGTACTGAACGCCTTGCTGGGTGGGACATAGCCCGTGATGCCAGTGACTGTAATTCCGTCGTGACCCTCGTGATTCTTGGGGAACGTCTTACCCGACACAGTGCTTGGACCGTTGCTCAGCGAACCTATGAACGTGACGTTCTGGTTTGCCGCAACGACCAACTTGAAGAGCGCCGAGCGGTAGCCGGCGTCGTCGCTCGAATTGTAGCCATGGGTGATGGAGTCCCCGAGCGGCAGGATTACGCATGGACTGGCCTTGCAGGGGTTGTAAGCGGTTGACCCGCCACCAATGCCACTACCACCCGTGGATCCCGGAGCGGTCGACTGACCGCCAGCACCCCCGCTGGCCCGACCACCTGTGCTCGGCAACCCTCCGGCGCCTCCCGTGCCTCCGCCCGATCTCCCACCCGAGCTCGCAGTTCCTCCGGCGCCCCCGATTGAGCCTGTGGTTCCACCTTTGCCAGCAGACCCACCGGTGGTGGTCATGCCTCCAGTCGAACTGCTGGTGCTGCCTCCAGTTGAGGATCTGCCACCCGTCGCGAAGTTGCCACCCGTCGCGAAGTTGCCACCCGTCGCGAAGTTGCCACCCGTCGCGAAGTTGCCGCCCGTTGCGACGTTGCCGCCCGTTGCGACGTTGCCGCCCGTCGCGAAGTTGCCGCCAACCCCGGAGCGACCGCCGGTCGAGGAGTTGCCACCCATCGCGGAGCTGGCGCCACCCGTACCGCCAGTGTTTGCGCCGCCGTTGGCGGTCTCGCCGCCACTCGACGCCAAACCACCAGCGCCTTGGCCGCCACTGGCACTCTCGGGCGCGCCGGCATTCGATGAACATGAGAAACCACCAAGTGAAATACCGGCGAGAAAAAGAAGACGGACCAACGAGCTTCGTGTCACGAGATGCCTCCGCGGATGCGCAACTCTACCACGCAGTGCGGCGAAAGCGTCGCTTCTTGCTCCGATTTGCCATTGGCTTACACATCCCGGCTGCCAAATGGGAGCCGCCATGGAAAATCGGGGACCCTCAGGACACGGCCGGCCTCCTGGTTCCGATTCGGAGGGTATTCTAGCGTATTCTTCAGACTCACGCGGCCTTGTCGCCAGCGCTACGACAAGCCTGCGCAACACCCATGACGCTCGACGGCATCTTCCCACCGTAGACGATGGCGGACGAGCACAAGACGAACTGCTTACAGCGCCCGCCGAAAGCGCGCACACTCGCCTCCGCGTCTCCGGGCCGATAACATTTCAATCTCCTATACGTTTCCTTTGGTGCAGGATAGGGCCACTTCGCCGACCTTGGATTCCACTAGTCGGACTCGCTCCCGGTGCGTAAGGGCCATTCATCACGGCACGAGCGTTACGGTTGATGTGTGCGTGCTTAGCGCGTCAATTTCGATGTGGGCGTCGGCGACGTTGCCAGCCGCACCCACGAGGGCGTGACGCTGGAGCAAGCGCTCTTCGCGCAGCAATGTGGACAACGAACGCAACGTCTGAGCCCACGTAACGCTGTCACACTTGGGCCGTGTGGGTTTCCGTACGCGCTCCGTCGCAACGTCCCCTCAGCCCCCTGCTTAGCCATTTCTTTTGTCGTTGCGGCGCGGAAAGCCGCGTTGCAAGGACGATAGTTCGGTTCTGCCCCCAGGTTGGTTTCACTGAATCGCACCCTTCCGCCGCATCCCTCCCCTTCCTGTGAAAATACCAGTACCACGTTTTTTTTCACAGGAAGTCCGGGAGAACGGAAGACTCTTGGGTTTCATGACAAAACAAAAGCACTCAACACGAGTGCACAAACGCGCAAGGCTCGCTCGTCGCACACTAAACGAACTGAACGCGTGCGGAGGGTAAGGTGGCCGTGTGGGACGTGCCCGAGGATTCAACCGCAAGGAAAACGCCGCCCCGCTCGCGAATGATTTCGCCGGCAATAGGCCCGAGAACGACCAGCAATTTGGAGATCGGGCGTGGGCCGGGCCGTGCCCGCCACCCGCGATTGCGCGCCGCGGCGGCGCCGTGCGCGTCGAGGGCAGCGTAGATACGAATTTTCTTCAGCACCTCGTCGGTAGCCGGCGCCACGGATACCGTAATGATGGCATGCGCCCTAGGCAAGAGCGTGATTGGGTGAAGCTCCGGAAACCGGATTTTCCCGGGCCTTTGCCAAAAGCCCGATTCGTCCCAAAGGCGCAGGTGCACGGTGCGTTCGGCCTCGATGTTGTTCTGCAGGTAGATGCTGATGTGATATCCTTCTGCCACATCGGTGCCGGAGTGTTCCAAAGTCCACGCCACCCCGTCGTCCTCGAAGATATCTTTTCGAGCAAATCGCGTGAGCAGCCAGTTGGGCAGTAGATCCACGAGATGCCGCTCTTGCCACACGACACGAGCCAGAAAAAGCACTGGCACGAGCAGCACCGCGCACACAATCAACGCAGTGAGCCGTGCTGGACCACTGAAGAGCACCGCTGTTGCAAGCATGGCGAAGCATGGCAGGCTGAGCATGACCAGCAAAAACACGGCGGTGACATAGCGGTCGCGTGTCCACTCACGAGCCAAAAGCACGGCAACGGTGAGACCAGCCCCGGTCAGGAGCTTGGGCGAGAGCGTTGCTGTTCGATCAAAAATCGGGATAAGTCCCAAAAAGAGCACGAGCAACGCTGGCACCAAGAGCACGAGGCCAAATCGAAGCTTCACGGTAGATTCTCGAGGATGTTAGCGCGAAGGTTCACGGGCAGGCTTCCCAACCGTGTCTGAAACGCTCTTGGCCCACGTGAAGGCCTGGTGGAAATTCGGCAGCGTCGCATTCGTGTCGTCCCACCACGTGTTTCGTCCCTGTTGCTGGTAATAGCCGGCGTCGCGGTCACTCATATCGGCCACCAGCCCTGGCCCGCTCGAGGCTTGTCTCCGGATGCCCGCGCAACAATCCTGCGCAACGTGGTGCAAGTGGAGTCAGTATTGGTCCCAGTCCCGAAACCAACAACGGGCACCGATCCTGAAGGGGCCCATGGTCGATGTCGTTGAAGACGTTGTGTTGCGGGTAAAAGGCCGGAACTACCGGTTTGAAAAGGTGAAGCACGAGGTTTGCAAGAACTGCGGAGAGCGTATCTTCGATTTAGAAACTAGTCGCATGTTCGACGAGAAGATTTTGTCGCGCCGAAAGTCTCGGGCTGCCTAAGTCGATACTGATCGTCTACCGCATCAGGTGCTTTTCGGGCGCCGGAGCTCGGGCGGCCGAGGCTGCACACCGCCAGCGTGAGCTGCTGAACCGCGCGAGCTGCTGAAGAAGCAGTCGCGCTCGCGACCTCTCGCGAGCGCGGTGCTCCGCAAATACTCCCCGCCGATCAGGCTACGACGCGGACGTTGTCCGCCTGGAGACCCTTCGGGCCCTGCATCACGTCGAACTGGACGCGCTGGCCTTCTGCAAGCGAGCTGAAACCCGTCGCTTGGAGAGCCGACTGGTGGCAGAAGACGTCTTCGCCGCCGCCGTCCTGCTTGATGAAGCCAAAGCCCCTTCGAATTGTTGAACCACTTCACGGTGCCAATTGCCATTACTCTACTCTACTTTCACACTCGGAGGCACTTTGCCTCGAAGGGCCGCGCCGCTCGCGCGAGCCTCGAACGTCGTATCGGAAGATCGCGGCCCTGTCCTCCACATTCTGGGGCAGTTCCCATCGAAGGTCGGGCCG
>PMCK01000134.1:2397-3531 GCA_003154095.1 Myxococcales bacterium | reverse complement strand
GAACCAGCATGACGCCAACACGCTTTATATTGCAGCAGATGGGCCACACATCGATTTGCGGCGTGTTGCTGGCGGTCACACTGGGCGTTGCGAGGACTGCCGGCTGCGGGCCCGAGTCAGAGCATTCCGCCCAATGAAAAGAGCTACTGTGAGGCCACTGACTACTGTAATTGGAATTCTGGGTGTGTTCTCGGTTTTCGGCCCGTCAACGGCTCTTGCGCAGGAGCCCGTGCCTGCGGCAACCCCCGCACTGACGCCAATGGCAGACACAAGGGTAAAGCAGGCCCATCCCGTTGGTGTGGCCGAGCCCAGTCCCGTGCCCAAGCAGTTTGCATTCACGTTCAACCCGCTCAACCTCCTTGTTGGTCGATTCGGATTCAACTTCGAGTATCAACCCGTACTGCACCACGGCCTCATCGTTAGTCCCCACTACGATCATGCTAGCGGCGACCCATCGTATGACGCAGAGACGACTTCCTTCACAGACACTCTCAATGGTGTTGGTGCGGAACTCGGTTATCGTTTCTACTCTGGCCATCAGGGTTTCGATGGCTTCTTCGCCGGTCCCTCGTTGCTAATCGCAACGCATAAGCTAACAAGAACGAACGCTGCATCAATTCCGCCGGGAAGTGAGACTAGCGTCAGCTTCAGTAGTATTGGTGGGGCTTTTGATGTCGGGTGGCAGTGGCAACTGGGTCACTTCATCGTCGGAGGTGGTGCTGGCGTGCAATACACGAAGATCAACGAGAGCTTGCCGCTGTCCGGGCGAGGCGTCGAACTTATAATGGACTGGAATGCGGGCGGTGGCTGGCGTCCGCGACTTGCGTTCAATCTTGGATACGCATTCTAAATGGGGTCTGTCAGGAGCAAGCGGGCGATTGTGTAATCACACGTACCGTCAGCGACGTGTTGCTCTGTTCCGCGCCAGTCAGCCAGCAGAAGCCGAAGCAGCCAACAGAGGCCGAGGCGGCGAGCGAATCCGAAGCGGTAGGCACCCAGCAGAGGGCGGCACGGACGGCAGCCAGCAGAGGCCGAAGCGGCAGGCAGTGGCAGCAGCCGCAGGTGTTCAGCCTGGCTCAAGAACTTATCAACCCGTGTTCCTCGAGCTTGTCTTACGGCGTGTGGGCCGTCGAG
>PMCK01000134.1:0-2362 GCA_003154095.1 Myxococcales bacterium | reverse complement strand
CAGCCATTTTCGTACGTCCTTCGCTCGCCCACCGCGTGAACGTCGGTGACATTCAAAGTAAGCAGAGCTTGGGTCTTTCCCGATGCAAGTACAAACTCCACTTCGAGACCATCGGGGTCGTGCACGTCGACCACGGCGCCAAGGTCGCCACGGCGCAGCCCATGCTCGGGAATGTCACGATCCAANNCTACCGCTTCCCCTCCACCAACCGCACCAGCGTGCCGATAATCCGATTCACGTTAGCCGTAAACGATTGCTCCAACTCCCGCACATACCCAAAGGCCCGAGCCACCTCCAAGCACGACTGCGTCTCGCGCATGGAACCAAGTGCCGTATGATACCGAGCAGTTCTCAGCTCTCCGCGCGAGTACATGCCTTCTGCCAAATTCAACGCCACGCTACTTGAAGCCCGCCGCAACTGCCGCCCAAGATCACGGTCACGCCGCTCGATTTGCGCGAGCAAGGGCCGAAGCGAACCAATGAATTCGATGACAATGGGATAGACGTTGAGCATGAAGGCCTCCTTTGAAAAGAAGGCTAAGAGCGGCGCGCGCAGGGCGGGTCAAGGCTGCGAAGCACCGCGCGAAGCGCGGCAAGCGGCACAGCCGCGCAGTCCTTGAGGCGCCCGAGCACGACGCTAGACTGAGACGAGCCAAGGAAAAGCAAAGTCGCCAATTGTGGTCAGAGTGCAGCGTGCAGTGTGATCTTGCCCCGATTTGGTGGACAGGTTGATTATGCAGCAGTTGCCTGAAAGTTTGCAAGCTCAAATTCGATTGGTGACATGTAACCAATACTCGAGTGAAGTCGTCGTCGGTTATAAAAGACCTCGATGTAATTGAAGATGGCGTAGCGAGCCGCGTCTCGTGTATCGAACACGACTCTATAGATAAGTTCTTCTTTGATGGCTCCAAAGAAACTCTCTGCGACGGCGTTGTCCCAGCAGTTGCCTTTGCGACTCATGCTGGGTTGGAAGCCGTTTATTTTAAGAGCGAGCTGGTAGTCGGGACAAGCGTACTGGCTGCCGCGGTCTGTGTGGTGAATTAGACCTGGAGGCGGTTTGCGGTGGGCGACCGCCATGTCGAAGGCGTCTAGTGCAAGAATTCGGTCGATGTTTTGGCTCATTGACCACCCGACGACTTGGTGGGTGCACAAGTCAATTAGGACTGCAAGATATAGCCAGCCTTCCCGCGTGGCCACGTACGTTATATCGCCTACCCAGACTTCGTCGGGACGTTCAGATGTAAAGTTGCGCTCGAGAACGTTTGGAGGCACTGGGTATTCGTGATTGGAATCAGTGGTGCACTTGAACCGTCGTTTTTTGCGCCCGCAAATGCCTTCGTCACGCATCAGCCGCGCAACGCGCTTGCGACTAACGTGGCGCCCTTCCTTATGCAGAGCCTCATGAATCCTGGGACTCCCGTAGCACTTCCAGTTCTCATCAAAGACTTTGCGAATTTGGGAGCCAATTTGCTTGTCTTCGAGCTTTCGAGGACAGACAGGACGTTTCGACCAAGCGTAATACCCGCTCCGAGAGACTTCGAGAACTCGACATAAAATCGTGATTGGAAAGTTGGCCTTCTCCGCACGGATGAACTCAAATCTTAGGAGCTCTGCTTGGCGAAGAAGGCCGTCGCTTTTTTTAGGATGTCGCGCTCCGACTCCAACTCGCGAACCTTCCTTCTGAGTTCACGAATCTCAAGCTGCTCCGCGGATTCTTTACCGATGCGTGCCGTGGCTTTCACCATGCCACCATACTTCGCGCGCCACTTGTCGAGCAAACTCGTTGCAATGCCTATAGACTTGGCAACATCTTCAACGGTGCGCTCGCCGCGTGACAACATCATGCGAACGGCCTCGCGTTTGAATTCCAATGTGTACTTCCGGTACTTCGCCATGGTGGCCTCCTGGGAGAATACTCCCTTGTTGGGTGTCCACCAAATCGGGTCAATCTCAGTGGCAGGGGCACGTGGGGAGAGTGGAATGGGTTGGGGGATGTGCGTCGCGCGTGGGGCGGTGAGCGAACGCCGCAGGCGGCGCAAGCGAAGCGATGCGCCAGCGCGAAACGATGCTCACGCAAGGTCGTCGTTACATCGGGTCTACCCGGGCCGTCCCACCCCCCACACCCGCCACAAAACCCCCACCGCCCAACGCACGCCCCGTGACCCGCTGACCCTGCACCCTGCACTCTGACCACAGCCGCCAATCGGCTTTCAGAGGTTCCAACAAAACCAACCCGAGCGTTCCGTGCCGCAACGACATTCAAGTCCGCAAAAACAACATCGGGCCCGACCTTTCGATCGAGCCCGAGCGTTTTCAGGGAGTGTATCGCGCCACTTTCGCGCGACGTCAGTCGGTCTTACTT
>PMCK01000306.1 GCA_003154095.1 Myxococcales bacterium | reverse complement strand
GGCACCCACAAGGAGCTCGAGGAGAAGCGCGAGAAATTAGAGCGGGTTGCCGAGCGTATCGTGCAGCGCCATCGTGAGCGTGATGGGCAGGAGGGCAAAAGCCCCGGCTCTTGCAGCGAGCCCGAGAAGGCCCAGTACTATCGACGAAAGGTCGCCGAGATTAAGGCGTTCCTCGAGAAGAACGAGCAGAAGCGTGGTCCAACCGGCAACGAGCACAAGAGCAACTTGACCGACCCAGAGAGCGCGAAGATGACTTCATCTCGCGGCGTGATTCAGGGCTACAACGGGCTGGCGGTCGTCGATGACCGAGCCCAAATCGTCGTGCATGCCGAGGCCCATGGCTCGGGATACGAAGCGCACCTGTTGGCACCCCTCATCGAGACAACACGGCAAAGCTTTACTGAGTTGGACCTAGCCAAGGACGTCTTCGCACAGGCCAAAGTAACCGCCGACAGCGGCTTTCACAGCAACGTGGTGGTGGCTGCCGTGGAAGCCACTGGCGCTGATGCCTACATTGCAGACCGTGACTACCGACGGCGCGAGCCAGCGTTTGCAGGGGCAGAGCGATACAAGCAACGCGACAAGAAAGAGCGAGCACTGCAGCGCAGGCGCGAACGCGAAAGTCGCGTTACCACCAAGCCCAGACTATTCACCGTGCAGGACTTCCTCTACGACGAAGCAAACGCTCGTTGCATCTGTCCTGCAGGGCACAAGCTTTATCGCTCCGGAAAGAATATGCTCTTCAACGGCTATCGCGTTGCCAGTTTCAAAGCACCGAAAACGGCTTGCCGTGGATGTCACTTACGGGAGCAGTGACGCAGGTCTGGCGCACCCAGAGACGACCCCTATTGTGTATCTTGCCCCGCAGTAGCTCCCCCATCACTTCAACGGGAAACAGGTACGTCAGGCTCATCGGCTTCCAGCCGGACTCGGTCAATCCTCCTGCCGTAACGATGGCATGCACGTGCGGGTGGTATCCAAGCTCACTTCCGAGCATCACGACGAGAATCTTTCGCGGTGGGGAGTTGCCCCCGAAAGACGACTGGATTGGAACGTCGATGGCTGAGCGTATCGACGCAGTCTGGGAATTGACCAGACAATGCATGGCTTGGAACCTAACGGTAACGGATGAACCAAGACTTCAGAGATCTGTTAGCCGAGTTCAACGCTCAAGGCGTTGAATACATCGTTGTTGGCGGTCATGCTCTAGCGTTGCCACACAACTTAGCGACAGCGCTCGTCTGCGCTATTCGAGGCACACTTCTCGACAAGCTCCAGCGGTATATTTACGCCGAATCTTACCTTGCCCAAGTCGCACTTGGTACTGAATCCGACTGAATGAACGTAACGGTCAGACGTATCGGAAGTGCCACCGCAGGTGAAGCAATTCGTCATTCCGTCCAACGCGACGCTCTGGCACTTTGCAGGCGCCCACACAGTGGGATCGTCGTCCGGGCACCTTATCCAGCCGTCAGATTTCTTTGATTCGCGCGGCTCGGGCAGGATTCCGGCCTGAAAAGATCGGCAAGTGCCCTCATCAATTGCTCCCTCGAACGCAAGGTACTCCGATCTACCTTGAAGAAACGACCAATCTCGCCCAACGCAGCGGGCGACGTGCATCCCCTTCCAATAGCAGGCGTAGACAGGCGTTCCTAGGGACATGTGTGCAAACAAGGGGACAATGAGCGCGGCCATGAACATAACAATGAACGCCAGCAAAGCGGGAACCAGCCACCATTTTGATCGTATCCTCGGGAGCTTCCGAAGCCCGATCCAGACTGCACACGCGGCGCTCACGGCCGCGACCGAGAGAGAGGGGCCCAGTTGCATCAGCCACACTAGGTGTTCGGAACACCTCCCTGCCAAGTCACACGCAAGGTACGTTATACCCGCTGACGACCAAGCAATTGCGGCAATAACGCTTCCACGCACCAGGTTCATCGCTACAAATGGTAGTTCAAGATTTCATCAGAGCCAAGTACCTTCGGAACGCCTCCCAACTCTTGCATGAACAATTGAAAACCGGGACGGGGCTTCGCTGGCTGTTGACCATCATGGTTTTCGTGGCGACCTCATCAGAGGCCGATCAGGTGAGGAACTGACAGGACTTCAAGGTGCACAAGCCATCGACAATGAGTTATCGCAACGGCACCAAGGCCGTGCGCGAGACTTCCTTACTCTCGAAGTTCCAAGAACCTATTCCAATTCGAAGCCCGACGCGGACGAAGCGGGCGGCCTCACCGTGGCTCAGATCATGCAAATCTAGCCAATTTCCGTCGGCGCATAGCATCCAAATCTTCGTGTTTCCGCAGGCGGAAACGGTCGTGATTACCACGTGCGCCGGTGACACACCGCGTGTCTGCTGCAATTCGAGCCATCCAGCCTTCGATTGCCAGCGAGCCTGGCCACCCATGAATAGCGGTCCCGAACCGTAACTCCTGGAGTCTTGAAAGATGCTTGCCCAACCGAGTGCGGGCACCGCACCGAGTTCGAGCACAGCGCCCTTGATGGCCAGCCGCAACCCGAACGGAATACTTGCAAGGCCTTTGCTCATTGAAGTCTTGTCGTCGAGAAATGCCGACATCGCGCCGGAAAATCGAAAGTACAAGCCATGCCCTGCATTGGCGAGTGTTGCTAGCGTTCCGAATTCGGCATCTGCGTTTCCGTAAGCGAAGTTCCCAGGCATTTCCGAGCCGATGTCGGCACTCAGATTCAGGGCCCAAGATTGCCCCCACATGCCAACCAGGTGCGGTTGCTCCAGACTCGAACGACGAAGCTGACCCACCAAGCCCAAACCAAACTCCGTTTCGTGTGGCAATGAGTCCCCCAAATGGGTAGTCCCAACGCCTACGCCTACGAGACGAAACCAGTAGTTCTCTAGGGTCCAGGGGACCTTGGGTAATGCCTGGTTCGGATCGTCCTCGAAGTCCTGCGACACGGCGGCTCCGCGATTGCGAACCTGCTCGAGCATTGTCTGCGCGAAGACCTGGGTGCCCGATAGGAACGAAATGAGTAAGCAACTAGCAATTGTGCCTACCGATTTTGTCCTCGTGCCCATTAGTACAATTCCTTCGGATCAATCGATGATGCCGCCGGTGTCCACTTTAGTTCTGGCAACGGATCTTTCGGCTGCGCCAACCAATTATACACTAGAAAATTCGTCAGAACATAGTGCACGTAATTACGGGTTTCCGCAAATGGAACCTTCGCCAAGAACAAATCCAGAGCAATGGTCTTTTTATCGGATGCCCAACGGGTTACTGCCTGCGGCCCTGCATTGTACGACAGGACAACCAAGGGCAATTGGCCATCGAATGCCACGTACAATTTGTGTAAATAGCGCGCGCCGAGCTCCAGATTGCAACGGGGTTCGCTGAGCGTAGGTGACTTTTGCTCTAAACACGACTCGATCGCCCCAAATTCCTGGCTCACCGCTCGTGCCGTGTTTGGCATCAATTGCGTGAGTCCAACGGCACCGACGGGGGATTGAACCTTTTCGCGAAATCCCGATTCTTGCCGCATGATGGCGTGCACGATGCCTTTTGGTAATTGCCACTGCGATTCGAGGCCATCGACGATCTCGACAAAGGGTCGAGGATAGCGACAATCCCAACGCCATCGAGAACTTTCGTCAGGAGACTGCCTCAGATCCAGATTGCCGACGACATCGTGGGACAAGGCATACCGACGGTCGGCCACGCCGATCAGACCATACGCATCGCAGAGCATTTCACCCGCGGATGCACCATACCGACTTCGCAATTGTGTTTCCTGTTCATGGAGCGCTTTGGCCGCCAATTCCTCCAGGCCCAGTTCATGCAGCACGGCGACGTTCTTCGGGATTTCTACGCTGATTTCGCGAGGCACTGCGGGCGCCGCCGATGGGAGCGGCGCGCCACTCGGCGACACCTCCAGTTGCCGCAACCGGTCACTGGCAAGCCAGGCCGCAAGTGTGAATGGGAATTGGGTTATGACGGCACGGAAACGCGATATTGCGTCGTCTCGGCGATTGGCCTCGAGCGCCGCCACAGCGGCCAATTCCGCGGTGCGCGCATGCAGTGTCTCTCGCCTTTCATCCTGAGCCAATGCGTCCAATGCGGCAATGGCTCTTGCCGGATAGCCTGCAAGAATGGCCGTCACTGCTTGCTCGAAGGACAGATCATCTTTGCCCTTCGTCATATCCTTGCCTAGCAGAGAGTCGTAGATACGTAGCGCTCCCGCATAGTCTCCGGTTATTCCTCGAGCCCTGGCGGCCAACACCTGGGCCTCGCGGCTTCTAGGGCTCTTGGCTCGTAGCATGGCCCCGAGAATCCGCAGACTTTCCGCCTCTTGTCCGGCGCGCATGTAGAGCTTGGCGGCTTCCAACCGAATCGAATCCGCGTCCTCCACGCGAGCGAAGACAGAACGTTCGAGCATATGTGCACCCTCGGCGTGCTCGACGCGAGCCTTGCTGCGCGCTTTGCCCAGCAGCCAGTCCGAATAGCCAGGCTTGATCGGTAAATGCGACGTGGCCTGTATCTGCTCGAGCTCCTGTTCAACGGCCTGCAACATGCCGGCCCTGGCGAATGCGAAAGCTCGCTGCAGCCGTTGTTCCGATGTAAGCTTCTGTCCTGTAACCTTTTCCCACGACTGGTCGGCGCCTGCCGCGGCCGACTGCAAGGGTGCCTGCGTGGCTAACCACAACCAATCCTGCGCAGCGAGTGAGTTGTCGCCTGCTGCTTGCACAATTTGGGCGCGAATGGCTCGAGCTTGCGCGAAAGCAGAACGGGAGCCCTCATCACGCAGAGGCGTCAGCAAATCTATTGCGCGTTTGGCACAAGCCAACGCTAGATCGTTTTTTCCAGCGTCCCAGAGCGTCTGGGCCGCTTCGGCGTAGCTGCGGGGTTCGCCTTGAGTCAAAAGCCATGCTGCCCCACCTATTGCCTGACTCGTATGTATTGATACCTCCGCACGCAGCCTAGCAATTTGGCTTCTAAGCAGCGGCAAATCCCGTTCGAGATCGACGAGTAAAGCCAAGGCTTTCTCATACTGTTTGTCCTTTCCGAGCGCGTAGGCGTAGGCAAAGCGCATTTTCGCATCGGTCGGCGTTTTGGAATTTACAAGGGCAAGCTCCCGTGCGGCGTCGGCCCAGCGCCGTTCACGCATGGCAGCCAACCAAAGTGGAATCATCGCTGGCTTTGCTGTTGGATTCACGGTGACTTTTTCGACCACTACGGGAAGGCCCGCATCCACCGCTGCAACGCGCGAGCGTGCCGCCTTGTTACAACTGATATTAGTGCACCCAAGGCTTGCCAACGCGAACAGGCAACGAGTAAGCGATCGGTGCAAGAATATGCCCGCCATCCCTACGATCACCACCCAAAGCGACGTTCAAAGCGGATCCCAAAATTGGTAGCCGCATAGCGCAGGCTCGAGCGCGCAGAATCAGCAACGAAGGAATGCATGGCAACGAACGCACCCACGCCCCATTGTCTTGAATAGGCGTAGTCGAGTCCAAGCCACAGGCTCGCGGCGGGTTGCACCGGGTCGCGACCGAGGCCCTGTAAACCGCCAGTAGCGCCAAATGCGCCGAGCCCCAGCCCTGCCCAAGGTATCCATTCGATAATGTCAAGCTTGTAGGCAAGGATGGCCTCGGTGTAACCAAGACTGCGGTTGGAAGGGCCCGCGGACAGCGGAATGCTTTCTCCCAGCTCGAGCCGCGCGTCGAAGGTGTCGCTGATTCCGTAGGCAGCATGCAGGGCCAATGCCGGCATGGAATAGTTCGAATCCCCCTTGAATGACATCATTCCGGCGCCGGCTCCGAGGTGCCATTGGCCTTCGAAAGACCGCGCAGGTGCCGTGACAAGGCACCCTGCGACACTCAATAGCATTGCCGTAATCACCGCGGATTTCATGGCAGGCAGCGCAATAGCACTGGTTTGCCGTATTTGCCTAGTTAGTTCCCCGCAAATACGCTGTTTTGGTTCTATATGCTGCGCGTTTTAGCGGGGTCCAGGCGGGACCAGCTATCAGCGATGTGGAGTAGCCCCAGGTTGTTTCC
>PMCK01000461.1 GCA_003154095.1 Myxococcales bacterium | reverse complement strand
GGCGGCAGACCGGCTACTGGCGGAGCCGCAACCGGCGGCGCGCCACCTAATCCCTGTGCAAGCTTAGCCTGCGTTCACGGTACCTGCGTTGCGTCGGGCTCAACCGCCACATGCCAGTGCAGTACCGGCTACAACGGCCCTCTCTGTGATAACAACCCCAACGATTGTGCGGGCGTGACCTGCAGCGGCCACGGTAACTGCGTCGATGGCCTCGGTACGTACACTTGCAACTGCAACTCGGGCTACAACGGTCCCACCTGCGCTACAGCACTGCCGCCGACGATTACTCAGCAGCCGCAAGATGTTACCGTGTGCCAGGGTGGTGGCGCGACTTTCACGGTCGCTGCTACTGGAGCCGGCGCGCTTTCATATCAGTGGAAACAGTTGGTCTCAGGGGTTTCCTATGACCTTGGCAGTGGAACGTCTTTGGCTATCTCGACGGCCCCAGGCATGGGATCGACGACTCCGCCGTATACCAACAGCTATTACGTTGTTGTGACCGATAGCGCGGGTCAAACGGCTCAATCGAGGACAGCCATACTTTCAGTACCGAACCCGCCTGCATACGTTATTTGGAATTGGGGAATCGACTACCAATCAACGACTGTTCCCCACTTGTGGGTGCAATTTGATGCCCCTGCTTCCGGCTGCATTTACTATACCTATTCTAACAACGGAAGTGGTTTCTATACACAGCAGACGGCCGTCTGCGCTGGTGGTGGTCAAGTATGGCCAAACGTTGGGATGCCCCCCGACTACAACGTGTACAGTAACAACATCGTTCAGGTGTTCAATGTTGAAGGTAACTCCGGTTTGGCGTGTGAGACTCAATCCACTTGGGTGTGGGATGGGTCAAATCAGTGATTAATGGCCCAAACTGGTTCCCCCGGTGCAATGACGGATAAGGTTCGTATCTGGAATACGTGAGCAAATCCGCGTTCCGAGATTTTTTCTACTTGACGCGTAGGAGCGACGCCACCATATCGCCCGGGCCATGCCCGAGTTGCCCGAAGTCGAAGTAGTTCGCCTTCGGTTGCGTTCAGTCGTCGTGAATCGACGTATCGCTGAGATTCAGACAGCGCGCGCCAACTACGCATTTCTGACTGCACCAGCGAGGCTGAGGTCCAAGCTCCAAGGCCGACGCATTATGGAGATTGAGCGCCAGGGCAAATACTTGCTATTCTTGCTCGACGATCACAGTCGGCTGCTCGTGCATCTCGGCATGACGGGCCAATTATTCACGAGCCACGCCGTCAGTCCCCGCCTTTACAACAAGCAATCGCGTGCGGGCCTCGCTCACACGCCGGCTCAAGTTTTCGTACCCGATAAGCACACGCACTTGTCCATTTCATTTTCAGACCGCGGCGAGCAGCTCCATTTTCGCGACACCAGGAAATTCGGCAAGCTGCTATGGCTTGCGGAGGGGAGGAGCGATCCGCGCCTCGAGCGGCTCGGCGTGGACGCGCTTTCGATCACGCCCGAACACTTGGGCATCAGCTCCAAGCGCCGAAGAATTGCAATTAAGTCGCTACTATTGGATCAATCGGTTCTGGCCGGTGTGGGCAATATTTACGCCGACGAAGCCTTATACCAAGCGCGCCTGTTGCCACAGCGAGCGGCCGCGAGCCTGCGGCCCGAGGAGACGCGCGTTCTCGCACGGACCGTGCGCAAAGTCTTGAGGCGCGCAATCAGGTTAGGCGGCTCCAGCATCGACGACTACGTGCAACCCGACGGCAGCGATGGCCAATTTCAGAATACATTCACAGTCTATGGTCGCGAGGGTGAACCATGCCATTGCTGTCGGGGACCCATCGTGCGAGTCGTGATTGGGCAGAGAAGTTCGCATTTTTGCCCGAGTTGTCAGAAGTAGACGCGGAGCCGTCAACCTCGGACGCATTTCTACTTAGAGTGTGTCGCCAGCCTTGGCTTCCGCGACTCCGTCGAACACTCCTTCGAATAGTGGTCCCGAGAGGTATCGTTCGCCAGCGTCGGGTAGGATTACGACAATCGTCTTGTTGGCGAATTGTGGTTCCGCTGCCAGGCGGGCAGCGACGGCAGTAGCCGCACCGCAACTAACGCCACTCAGGATTCCTTCTTCCTTGGCAAGCCGCCGCGCAAAGGCTAGCGAATCGACGGAACTTACCTGCTCGACGCGATCGACGATCGACAGATCCAGATTCTTGGGGATAAAACCCGCACCAATTCCCTGAATCTTATGCGGGCCTGGCTTCAGATCCTGCTTGGCGAGATGTTGTGTGATAACCGGACTTTCCACCGGTTCGACGGCCACGCTTATGATTGCCTTCTTCTTCGTGTGCTTTATGTAGCGTGAGATGCCGGTAATTGTTCCGCCGGTGCCAACGCCCGAGACCAACACATCAATGGCGCCGTCCGTGTCTTCCCAGATTTCAGGTCCAGTCGTGGACTCGTGAATGGCTGGGTTGGCTGGGTTGTCGAATTGTTGTGGCATGAAATAGCGACCCGGGACCGAGTCTCTAATTTCCGTAGCTTTCCGGATTGCGCCGGGCATGCCCTTGGTGCCTTCGGTGAGCACGATGTTGGCCCCGAGTGCTTTCAACACCTTGCGCCGCTCGATGCTCATTGTCTCCGGCATTACGAGGGTTAACCCGTAGCCACGTGCCGCCGCTACATAGGCCAATGCAATTCCGGTATTACC
>PMCK01000497.1 GCA_003154095.1 Myxococcales bacterium | reverse complement strand
AATTTGATCGGCAAGTGCAGGATTGCTGTTGGTTCGCATTCGATGCCGCGCGCGGGGTTCGCCACGCAACCGAGTTTGGGATCGGGGGGCGGCTCTTCCATCGGCAGACCGACATCATCGTAGGCGCACAAAGTCTTGGGACGCCGCACATCGCCGATCGGTTCGCAAGTACCCGGCATTGAACGCGGGTTGCAACGACGGCGCAGTACCTGTGTCGGGCCGACGGTGGCCGACAGGTAGCCCTCGGAGCGATACAGATCTTGAAGGTGTTTGGTGGCACGTTCGTAGACGTTCAATTCGTACGTGGTCCAGGGATTTACATCCAGCGGTTGTGGCCGCGCTCCGGTGGCGGATTCAGGTCCGAGAGCGCGGTCGACGCGTGCCGGGTCGACGGGACCCAGCACGTCGGCGCCGGGCAGGTCCTCCGATAAAAAGCTGTCTATTTCCGCACCAATGTCGGCAGGTGGGCGCGAGCCACTGAGGCATGGGTACTCGCGTCCAACCACTCGCACCCTATATTGCTCGCGAATAATGAATACTAGTCGCTCATTGGGCGTCCCGGTGCCGTCGATGCGGTAGTTCACCTGCGCGTCGAGATAACCGTGTTTGATGTAGTGAGCCCGCACGCGATCGGAGAGACCGCGCGGCGACATATCTTCGTTATTATCGAGGTCGAGGGCGGCCAGGAGCTGATCGGCGTCGAAGGACTTAATCCCTTCGAATTCCAGCGTTACGAAGGCACCAGCCCTAACGATAATGTCGAGCTGGGTCGACTCGGTGCCGCGAACCACTTGGTGCGACACGGTCGCGCGGTGCCAACCTTGATGCCTAAGGTCTCGTTCCAAGTCGTGATCGGCGCGTTCCAATTGCTCTTCATCGGCGCGGTCACCCGTTTGAAGGCCGTAGCCGGAAAGCACTGCCGACAAACCGGGGGCGTCGGGCACAGGCGCGACGCGAAATCGGCGCTTGGTGATGAGCGCGGGCGCGCCGGGCTCGATCCTCACGATTAGATTCGTTTCGAGCGGATTGTCGGTTTCCGCGACATCAAGCTGGATTTTTGCCGAGGGAAAGCCATGTGCCGAAAGGATCGCCTTTAGCCTTTCGTTTAACTTGGGTATCTCGCTCTCGGCCAGTTCGATATCGCTGTGCAGGTGGGCCGCATCGAGCAGCGTGTCCTCCGGGAGCGGCGAGCCGAGCAATAGGATCTCGTGCACGATTCGGCGTGGCTCGACTCGGATCGTTAGCCGAACACCCTGGGCTTCAAGGTCTACATCGACGTTGGCATTGGCGTATAGGCCAGTATCGACTAGCTCGCGCATAGCGCGTCGTGCGACTTCGCCCGAATAAGGTTCCCCCAATCTTACTCGCCGAACATTCGAAGTTGTCTTCCAGCGTTGACCGAGACTGATGACCTCGATGCGCACCACGGGTTTGCCCAGCCATTCCGAGTTGTCGGGAGGCTTCTGCCGGATCTCGGGGATAGGCGTAATTATCGACTCGTCTTGTGCGGCCGCGGCCGAGGCCCAGAGCGCACACAGCGCCACGCAAAACCCGACGAGCCGAGGGGCAAACGGGCGGTGCGAGCACGCGGACACGCAGACTTATTACACCAGGATGCTGGAGATTTCCGTGTTCCTCACGTTCGATGCGGCAAAGTGGCTGCTTCGGGGCCTGCCTCTGCCCGGAATTACCGGGCCGATGTGCCAAATAATCAGGAAACCGACCCAAAGGCCACACTCCCCGATTGCTTGCCCCTTACCGATTGCAATGCCGTTGATTGGTACTCGGGAGCAGTACCAGGCTACGCTGGTGCGGCGTTGATTCGAGCATTGTTCCAGAGCCGGCGACTGTCGAAGCGGACCCTACTGGGCCTGCTCGGAGCAGTCATTCTGCTGCCCGTAACGCTGTGGCTTCTCGTCAACCACACCAGCTGGGCCGGTCCGTTGTTCGCCAATGGTCTCCGGCGAGTGATTGGTGCGGAAAGTGTCACGCGCTTGGAGGAGTTTTCGTACGGCCTCCAAGATCGTTGGAACCGATGGCGGCACCGCAATGAAGCGCCCAAGGCTCGCTGGGCCGCCCCGCCCCCTGCCGATTCTGCCGAGCCCGAAGCGAGCGACGCCGGCGATGACCCCGTCTTTCGACCTGTCAATGTTGGACCCTTTAGCCCCAAGTGGTTCGCGCCCGGCGATGGCGAATGGGTCAAGGTGGCCGACCCGCGGCGTCCCGAAGCCCCCGCGTTGCTCTACAAGACGCTGCTCCACCCGGATATCAACCGATCTTGGGCCGATCTTTTTGTTGTCGCNNGTTGTCGCGGCGTCACTGGACAGTACCGTGCTCCATGCCCAGGCGGGCAAGGGTGAGCCCAAAGCCGATCCCGGGACGCCTACATTCGAGCGAACCGGACGCGTGCCGCCCGAAGATGTTCCGACGCTGCTCGCGGCCTTCAACGGCGGCTTNNGTCGGGTACACCAACGACAGCGTGGAGATTGCCACCTGGGACAATGTGTCGAGTTCGGATGCACGCATGCGCTGGTTTCGTCAAACGCCGGCATGCATGTACGAAAACAACACGATGCACATCGGACTACGCCAACCCGAGACGCGCCTGTGGGGCGCAACGCTCGACGGCGAAACGGTGATCCGCCGGTCGGCAATTGGACTCGATGCTTCGCGCCGCGTCTTGTACGTGGGAATTAGCAATAACACGACGGCGCGCGCGCTCGCTGAAGGCATGCACCACGCGGGAGCCGTCGATGTGGCGCAGCTGGATGTCAATTGGTCCTACCCGAAGTTCCTGCTTTACAAACTCGACGACAAAGGCGAACTCGTCGCGCAGGCCCCGGTCGACGGCTTCGAATACCATCCCAGTGAATACGTGAGCAAATCCGCGTTCCGGGATTTCTTCTACTTGACGCGCAAGAGCGAGGCCACCCTATCGCCCCGGCCATGCCCGAGTTGCCCGAAGTCGAAGTAGTTCGCCTTCGGTTGCGTGCGGTCGTCGAAACGCAAGCGTTGGTTAGCGCGGGCGCAGACCATCATACGCAAATTACGCTCGATCAGATATTTGCACCATACGGTCACGCGCTGGGCCGCCTTGACAAAAGTTTACCGACATGGCTAACTTAGCTAAATGAGAGTTGTAAAGGTAGGAGATGCCAAAAATAACCTGTCTCGCCATCTGGCGTACGTAAAAAGGGGCGGCCGCGTGCGGATCCTGCTTCGGGACACGCCGGTCGCTGATTTGGTACCCGTTGATTCAGCAGTGCTAGGCGGAGCTGAGGACGCAGAACTTGGGCGCCTCGAACGCCTTGGGCTCCTGCGCAGAGGTAATCCGGGGCCGTTACCAAGTGAACTTCTGCGCCCTGGACCGAATACTGCTCGGGCAAGTGTTACCGCGGCGCTACTTAGCGAGCGTCGGAGCTCAAGGTGAGATTCTGGGACTCCTCGGCGATTGTCCCGCTGGTCGTTGAAGAACCGGGTAGTCGCGGTTGTCGGGAACTTCTACGGGCTGACACGGTTCAAGTAGTTTGGAGTCTCACGCGGACGGAGATTCTTTCCGCCATTTGGCGACAAAACCGCCGCGGACTGCTTAGCAAAGCAGCCCTGAATGCAGCGGAAGGCCGCATTTTAAAACTTGCAGCGCGCTGGGCTGAGGTCATCGTTGTCGATCTAGTTCGAGAAGAAGCGGAGCGTCTTTTGCGGATTCACCCGTTACGTGCGGCTGATGCCCTCCAACTGGGTGCGGCGTGCATTTGGGCGGAAGGCAAGTATCGCGGGCGGCAATTCGTTTCTCTCGATGATGACCTAATTGCAGCCGCACGTAACGAGGGGTTCGAGACTATTGTCCCCGCATCCAAGTGACGATCCCCGTCACGTCGGGCCTGGCGCAGCCCCCGTTACCGCGGGAAGGCGAACTCGTTCCCGCCGCGGCGTTGCAGTTCGCCCAGAACGATTACCGGTACATGCGATTTGGCTTGGGTGTCGCCTTGATGAATGATGGCTACTACGCGTATGAATTCGGCGACACATTTCATGGCAATGACTGGTGGTACAACGAGTTCGACGCGAACTTGGGAGCGCCTTGCGGTTCGGCACAACGTCTCGGTGTAGCCAATGCAATCGCCGTCACCGAACACGTACGTGACGGAGGTTTCGAAGGGACTTTGTCAGCGAACTGGAGTCTTTGGGCCGACAGCACGACTGGTGCGGCCGCGACCGTTGCCACGGACAATGCACAACATAGCGCTGGCAATGCTTCGGCACGGGT
>PMCK01000395.1 GCA_003154095.1 Myxococcales bacterium | reverse complement strand
CCCCCTGTTCGTTTTGCCTACGTGCCAGTTGTTGAGTAGATTCCTTCGCACTTTTTTTCCACTGCTCCCGCTACGACGCCGAACGGAATCACCGTGGATTTTCGATACGATGGGCTCATCGGCCGCGGAATGGCAACTGTCCCTGTCTACCGGACGAGCCCGTCATCGGCAACGTCCCAGTTAAACCGGAACGATTCAGGTATCGACATGTAGCGCCGCAATGACGCGAGCGACAGCCTCCCCAACATTGCGCCGCACCAACTCAGCTGGAATCCGCAACACGCGATACCCGAGCCGACCGAGGTCACGGTCGCGGCGCGCATCCGCCGTACGCTTCAATTCATGCAAGCGATCATCCACCTCAACAATGAGCATGACGCTAGGAGCGACAATATCCACAATGTATTTTCCGAGGGGCACTTGCCGGCGAAAAGCAGCGCCCAGTTGCTTGCCGGAAAGCCGGCGCCAAAGAATTTGCTCATTTGCGGAGAGATTGCGCCGCATGAAGTGCGCCCGCTCCGAGAGCAGCGCCTGAAACGTGAGTGATTGACGGGATTGAGCACGCATGAGCACCTCCGGTGCCCAGCAAATCAGCCGGGCTTCGCGCCCCATGGTGAAAGATTCATGACACGCGCGAAGCGTCGATTTCGTGCAGTGCCGGCGCGTGGCGGGAATCTTTCGCCACAGTGCGGAGACTGGCTGATTTGCTGGGCACTGAGACACACGCGGGCGCAATCTCTCACTCCACGCGGCGCGCTGTGAACAGTGAGTGCGCAACGAATTCACTCACGATTGACGCATCGAAATGGAATGCGGTGACGATCAATTCGCAGGCATTGCAGCAAGGAACGGACGTAAATAACGCCAACGCGGGACACCCCGGTACTGGGTAGCCCATCCGCGCGCAACGCAGCGAAGCGGAGCGAGCACGCATTTGGGGTCCCTGCGGGCGCGGAACGAAGTGAGCACCCGCAGCCTCCACTCGACGCAGCCCGCGGGGGCAACAAAGCACCCTCGACCCCACCGGAAAACGCACCCGCATCCAAGAAACCGACGGCACCCTCCGCCAATACACCTACGACTCCATCGACCGCCTCACCACCGAAGCCGTCACAGGCCCCACCAACTACACCAACAACTTCGCCTACGACCCCGTCGGCAACCGCCTCACCCAAACCAGCACCGGAACACACCCCGGCACCGTCAACTACTCGTATGACAACCGAGACCAACTCACTTCAGAGAACGCCACAGCGTACTCATACGACAAAAATGGCAACGCCACGGCAAAGATAGGCGAAGCCGGGTACACCTGGAACTTCGAGAATCGGCTCGCGCGCGTTGCGCTGCTTGACGGAACTCAGGTTGACCATCTGTACGATGCTGACGGCAACCGCGTGCAAACCAAGGTCACACCGGCTGGCGGCGGGACGCCTGCTGTCACTAATTACCTTGTCGATACGACAGGCTCATTGAGTCAGGTTGTTGCGGAAACTGACGGCGCGGGAGCGCTGAAGGCCCTTTACGTCCGGGCTGACAATGAGCTACTTGCTGTCTTGAGACCCACTGGGACGACTACGTGGGCGACGCGATACGTGCATGCCGACGGACTTGGGTCGGTGCGCGTCCTTACTGATGAGACGGGTACCGTCACTGATACGAGGGATTACGAGGCATTCGGCACTCGGAATGAGACGGCGGGATCAGATTCGCTTGCCTTCGGCTTCGCGGGGGAACCCTACGATAGCCTTTCTAAGCTGGCTTATCACAGAGCACGTTGGATGGATCCTCGAGTGGGGAGGTTCTTGGGGATGGATCCATTCGTGGGTCGCCTCGGGAACCCGTTGAGTCTCCATAGGTTCATCTACGCAGGCGACAACTCAGTCAATTCAACGGATCCGACTGGTGAAGACGAGATGGCGGAGGTTGCCGCTGGAAACATTGGCGGCGCAATCCTAGCAACACTGACACTTTCCGCAGAATTTGCCGTTGCCAACGCGATCGCATGTGAGGCGTCCTTAGTAGCCTCTTTCTTCGAGAGTCCCACACCAACTTCCGGCAGCAATTTTTGCAAAAAGCGCTGGTTCAATCACTATACGACCGAGGCAGGCCGCATCGGTATTCGCGCCGGCGGATTTATTCTGTTGTCCAAATCTGAGCCGGTGGTCTTCTTGACATCTGACAATTACTTTACTGGGGCTCGCGCGAAGAGTCGACTTGCGCTAGACTACGTTCCCACGGGCAATTTTCGAATTCCAGAGGTGGATATCCCTGATATTAATTGCAGGGGCCCATCTTGACGGTGGTCGAAGAAGAACCGCCATTCTTGAAAGATCCCACTCAACGTGAGATTCGGGAGCGGAACTTTACGTTTGATATCGAAAGTCCCCCAACCGGCGTTCTCGCCGAAATGTTAGAGGCTGGGATGGGCAAAGAAAAATAGTCCAACGTTGGCGTTCAGCTGCGGCGCGGAGCGCCGTCAGTCAGCTATGCTGCGTTGCAGCGAGGCTGAGAGTTGCAGAGAAGTGGGGATGCCTCGACGACCCCGTGTAAGGTCGAGTTTTTGCGAAAACCGGAGGTCATCCCCATGAAGAGACGAGCATATCGACGTACGGCAATCAACCAATTTGAGCCAAAAGTGATTCGAGAGAAGACAGAAAGTGCACGGCTGATACTGGCCATCGACGTGGCAAAGGACGATATGGTTGCGGCGCTGACAACAGAACGCGCCGATGTGCTGACCACGTTGGCCTGGAAGCACCTGGATGAAACGCCCGAGCTATTGCTCAAGCTCGAAGAACTCGGGCGATTGGGGTTCAGCGTCGAGGCGGTGATGGAGTCCACCGGGACGTACGGCGACGTGCTGCGCCACCAGCTGAAGGCGGCTGGAATCGTGGTCTACCAGGTAAACGGCAAACGAGTCCACGACGCCAAGGTGGTCTACGATGGCGTTGCCAGCCTGCACGACTCCAAGAGCTCAGCCATCATCGCCAAGCTCCATATCGACGGGCGATCGTCGGTTTGGCAGGACAAGGCCGACGGTGAGCGTGAGCTGAAGGCGACGGTGACCACCATGGACCTGCATCAGGGTCAGTACCTGCGTCTGATACACCAGCTGGAGAGCTGGCTGGCCCGGCATTGGCCGGAAGTCACGAGGTTGGTGGAGCTCACCTCTGCCACGCTCTTGGCTGTCCTGGCTCGAATCGGGGGACCCATCGACGTAGCAGCCGATCCCGACGCGGCGCGCAAGCTGATGACCACAATGAGCCGTCGCCTGATGACTGCGGAAAAGATCGAGCTCGTTGTGGAGTCAGCAGCACAGACTGTTGGGCTGTCATTGCTGCCAGAGGAACGCACCGCGTTGATGACCATTGCATCGGAGGCACATCGTTCGTTGCGTGCCTACAAGGAGGCAAAACAGAAGGTAATCGAGATTGCCGAGGGTGGTGTGTCGGAAGTCATTGCACCAGCGGTGGGCAAGACCACAGCCGCAGTATTGGTGACCGAGGTGGGTGACCCACGCAGATTTCCCAACGCACGCGCATACCTCAAGGCCTATGGCTTGAACTTGAAGGAAAAGAGCAGCGGCAAATACCAGGGCCGGTTGCGCATCACCAAATCTGGCTCGGGCAGAGCTCGGCAGTACCTGTGGCTCGCAGTGTCTCGTTGGCGCAAGAAGGACGCCGTCGTGCAGGCTTGGTACGCAGCCAAAGTCAAGCGCGATGGCGGCAGCAAAGCTCGCGCAGTGGTGGCGCTGATGCGCAAGTTGGTCAAGGCACTCTTTCATGTGGCACGGGGCGAACCGATGAACACCGAGAGACTCTTTGACGTGAGCCGATTGAGGCTCACTACGTAGCCCCAGCAACGAGGCTGTCGATGAATTCGCATCAAGACTTTCCGACGGGTGACCTTCAGTTGCAGCTCAGCTCCACGAACCTAGTGAGAGCGTCTGTCAGTCATGAGGCGCCCCGAGGAACTAATAATGGACACTACGGCGCAGACCACCTGCCGGCTGTGCCAAGAAGGGAACAATGAACTAGCGAATCAGTAACGCCAGGCGACAAAGATTTTCCGACGGGTGACCTTCAATTGCAGTTCAGCTCCGCAAATCAGTGAGAGCTTCCGTCAGTCATGAGGCACCCTGAGGGATAAGTGGGAACTCAATACTCGATGAAGCTGATCTGGCACCGAACCCGACCAAGGGCGGATGCTCAACACGAGAGGCTCGGTCTACCCCCATGAACCCCTCCGGAGAGTCCACTCCCGGCACCCCGTCTACTAACCCGCGTACCAAGGAATTCGTGAGTGCCCTGCATCACGTCGCAGCTTTGGTGCGCCCAGAGGCCCCACACCATGAACATCATTTCGATCTTGACGCGGTTACGAGAGCTGCAATGCCCGGTTGGACAAGACTATCCCGCAGGCGTTTCAGGTATGGGTCCGCGAGTTCTTGCGAGGAAAGCCAAGCTTTCTCTTGTTCCAGAGTCAGCCCTTCAATTTCGCTCGATACCTTGTCGCGGATTGACCGCATCACGGCATTGGCATCAAAACTCTTCGCGACCTTAATCATCGGACAGTACCTCTCTTGGCGTTCGAATTTCGAGCGTCGGGTAGCCCCTGCGCAGGTTGACTGAATTGTATCCGTGAATTCGTTGTAGGTTGACAATGTGCTTGAAATTCCAACTTACAAGCACATCAACCCGTGCGACTGTGGCTATCGCAATGTGCTGGGCATCGGCTCGCATCTTGGGCGAAATGACGCCCTGTGCAATGTAAGCCTCAGCCAAGTCCATTACCTCAGCGTCGAGTTGGAGCGTCACGACGTGAGCCTCAGGCACACGCGAAAGATGCTCGCGGACTTTATCAGGGGCCGCATCCAACTCCCGTAAGGTTAGCGGCGATACAACCATAATGAAGTCCCCACGGACAAAGCCGTCCATAAGACGAATGGAATACTCAGCAAATTCTTCGTCCTCACAACCACCGACTACCGAAGTATCCACGTAGATCCGCGACTTCACAATTGAAGCATACACTTTCTTCAGCCACTGCGCATCAATACGGCAAAACCGCGGCAGTCGGCACAACGCACCTCCCTCCATTCGCGCGCAGGCATCGCGACAGCGACGTCGAGCACGAATCGGGGGATGTCGGCGCCGGGCAATGTCGACGGGTGGGGGCGGCCCTCCGTACGCAACAACGCCGGCAGTAATTTGCGTCAGCGGCCAGAATCGCGTGGGAGTTCAAGAAAGGACGCTCAATACAGCAACGGACGTAAGAAACGCCAACTCGGGACACCCCGGTACAGGGTAGCCCATGCGCGACTATGAGGTGGCCTGTCAGTCAAGGACAAACTTGTCCTGAGCCCCTGAGCTTTTGAAGAATTTCCGGTTGGAGAACGGGTGGGATGCCAGTCAACGAGCTGTCGCAATCGACTATCCGCGCTCTTGTTGGCGCATAGGTGGAGATCCGTCAGCGGGGTGCAATCGCGCAAACGGGGTCGCGAGCAGCTTTCGCTGAGCGCCCGGAGCGCGCATGACGCACTCACCGCTTCTGGACAGCCGTTGTTCGGCGTTCCCTTCCCGGTTCTGCAAACCGGTAGAGTTTGTGTTGCGCAGTTGGCCGGCGTTACTTGTTGACCTTGCGCAGTTGGTGATTTGGTTCGTAGCGCGCGCCATCGCGCCACAGAGCAAATAGAATTCCTGCCAGCTTTCTTGCTACTGCAACTGTCGCTACGAATTTGCCGCGACGCTTCTCGATCTCCATTGCCCATTGACTGATTGGATCCAGGGGTCGCAAGCGGCGAATATTCCATGCGGCTTGCATCAACGTTCGACGCACCGGGGCTGGTCCAGCTTTGGTAATCCCAGTGCGCTGTTGTCGCGTCGAGCTCGAGTTCTCGCCTGGAGTCAATCCCAGATAGGCTTGCACCGCGTGAGCATTCGCGAATCGCGAAACATCGTCGATCGCGGCTACGAAGCGCATGCTCGTGACAGGCCCAACTCCGGGCACCGACATGAGCAGTTGACAGATCGGCTCTTGTTCGGTGAGTTGTTCGAGTTCCTTGTCTGCGGCCGCTATTTGCTCGTGAAGCGAATTGATTGAGGTCAACAGTCTCTCGATGTATTCGGGGATCCCATCGGGAGTTGTGGC
>PMCK01000140.1 GCA_003154095.1 Myxococcales bacterium | reverse complement strand
GTTCAATCCGAACACGTTGCCATTGCCCGCGAATTCTTGATTGAGCATTTGTATGCAGCGGACGCGCGCTCAGTCGCGCAGCGCGAAAAGCTTTCACTCGAGGAGGCCTACCTGCAAATCGGGCGCGAGCGCGGACTCGCACAGGCAGTCGGTGCCGTGACCGCCCTGGTCAATAAGAGCACCATCGCGCTCGTCGAGCGCGTGGGTGTGGAGATGGAAACCTTCGAGTCGTCGCGATTCGAGGCGCTGCGCACGCTGCTCATAGGCGATTCGCCCGTTCCGGGACCCGACAACGCAATTGCCGAGATCGAGGCCTTGGCGGCCCGCGAACGGATCACGATTCCCGAGGCCGCCATTCGGCTGGCCGCGGCGCAAGACCTGCAAGGCGACGCGGAGCGCTTCGCCCAGGTTGCCTTCCGTAAGCGGCGCCCAATTTCCACGCTGCATATTCTGACGACCGAGTCTGCCGGCATGACGGAAGGTTATGTTCAGACTTGGCTCGAGACTGAGATGGCATTGGTCAATGTCATCAAGGCCAAGGGCTGGGAAAGTGAGGTTCATCGCCGGCTCGCCGAATACCGCACCCGCATCACCGAGATCGCCGAGAAGGTCGTGATCGAACTGGGGATGGAAGCCGTCGTTCAGGAGCAAATGAGTGAAAACGGTGTGCCCCGCGCCGCAGCCCTCGGCATGCTATTGGCGACAAACCGACCCGTAGCGGATGAAGTTAGTCGACTGGCAGTCTTAATCGAAGAGCAAGAGCGTCAGACGAATCGCGGCGCCAATCCCCAACATACCTCAGACCCGAGTTGGGTCGAATCGCACATCGAGGCACATCGTGATCGGATTACCGCACTTGCCATTCCCAAGGTCGTCGAGGCCAACGGGCGCGCCATGGAATTGGCAATCGATGAAACGATGACCGCGCGCTCGCTCAGTCGTGAGCAAGCGGCTCGGGCCGTAAGTGAAGCCGATAGCGACTTCAAGGCGGATCTCGAATTTTACATCCGTTCGATAGCCCGCCAAGAGGTTGTCATCGAACTCGACCAGCGCTTTCCCGAGCTGAATATCCTCCGGACTCAAGGTGAGTACCTACGCAATCATACGCAGCTCGCGCTTTCCTTTGCCCGGCGTGCCGTCGTGGCCGCACATCAGTCACAAGATCTTACCGAGCACCCGCTCTTCAACTACCGCGCGCGCGGTGGTAAAAAGAAGTACAACCTGCTTTACACCCCAAGCCGCGTCGACCTGGGAGCGGAGGAAATGGACTCGATCGTGCGCTGGGCGCAGTGGGTGGGCGGTGTCGATCGCACTGCCGTCAATGCCGGTCGCGAGTTTTACGGGCTCATCAATGAGGCCGGCGTTGAAGTGCGACCAGCGCTTGCGTGGCAGGAAATTCAGAAGACCAGTGAGAACGCCAGCATGACTGCCGGCAAGGCCTTTGCCAATTCCGTTGCGTTGCTCATCAACTCGGTGGGCGAAGGTGATCAGCAACTGATGGCGGACCAGATGTTTCTTCGCCACGACGAGGATCGGGGAACTCCGCCTGCTTCCGAGGGCTACGGCGGCTATTGTGTGCCCAAGGACGGCCTATTCCTGGCATTCGTACTGGAGCTCAAGAATGAAACCAAGCTTCGGCAGATGGGCATTCCGCCGTCCATGCACCGCGTGGTGATGGAGGCCGCCAAAGATGCATTGCTGCACTACAGCGACTTTTCGACTGACTTCGAATGGCAGCTGTGGGTCGCCAAGAAGCTCCTCTCCAAGGACAAACTAAAGCGCTACATCGCGGACTACTTGGGTGTTCGTCAGCTTCGCGATGAAGAGGTATTGGTATTCAATATTACTAAGATTTCCGAAGCAATCCTACACCTGGGTCAACCCTGGCACGAGGTATCAGACGGCGACACGCTGTTCTCGAACCTTGCCGCACAGTGGGCCGTTGGGAAAATGATCATTGGTGGTGAGCAAGTCCAGCGGTTCATGGTCTTTTACAAGGCCTTTATGATCAGTCGCGCGCTCAGACAAGCGGGACGCGCCGATCAGGGCAAGGTGGTCCTATCCGCCGAATACAAGCCGGTGCAAGACATCCGCTATTCCGCGGGCAACAGAATCTTCGAGATTCTAGCCAAAACGGGCGAGCATTTGACCTACTCGCTGGACGAGGAAGGTCAAAATCTCGTGTTCTTGATGACGCACGGGTTTACACCAATCCCAGAGCTCGATGCGGAACAGAAGTCACTAGGCACGTTACCTGTCGGCTCCGAACAGCGCGAGCGTCAGCAGAAGTTACTGGACCGTAAGCGCCGCGTTGCACAACGCATTTACGAATGCTTCGGTTTCGACGACCAAAAGGATCGCAAGGCTCTATTGAGTCTCAAAGAAAAGTTCCCGCCAGCGGCAAACCTGGCCGACATCCGTTTGGTCGCGTCCACCATGTCATCGACGCAAGACATTTTCTATTATACGGATGACACTCAGCTGACTCAAATTGCCGATCGCGTGCAGCAAGTCTTGACTGATGTGGGTCTGACTGAAGAACAAATGCGCGCCAACTCGGAGGTTTATGGCGCCGACCTCGAGAATTGGGCAGTCGTTAAGAACCTGCCGGCCAAGAAACGCAGCGCTCTGCTCGAAAGCACAATCGTGTACCGCGTGGGGAGTGAGACGTTCGAAGTTGAATTGAAAGGTGCAATTCACGCCTTGGTCTTGCGTTTGCGCGGACCCGGGCGTTCCTACAGTCGCGACGTTCAAGGTGCGGATGTCTTGAACACGGCGATCGCATTCCCGGAGATATTCGAACTTATCGACAATCCGCCCAAATTGGTGGCACTCATGCTGGAGGGAAATCCGGCAAGCGCGCTGGCACTCACCGACGGGGTATCGGGGCGCGCGACGCGGATGCTCGCGTACCAGGATGTAATGCTGTATTTTGCTACCTGCGACCGGTTGGCAGGCGAAGGGCGCGGCATCTATTCTGGCATTGGCATTGGCGAAGCAGTTATCAACCGACTTCGCCATGAAATGCGTGGCAAGCGACGCCGGGCGGAGCAGCTGCTAGAATCGATTGAGAATCTGGTCGCGGCATCGTCCGAAGAGCGCTCGGCCGCTATTCAAAGTGCACAGTCCACTTACGAACGTCTCGTGCGCCAGATTGTCGAAGACGACGAGGCCCAAGAAGCCATTGCTGAAGAAGAGCGCGTCAAGCGTTACAAGCGACATCGCGCGCGTGACACGCATATCACGGTCGCGCTCACGCGGCTGGCCGCGGGTATCGATCTATCGGCGCTCGATTTTGGATCCTGGCTGGCGATTGGTGGTGCGTTTGTCGTTACTGGCATGCCCGAGGAGGAACTCATCTCCCTTCGCTCACGTTTCGAGGCCGGTATTGCGCTGGTTCCGCCGGCTCAATCACGGACTCCGTTGGCCGCTGCGGACAAATCCGAGGTCGATGCTGCAATGCGCGCCTTGGCGAGGCCCCAATTCATCCCGGAGAGTCAGAAATTCGAGCAAGTATTGGGGCGTGAATCCAGTTCCAAGGCCGTTCATGCGGGGGAAACGGAGGCACGCGAGCGCCGCAAAGCCCTCAGAACGCGACAGCAACGAACCGAAGTCTTCAATCTTCGCGAGAAGGGCTTTCGAGACGCCTGCGACAACCTTGCGGGAAAAGACTTGGCCACCTGTCACGCTGAAGCGCGACGAGTGCTCGACACGTTGCTCGGACATGTCGAAGATGTGTACCAGGAGAGCCAGCCCGCCAAGCGTCACCGCACGCGTGCACTCATAAACACAGGTGTTGGAACATTCTTGGCTTGCGCTTTTCACGGGCTGCTCGCAGCAGTCGAGGAGCTCTATCCTACGGGCGAATCGGTCCATCAGCAACAAAAGCGGACATTCCTGGAGCATATTGCCCCGCTCTACACGGGACGCGAAATCGTATTCGAGCACTGGAAGAGAATTGCGGGTGGTTATCAGGATATGGGTGATATTGCCCGTCTTATCCATGCCCTGGGTAACGACCGAGAAAAACTCGAACAACTAACGTTGGCGATTGAACTCTTCTACACGACCCTCGCCTTTGGACAGACTGTCGAGCATCTCCAGGTCGAACGCGCCGAAATTCAATGGACTCGGTTCTGGGACGATATAACCGCGTTTTTCGCCGAGACAGTCAACGACCACGATTGCCTGTACCTGCCCTGGAATTACGTGCGTGGGGTGGAAAGTGGGGTTGGCTTTGACTCTATGGGCGAATCCGAGCTGTATGCATTGGCCTTCAAGCGACACTCCTGGCTATATGGCTACTTCAGGACGATTTTTACCAACTGCACGGAAATAGCGGATTTGAGTACCGAGGAGCAGGATGCGCTACTTGGCAACTTTACTCGCAGCGTTGCCATTGTGCCGATTGGAGGTAGTGGTCGCAGCCTCGAAGAGCAAACTTGGCGCGCCTACAACCAGCTGCGCGAAACGGCATTTATGCTCAATGACGGGTTTGCCGTTCCAGAAGTCTTCCCCTCATTCGACCCGGATATCATCGATGCGGAAAAGCGCGTAAATATCGTATTTCTCTTCCCTGTCGGGCGTACGCACATCTCGCGTGCATTCCGCGAAGGGCCGACCCTCAACCGAGAATTATTGGCAGAAGGGCGACCGGGGGCGAATCTAATCGTGAGCCGATACGACGAATTCAAGGATGTCGCCGGAGCCAAGCGGCAGGTTCTCCTGTGCAACAGCGGTCACCTGTACGTGACACGCAGCGAACTCGTCGAGGCGTTATCCAGACACAAGGGGCTCAGTAAGAGTCAAGCGGAGGCGCGTGCCGATGCGTTGGCAGCCACCAACGCCCTGACACCCAAAGGCGTAAGATTGGCGGTCCGGTTTAGTCGGCCAATTGTCGCAGGTCTGTGCGTCCCTTACCATGGCAACGCATTGTACCTTTCCGGCAAGCTCGAGGATGCTGGGTTGCCCTTTACCGTACAGTCGCTGGTTCACAGCCAAATCACATATGACAAGAGTCTTTACCCCGAAGTCTATAAAGACAGCGGGGTCGAGATGCCGCCTGAAATCGACTGGATGATGACCTATCAACAGGGCGTCTCGCGCGAGCAGGTTCTAGAGCAGATAGCCAATGGACGCCCAGGCTTCGAGGGTCTGCGCATTTTCGCGGAGAAATATCCAATTGTCCTAGTCAAAGGTGCCGCGGAATCCGGAGCCCGAAACCTTCGAGTTTTTCAGATTGGGCGCGGCAAGAACTCTTGGGATGAGTTGGAACTCGATGCGGCAGCGCTATTCATCTACGAACGCGCGGGCAAACAGAACATGGTTGTTCAGGAGGCTGCCCGTACCACACCAGAGTTTTGGGCAAGCCCATCCTATATGACGAGCTTCGTCAATCGACAGGTAACTGAATGGCATGCAACGGTGAATCGCGATCGCCATCCGCGCTCCCAAATTTACGGGTCGCTTCGCATCATCGCCAGTTCGTCGCACCCGGATCGGGCATACGACTTGACGCACCTAATTACCTTGGCAAGCTTGCAGGTAGCTACGAACGTTGGCCGCGGCGGAACGCTCGAGCCACTGCTGGATATGTTCGTTCAGGAACGTCATTTGGCGGCCATCAGGGAGGGGCTCTCCGCACAGGTTCCCCTAGTAATGCAAGCGCTTGCGAAATATGCACCGCGCTTCGCCGACACCTTTAGAGCGAAACACGGTCGCGAAATCGGCTCCGATCTGCGCGGTGTATCGTATGGTTGGCCGGCATACCTCATGCTCGATTACCTGGTTACGCCAGTTTTCGTCCGTGACGGTAGGCTTGTGGATATCGAGCCCCGGTTCGACAAGAGTGGTGAGAGGCTGCCTTCCGCCATTATCCTCGAAGACTCGGAGGGACGCTTCGAGGGCGAAATTTCCAGTTGGCGCTTCATTCACTTGGAGCCCAATGTCGGGATTGGTCTCTGGGACCGTTTCAGCCTGCGTGAAGAAGAATGGGAAAGGTATTTTGCAGAGCAGCAGGGACGCCAATTCAATTGGAACAATATCGGCAAGGATGACCGAATTGTTCTTAGAAACTTTGCCCTGATGGCCGAGGAGTACGTCAAGGCGAATTTTGGATGACATGATGATTTCCCGCATATCCGAGGCAGTTGAATGCGCCGAGCAGGTTTTGGAGATGCAATCCGGCGCTTCGATTGGAAACCACGAGATCGGCGTCGTACTCGAGGAAATTCTTGCGGCAGAGGTGGAAGCGCGCATTGGGCCTCTGCCGCTGCTTCGCAAGCGTCTCGTTGGCGGAGACGCGACCCTGCGTCGGATGATTGTCGGCAGAATTGAAGAGGTTTGGAACCTCATTAACTCACAGTTCCTCCGGGATCTGAACTTGCATCCCCGAGTGAATATCGATGAGGCGCTGCTTGATAGGCTTCTGGCGGAAAAAAAGGCGCAACCTTTGCTTTCATTCCGCGCTCGTCTTGCACAGCGAGCGTTCGAGCGCGTCCTCAGCGAACGAATTACTCCACCCTTGAGGTTTCGAGTAGATGGTTCGGTTGCGCCCGCAGCGCTTCTGGACGAATTACCGGGAAGCTATACTCATGCAATTATAGTGGCCGAGCTGATTGGCGCGCTAGGTGAAGTATTTCCCCTCGTCTTGGACGCCTATGCACATGACCTTGCTCGCAGTGGATGCTTGAATACAAATGTGATTGTCGTGCACCACTCGTGGCTGCTGGAAGGGAAAACAGTGTCGCGTGCGATTTACTACAACCACGCGACGAATACGCTTTGGGAATCCGACTTCGAAGTGCCCATTGAGTTTCAAAGCTGCCAATTTCTGTGTTTAGGACAAGGGGAAAAGCAGCTTCATGCAGTCCTCGCAAACAAGCTCAAGGCCTGCGTCCAGGTCAACCCGTATCCCGAATCGGAATGTTGTGACGACAAGTTTCACACGGCCGAGCTCCTCGGTCGCGCGGGGATCCGCACGCCGAAAGCTGCATTGCTCAGAGCTGAGCAAGGATTGGTTGAGATAGGTGAGACGTTAGTACGGGCCGGATTGGCCGGCGTTAAACAGTTAGTCATTCAACCAAACTCCGGTACAGAGGGCGTTGGCGTCGAGGCGCTGACCGTAGATTTCAATGATGAAAAGTCACTCATGGCTCTCAAAGAGCGAGTGTCGTGCCAGTTTCAATGCGACGGTGATGCGCTCTTGGTCAGGGAGCGAATTGACTGCTTGAAGTGGTTCGTCGAAAACTCGGCGAATGTTACGAGCCTTCGGATCAATGTGTGTTGGGATGGGGTTGCGTGCCACGCGGAATCCGCATACCTCCAAGTGGCTGGAGATGGGCAGGACGTAGTATCGTCCGTAGGACGCGGAGGTTTCATCGTTACGCTCTCGGATGGAGCCTTCGCGGGGCTGCGTCTGTCGAGTGAAGATGTTGCGCTCTCAAAAGATGTGGCGTGTGCAGCTGTCCAGGCAATTGCGGCTGATTGGGCGCTGGGTGTGGAGGTCGGCCTATTCGGGGTCGACTTACTGCTCGACCGCAGTGCTGGGGGGTTGTCCGTTTGGGTTCTGGAAATAAACGCACGCCCCGCCGGGCTGTCCTATTCAGAGCTCATGGCAACGAGCGAGCCTGGCGTCAGTCCGGCACTGTGGATGGCAATTCGCCATTGCCTATCGGCCCAAATCAGATCGCAATTGGAGTAAATCGTGACCAAATCGACAACGATGACCGAGAGATTGGGCCGCTACCGCTGGGTGGTTTGTGCATTGTTGTTCTTCGCGACGACCATCAACTATATGGATCGACAAGTTATTTCGATCCTCAAGCCCGTGCTCGAGACGGAATTGCATTGGAGCAATCCTCAAAGCATTGAACGTGAATACAGCTACATCGTGATGGCGTTTACCCTGGCTTACGCCTTCGGCGTGTTGTTGTTCGGGTGGATCATCGACAAGGTTGGCACCAAGATCGGCTATGCAGTTTCCGTGGTAATCTGGGGGCTATCTTCCATGAGTCACGCGCTAGCGCGTTCCTCAATTGGGTTTGGCATCGCGCGCGTGGGCCTGGGTCTAGGCGAATCTGGCAACTTTCCGGCGGCCATCAAGACCGTGGCCGAGTGGTTTCCAAAACGCGAGCGCGCTCTGGCAACCGGAATATTCAATTCGGGCGCCAACGTCGGCGCGCTGTTGGCGCCGGTCGTAATACCGTGGGCAATCTATGCGTTTGCAGCCGATTCCAAACACCCGTTTTGGCAAATTGGTTTCATGATTACCGGCGTTTTGGATTTTACTTGGCTCGCGTTTTGGCTCGCAATTTACCAAAAGCCGTCAGAAAAAAAAGGTCTATCGCGAGCCGAATTCGACTATATTCATAGTGATATCGAAGAGCAACAAGCCACGAAGGAGAAAATACGTTGGGGCACACTACTTACCTATCGACAAACCTGGGCGGTTTTTTCAGGCAAGTTCCTGACTGATTGTGTGTGGTGGTTCTATCTTTTCTGGTTGCCCTCGTATTTGAAGGATAAGTACCACGTCGATATCAAGAATATCGCTAAGTTTGCTCTGCCCCTCATCATCATTTACTCGATGACTACCGTGGGCAGCGTGGGCGGGGGATGGCTATCTTCCCGCTTCATAAAGAGTGGATGGTCTGTGAACCGCGCTCGTAAGACCGCCATGTTCGCGTTCGCAGTGGCAGTCCTTCCGATTACTGCAGTCAAGTACGTATCACTGTGGCCTGCAGTGTTGCTGGTAGGGGTCGCAGCGGCGGCTCATCAGGCGTGGTCTGCAAACATATTCACGACCGCTTCGGACATGTTTCCAAAGAAAGCCGTTGGTTCGGTTACGGGCATCGGCGCCATGGCAGGCGCGGTCGGTGGCCTCCTATTCCAATGGCTAACAGGGATGATGCTAGCCGCATACAAGGTGAGCGGCGATATACAAACTGGATATTCGATCCTGTTTGCGATGTGTGCCACGGCTTACCTGGCAGCGTTGTTACTATTTCATATCTTCGCACCGAAGATGAGCCAGGTGAGACTTTAGCGCGTAAAGCGCGCACGGGAGTGTAGCGGGCTTTGCGTGCCGATGTAACCAAACCATTTTGCTACGGACGCGGGTCGCCTTGCAAACAGGCGGCCCAGCCACTCGCGGTCATGACATCACCTCGGGTTTCAGTCATACGGGCGACAGCGTACCCCGCAAATACGACGAACCCAGCCTTTGGGAATGCTGGCATCGTCGCGTAAACTTTGGCGATGGGTGCGCGGAAGTGCGACCTACCGTCAGAGGCGCTGGGCAGGTCAAGTGAACATCATCTGGCGTCACCGCGATACTAGAAGGCGCAGAAGTCCCAGGGAACCCCGGCACCGATGCTGGTGGGCGTAACTTGGGTGCTGGACCAGAACGCCGATCCGACAAGCGCCTTGTACCAGCGCATTGACACGACTCACATCGGGGCGGCGGGACACTCGGAGGGCGCCTTTGCGACGACCACAGCGGGCGCCGATAGCCATATCACGACGATTGCTCCCATCTGCGGAGCGATGTCGCAAAAGAACCTTCATGGTCCCGCGATATTGTTCTGCGGCGGCCTGGACACGACCGTGTCGTGCGACACGATGATTCAGCCCGCCTTTGCCGCCATCACGAATCAACCCGCAATGCTGGCGGACTGTCTCGCTGCCGATCACCAGAACTGGGTGACTTACGGCACGGCAGCATTCAGCCCAATGGAAGTCGCGGTCGTGGCATGGATGCGCGTGCAGCTGCTGGGCGATACCGCGTTGCGCCCTATGTTCTACGGCGCAAATTGCACGCTGTGTCAGGACTCGGCCTGGAAGATCTCGCAGAACAGCCTAATGAATCAGTGAGAACGCGGCTACTCATAAGCCCTTGACCAAGATCGGCACGCTGCTGTCCATCGTGTCGCCATTGCCCAATTCGCCCGAGCCGTTGCGACCCCAACACCAGAGTGCGCCGTCGCTGAGCATGGCGCATGTATGCACGGATCCCTTCGAGATGGCCGTAACGCCGGAGAGGTTGGACACAAACACGGGCGTTGCGTGATCCACAGTCGAGCCGTCACCCAGTTGCCCATATGAGTTGCCACCCCAGCATTGAACCATTGCTCCTGTGACTATTGCACACCCGTGGACCTGGCCGCAACCAACCGCTGACGCCGCTGAAAGGTCATTGACGGTAACGGGTTCGTACCACGACACCGCTGAAGTGGCGCCGCTGCCCAGCGCGCCCGAGATGTTGCGTCCCCAACAGCGGACTAGCCCCTCGGCGGTCAGCGCACAATTGAAGTAGAGGCCCGATGTGATGCCAACTGCGTTACTAACCCCGATGATCGTCGTGGGCGTGTAGTCCAAGGCGCCGCTGCCCAATTCTAGTGACTCGAGGTACGTCCAACACTGCACGGTGCCGTCAGCCAACAGAGCGCAGGTTTGATCGCTACCCGCGGATATGGCTGTGGCGCCCGAAACGCCTGCCACGGTCGCTGGGCTCGGGCTGCCATTGGGCAGTCCGGTCGGGCCCGAATAGTACCCGTAGTGCCCCCAACATTGAACAATTCCCGAACCGAGCAGCGCGCAACTGTGCATCATGCCGGCCGCGACAGCCACGGCAGACGAAATGTTCGGCACCACCACTGGCGCCGAATGATTCGTAGTAGTGCCGTCGCCTAGCTGATATTCGCGGTTGTCTCCCCAACACTTGACCTCGCCGTCACTGAGTCTTGCGCAACTGTGATACGCACCTGCAGCTACCGCCGTTGCCTGCGAGATGCCAACCACTGCTACGGGTGTCAGTGAGCTGAGTACCGCGCCATTGCCCAACTGACCGTAGTTATTGTTGCCCCAGCAATAAACGGCGCCAGGTGATCGAACAACGCAAGTGTGGCTGGTGCCCGAAGCGATCACGTCGAGCCGAACTCCCACTTTACCACCGCCCGTGCCAGCCAAGCCGCCCGTCGCGAAAACGCCGCCGGTACTTGGCACACCGCCCGTGTGGATTGCGCCGCCGGTACTCGAAGTACCTCCCTGTGCCACGCGACCACCGGTGCCCAGTTCACCGCCCAAGTTGATTGCTCCACCCGTGGCTTGTGTGCCCCCCTGAGCCAAAGTGCCACCCGTTGCTCCTGTGCTCAAGGCAGCCCCTCCTGCGGAGTGTCCCTCACCTCCCGTTGGCGCCCCCGCGGAACCTGCCGACGACGAACTCATCGAGATATCTAAGGCGGATCGCCCGCCGCAACCTGCAATGAACAATGCCGTCCAAAATGCGGTCGTAGCCAGGAGAGATGTTCTTAATGCACGTGGGCTTAGGGGTAAGCTATTACATAGTAACACTAACATAGTATCGCCCGAATAGCGCAGCCGCTGCAATGGCGTGTGCCCGCTCGGTCGGACATCGTTTTCAGTCGCGTTCCCCGCTTCTTTCTGGCGCGGCGGCACGGAAACGTGGTGTTTCTCCGCCAAGTACACCCGCGTGAGCCGTCTGGTCGCCGCACGGTCTACCTAACTAAGGGCGGCACCGGTATTCGCGCCGGAACGGAGGGTGCTGGTTACGTCGTGGAGAACAATGTCGTCCAAAGCAATGGGACTTGTTACCAATTCGGCTCCGGCACGTTCACGTCGCGTGACTACAACGCATCTTACCAGTGCAGTGACGCTGTGGTCGGCGCGCACTCGTGGAAGGCCGACCCCCACTGGGTAACGCCTGGAACCGATTTTAGGCCTGCGAACGGCTCGCCCCTCATCGGTGCCGGCGATCCGGCGCAAAACCCCGGTACCGACATCACGGGCGCGGCGCGACCGAGCGCGCCCTCGATTGGCGCTTACGAACCGTAGGTCCCTAGCGAATTCCTTTCGCATGAATAAAATCCGTCTCCGCCATACTAGCAACAACATGACGGGAGCGGAATGTCGGATTTGTGCCCTTCTTGTGCGGAATTCGATTCTTGTCCCCCATCGCTAGTTGGTGAAGAACGTTTGCGGCGTGCTCCGTCCTTCCGACCTAAGCCCAAGCTCCCGGCGAACAAGTCAGGGCGGCTCTGGCTTATTCGAGAAGAGCATCTGCGGGTGCGCTGCTGAGATCATCAAGTCCGTTGCCGAGGTTGCATTGTTATGAAAAGGTTACAAGTTTCACGCAAAATCCGTTCCCTAGCACAAGCAGCCATCCCGGTCATATCGCTCGTTTGCGTCGTGCCTCAGGCCTCAGCGCAGAGCTCCGTCGAGAAGCTGCAGGATTTCCCCCTGGATCAGGTACAGATCACGGATACGTACCAGCAGAACCTGTTCAGTAAGGACGTTACCTACCTCATCACGACGCTCGACTCGAATCGCCTGCTAGCTGGTTTTCAGGCGGTGTCAGCGGGAACGAACCCGACGAACCTTTACGGCGGCTGGGAGAACTCGAACATACGCGGACATACGATGGGTCACTGGCTCTCTGCGGTGGCGCATGCCTACCAGCAAGCCCTGGGCAGCGACGCGACCTTGGCCGGTCAGATCAAGACCAAGCTCGATGACGTGATATCCAAGCTCAAATCCTATCAATTGTCGAGTGGGTATCTGTTCGCAACGCCCATATCTCAGTTCGACGATATGGATGCCGGGACCGGCAGCACCTGGGTGCCCTATTATACGATGCACAAGATCCTTGCTGGTCTGATCGACGTCTACAAATTCGAGAACAATGCTGATGCTCTTACGGTCGCAAGCAAGTTGGGAGACTGGCTCTACACCCGATCCAATGGCTGGAGTGCCGCTGCGAAATCGAGAGTACTTGGTTCCGAGTACGGCGGAATGAACGACGCCCTGTACGAACTCTACAAGTACACCAAGAGTGCGAATCACTTGACGGTTGCTCATGTTTTCGACGACACGAGCCTATTTACAACGACTGCTGCGGGCAACGACACGTTGAACGGGAAACACGCCAACATGACGATCCCGAAGTTCGTCGGCGCCTTGAATCGCTATCGAACCGTGGGGTCGAGCGAGTCCTCTTACTTCACCGCGGCCGACCAATTTCTGACCATCGTCCTTAACAGTCACACCTACATTACGGGTGGCAACAGCCAGGACGAGCACTTCCATGCCGCGGGCCAGCTCGATGCGGAACGCGACAACCTTAACAACGAGACGTGCAACGCCTACAACATGTCGAAGCTCGCGCACGATCTTTTCAAGACCAAGGGTGATGTCAAGTACGCGGACTATTATGAGAGAGTGCACATCAACGAGATCCTGTCCTCGATCAACCCTGATACGGGAATGACGACGTACTTCAAGGCCATGGGGACGGGGTATTTCAAGGTGTTTGGCGGGGCGACAGACAGGTTCTGGTGTTGCACCGGCACAGGTATGGAGAACTTCACCAAACTCGGCGACAGCGTGTACTTTCACGATAGTAAGGACCTCTGGGTGACCTTCTATGTGAGCTCAGCGCTGAACTGGAAGGACCGCGGCTTGTCGTTGACCCAGACGACAGATCTGCCACTTTCGAGCAAAGTCACTTTCACCGTCAATGCCGCGCCGCTCGACGCGGTCAACGTGAACTTCAGAAAGCCCTACTGGCTTGCGTCGTGCCAAGGGATGACGGTTTCGGTCAATAGTCAGTCGGCCAATGCCGTCGATTCCAACGGTTTTCTCAGTGTGAGTCGGGTGTGGCAGGCGGGCGACAAGGTGGAGCTCACGATTCCCGCGGAAGTTCAGGTGTCAAGACTGCCCGATAATCAGAACGCGGTGGCGTTCACGTACGGGCCGCTCGTTCTCAGCGCAGGCCTGGGAACGGCCAGTATGACCACGTCGTCGCATGGCGTAAGTGTGCTCATTGCGAACGCGGCCTCTGGTACTCAGGACACCATCACGATCAACAGCGGTACCGCCATCAACAC
>PMCK01000516.1 GCA_003154095.1 Myxococcales bacterium | reverse complement strand
CCCCTATGCAGTTCGAATTTTCCATCGCGCCGAATTATTCGGGCATAGTGGCCAGTCGCGAGCAGAGAACAACCCAGCCGGTCCGCAATTGGAATCAGCTCGGCGAATTTGACCGTTTGATTACAGGTCACGCAGGGGCTGGGCGTAATCCCGGCAAGATATTCATCCAAGAAGGGTGCAATTACCTTCTCCCTGAACTTCTCTCTGCGATCGAATGCATAGTGTGCAAATCCCAAGTGGGCAGCCACTCGGGCGGCATCATGGATGTCCTCAGGGGCACAGCAACGACTCTTGGGTGCCGCGTCATCGGGGTAATCCCACAAATGCAACGTGATACCCACTACCTCGTGGCCTTGACGAAATAGCCGTGCGGCAGCCACCGACGAGTCAACTCCACCGCTCATTGCGACGAGTACTCGAGACACTAGCGCTCGATTCCGGCGGCTTTGAGCCGCTTCGCCAGGCGGCCAATCGCCTTTGCGTGAAGGCGGCTTGCCCACGACTTACTTAGGCCGAGGTCTGCGGCGACTTCGTCGAACCGATCGCCTTCGAGGTAGTGACGGCGAACCAACTCCGCCTCCTGCGGCGGCAAAGTCGCAAGCGCACCCTTTACGAAGTCCCGCAGCTCAGCGTTTTCAGCAGTCGTTTCCGGTGATTCGGTCGGCGAGAGAGCCGCAACTTCACCCTCTTCCCCGCGGACAGGAGTGGCGATCATGCCAAGTGCCATGGCGGTAGCCAAGTTCGCCAAGTGTTCGGCAAGTGCATCGTCCGCAGCTTGGGGTGACACCGCCACGGAAACGGCAGAGAATGCGTCGCCTATGACGCCCTCGTTGAGGCTGTCCATCGCCATGACCCCGCGGAGACGTTCATACGCTCGCCGTGGTAGTGGCGAAATAGTACGAATGCCGTCAACAATCGTTCCGCGCACGCGCAATGTTGCGTATGCTCTGAATGGAACGCCACGCTGAGGATCGAACCTTCGTGCAGCATCAAGCAGACCCACTCGACCGTAGCTGAGAAGATCATCAGCTTCCACGACTGAGCCGATGCAAGCTCGCAGTTGCCCCGCTATCAGCGGCACGAGGTCCAGAGCACCATGGAAGCGCTCGAGTACCTCGGGGGGATCTGCCGGCTGTGCCACAGCGGTACTCTACCCCACTGCGCGTCGACTCTGAAAGCCTGGCGATTCGCGATTGCCAGCATCGATTGCGGAATAAGCCTCCGTTTGCCATATTCGATGGGTAATGCGCTGGCCCCTTGTAGGAATTGCTTACATTCTTATCGGTATTGCAGCCAGTTTGTGCGCATGGTGGCGCGGGGTCCCGGTCTGGACGCATCCGAAGCCTTGGGTCGTTCTTGACTTTGGCTTGGAACGTTCGGTCTATAGTGGACTGGTAGGTGTTGCCATTGCTGGACTCGTGGTGATGACCACGAGGGCGTTGGTCGGCCGAGTGGCTTTCGCAACGAAACTTCATACGGAGCTTCGCCCTCTGGCTCGCAGCATGTCGACGGCCACCGTTGTTTATCTCGCAGCAACGAGTGCCTTCGGAGAAGAACTGTTGTTTCGCGGGTTGTTGGAACCCTGGGCGGGACTGCTACCCCAAGCGATTGTTTTTGGAGTTCTCCACCAGGTTGGCGGCCCGAGTCGCTGGGTCTGGATGGGGTGGGCCACGGTGATGGGCATCATGTTGGGCGCCATGTTTCATTGTACCGGCTCATTGGTCGGCCCGGTTTTGGCTCACGCCCTGATCAACGCCGTCAATCTTTCGCACCTTAAGTCGTTCGATCCGCACCGCGAGCCAAGGCGTCTTGGCGGCCTTTTGTCGCTCCGCGAAGATCGAAGTCGATGAGTAAGGTACGCGATTGATTATAAGTTCGCGGTTCTTTGGTAAGGTTTCCCTGTTCATAAAACTCGACCCTTCTCCGCAAAAATCAAAAATGCCGGAATCACATGCTGGAAAGCCAAGCGACAAGCCGAGAGTTCTCGTTGTCGACGACGAGAAGTTCATCCGCGATATTCTCGCAGACTTTCTCAGTCTCGAAGGCTATGCGGTGCGCACGGCGCAGGATGGTTCCGCGGCAATTACCGAACTGCACAATGCTCCGTACGATCTCGTGATAACGGATTTGAAAATGCCCAAGCTTGGGGGCTTGGACCTTTTGAAGGAGATAATGACCTGTTACCCCGACACGCCAACGGTAATCATGACGGGGTTCGGCACCGTCGAGACCGCAATCGATGCCATGAAGCAAGGGGCCTACGACTACATTCTCAAGCCTTTCAAAGCTGAGGAAATGGTTCATATCGTTCAGCGCGGGATTGAAAAGCGCCGGTTGGAGGCAGAAAACTTGCGACTGCGCGAGGCAGTTTCGATCTACAAGGTGACCGAGGCAATTGCCGCCAGTCTTTCGCTGGAGGAAGTAATTACGACTGCCAGCGATAGCGTAATCGCCGAAGTCCACGCGGATATCGTATTTACCTGGCTCGACGACGGCAAAGGCGGGGTATTTCAGCGCTCCATTAGCGTCGCACCCACGGTTGAACAATCTATCGACGGAATTCAACTCGAACCCTCGAGTGTGCAGGAGCGGCTCAGTTCGGGCCTTCCGCTAGTGGAACATGGTTCGCGGGCGCTCGGTTTCTTCGTACAGTCACCCGATCCCCCCGTGGAGAGCTTTTTGGCAGTTCCACTCAAGGCGCGCGAGCGTCTAATCGGATGGATTGCCGCAGCATCGATTACGCAATCCAAGCGCTTCGTCGAGGGGCAGCGGAAGTTATTGAGCATCATTGCATCGCGAGCGGCGGCTTCAATCGAGAATGCGCGACTTTTTGAAGACTTGCAGTCGACATTTCAGCAAACGATTCAGAGTCTGGCGCGAACGATAGACAAGATGGATAGGTACACCGCGGGCCATTCCGAGCGAGTAGCACGCTATGCAGTCTTGTTGGCGCGCTCACTGGGCCTCGGCGAAGATGAAGTTTCGATTGTCAGGCACTCGGCGCTGATGCATGACATCGGCAAAATTGGCTGTGTGCTCAATCTGAATAAGCCCGGACGCCTAACGCCGGAGGAGTACGAGGTTTTCAAACGGCATCCCGTTTACGGTCGCGAGATTCTCGACCCGATTCGATTCCTACAGCCCGTAATACCTGGTGTGTATTCACACCACGAATACTGGAACGGTCGCGGGTACCCTGCAGGTCTCAAGGGCCAGAGCATCCCGCTCGTGGCGCGAATCATTGCTATCGCCGACACCTATGACGCAATGACTAGTGATAGGGCCTACCGAAGGGCCTTGCCTCACGAAGCAACTATCAATGAAATCGAGCGCTGCTCGGGGACTCAATTCGATCCTGACGTAGCGCACACGTTCATCGTTCACGTCGAAGCCATTCGCGAACAATTACGCGACGAAGGGTTTGACATTCCCGAGTAAATCTATTGGCAAGACGGCAATTCTACGGGCGTTTTCTCGGACGCCGCAAATACGAGCCCGTACTGACGTTGATGCGCGAGTTGTTTGCAGCGCGTCAACGAGGAGACATCGAGGACACGGTGTTGTTCGTCGAACACGAACCGGTGATTACACTGGGGCGCGGGACGATCTCCGAGTCCGACCACCTGCTTGCATCCGAGGCAACACTTCAGGTTTTGGGCGTCGACTTGTTTGACGTTGAGCGCGGCGGAGATGTAACACTGCATGCGCCAGGGCAACTCGTTTGCTATCCAATCATCGATCTAAAACCGGATCGGTGTGACGTCCGCCGTTATGTCAATGATCTTGCCGATGCAATGCGTCGAGTGCTCGCTGATTTCAATTTGGATGCAGGACTAGTCGAGGGCATGGTTGGTCTTTGGCTCGATCGGCAGTCTCCAACATGTTGGCGGGGGCAGCAGGCTGCCAAGGACATGGCTAAGATCGGCGCAATTGGCGTGCGGCTATCGCGGTGGATTACAATGCACGGCTACGCCCTGAATTTATCGACCAACTTGGAGTATTTCACGCTAATTGTTCCGTGCGGTATCAGCGAATATCCGGTGACAAGCGTGGAGCAAGTGCGCGGTGGTAGCCCCGCCGTCGGCGACGTGGTGGCGCGCGCGTTTCAGCATCTGGCCGACGTATTTGCGGCTGACGCAGTGGAATTGCGCGTCGAGAACTCGCCGTCATAATTCACATGCAGGTAGTGTCCCGATCGGCGAGGCCAAGCACGAGATTGTACGATTGCATCATCCGTCAGTTGGACTCACCCCGTCGGGATCGTCAGGTCGAACCGCCAACAGCAGCACGTTATCCAGGAACAACCCGGGCATCGTCACTGTCCCGGTCACCCTCAATCCGTGGCGACGGAGGGCATCGCTGTGCCACTGACGCGAGGAAAATTTCAACATTCCACCCCGATTCATATTGAAGTGCACGCCCAGTCGTTCACAGAACTGCGTCAATAGGCTGCCGAACGTTCGTCTCGCATCGACATCGCGCACGATCAGCGTGCCGCCGGGTCTCAGCGAGGCGGCGACGCGCTCGAGGAGATTATCCTGAACTTCGATCGTCAAGTAGTGCAGCACATCCACGATGAGGATTGTATCCGCCTCTGGAATTGGGACGGATTGCACGTCCTCGGTCGAATAATCGACGTCATTTCGTGCGGCGATTCGGGCTGTAGCGATTTTCCGCTCATCCCAATCGAACCCGGTCAATGCTTGAATTCGGCCGAGCTCGTAAAGGGCTAGACCCAGTTGCCCCCGCCCGCACCCAACATCGACGACATCACCCAGGTGTGTCTTCAATTCGCAAATAACTCGAATGATGGGATCGAACCGGAGTTTGTTGGCCACATAGTGGCGGTCCTTAGCCGGAGCTGATTCATACCTCAATCGGGTTCGAAGGATGGCGTCCGCAAATCCTCGAGGATCCCAACGAGAGTCTTTGCGATCACGGGCTTTCATCGCCAATTGGGCGATTTGGGCGGCAATCAATCCGCCCAGTGTCGCGAGAATCGCGCCGAGTAGAACGGCGCCAATCCCCAATTGCGCGGCCAAGTGAACGACGCTCCCACCTCTCAATTGCGACAGATGAATTGCGACCAACTTGCCGTCCAGAACCAAGCTACCCAGTTGAATTTCTGTCAGCACGATTATGGGTGCAACTAGCGGAAGAGAAATGTTTGCCGCCGCGTAGGCCAATATAACGTCAAGGCGCAGGGGCAGACAGATGATTAGACATAGCGGCAGGTGCAGGCCATAAAGTGGTTGAACTCCAACAAACAACCCCAGCGCCACGCTAAAGCCGGCACGCCATGGCTCGAGGCGCCCTCCCCGCAAGCGATGGAACAAACGCCGAGAAATTGCTAGAAACGTTCGATGCTTCGGCACATCTTTGGCTATGCGGGGTCGCCGCCCGGGGGGGGGTTCGACGTTCTGGGAGCGCTGTTCGCGAGTCGCAAATAGGTATGGGCAAGCCGATTGTCGGGCTCAACCTCTAGGACAGCCTCGAATTCCCGTCGCGCGGCTTCCATTTCACCCGAGCCAAGCATCAAAGTACCGAGCGCCAGGCGACCCGGCACGTAGCGNNTATCCCGATAGAGAACCCCCAACTTAGTTTGAAGATCGGCAAAGTGCGGGCAAAGGTTGATCGCCTTTTCGAGCTCTCTTATCGCCTCGGGCGCCATCCCGACGTCCACGTAGGCTTGACTGAGCTCTGCGTGCATATTCGCGAGTTTCCCTTTGATAAATGGGTCGGGTTGCGCGGCAACCGTTCGAGCGCGGATCTGAGCGTAAATTCGACGCGCTGCATCGTACTTGCCGAGGTCGTTGTAAGTGACCATCAGGTTGAGTTGGGCTTCGGTATAGTTTGGATTGAGAAACACTGCCTTTTCGAAATGAGATTCCGCCCGAGTGAAATCTCCTGAACCGTGCGCAATCACACCCAGCATGTGATGAACGTCAGCGTGTCGATCGGATTTGGCCACTACTTGACGAAGCACGTATTCGGCCTTGTCGAATTCGCCCCGGTGGTAGTGCTCGCGGCCGAGCAATAGCAATTGCCTGACGTGGTCATCCATGAAAACCCGATTGTGCTTGAAACGGCCGTTTTCTACCATCAATGCTTTGAACTTGGAAATTACCTGACCGCCTGTTCTGTGCTGACCTTGCCGGGCCGAGTCGAGACTGCTAGCCCGAGGGGGGTGAGCTCGTCCCGGGAATCCGAAACGGCGCAGCACGTCGGCCGCGTCGTTGATCCGTCGGTACGTGAGGACGGCGAGCCTGACCCCGAGGTCCAATTGGCGGTCTTGCCCGTCCCGAGCGCCGGTCCATCCGACGTGAGCGTCACCCCAGGTATCTCGAAAGCGGCAATTGAGCCACCACCGCTCGACGATGAATTGGGCGATCCAAATTTGGAAGCCGATTCGCCAATTGGGTCGTTGCGTGATTCATCGGTGTCACTGCCCAAAGCGGAGTTGTCGGTCGCGACTCAGCGAGAGCTCGAACTCGAATTAGTGGGCACCCAGCCCATGCGACCGAGCCTCAGCGCGCCCGAGATTCGTCCGGGACGTCGTTTGTCTCCCGGTTGGACCGCCGTGTTCGCCGCATTGCTGGGCCTTTGCTCCGTCGCAACGTTTATCGCCATCGCGATACAATTGGATCGGCGACCGCCGAAAGTGGCGGAGATTCACAAGGCTGAGGTAGTAGCGCCCGTCGCGTCAATGTCTGCGTCACCGCCGGCGGATAGGCGCCCGCCGCGAGTCAAGATCCCCGGACCCTGGCGCATTCACGACGCCGAGAATGACTCAACCTCGCGTATAATCGAAGGCAAGGTTGGGCTTGACCCTCTAGTGAAGTCGATTGAAAAGTCGGGTGTTCCAATCAAGCAGTTTTACCGAGTAATCGCGGCGTTTGCCAAGGTGCGGCCGCTTACCAACTGCTCGAAATCCGACCGATACGCAGTGCTTCTCGATCGAAATACCAAACGTATTAGAGCCTTTGAATACCTCACGAGTCCCGAAGAAGTCTTTCAAGCTCGCGAGGGGGATGACGGACTGCTCTCGGTGCAAAAACTCGATTTGCAAGTGAAGCAGTCGCGTGTCACGAGTGCAATCGCGGTTGGTGACGATGGGTTAGATGCGGCCGTGATTGCCGGTGGTCTTGAAAAAGCAATAGTTGTCACGATGCGAGAGGCATTGTCCGGGCATGCCGCATTGGAGGAACTCGAGCGTGGAACCCGCATTAGGATCATTGCGCAGGAGTTGACGGTGCTCGGCGGGTTTGCGCGCTATGCAGGCATCGAGGCACTCGAAATCGACTACGCGGGAGCTGAGCACAAGAGTGAACGCATCTACTACTTCAATGGTCCTGAATCGCGGGGCTACTTCGATAGTGCAGGCCGCGCGCCATATTCGGGTGGCTGGCGAAAACCGATCCCTAGTGCCCCCATAACCAGCAAATTCAATCCCCATCGATTCCATCCAATTTTGAAGAAAATCATGCCGCACGAGGGCATAGATTTCGGAGCCCCCATGGGCACGCCGGTCGGCGCCTCCTCGTACGGGACCGTCACATTTGTGGGATTTGCGGGACCAACCGGCAATTTCGTGCGCCTCTCGCACCCCGGAGATATCGAAACCGGTTACGCGCACCTTTCGCGCTTCGCCGAGGGACTCAAGGTTGGCGACAAGGTGAAGCGGCTTCAAATCGTCGGATACGTGGGATCGACGGGGCGTTCAACAGGACCCCATTTGCATTTCTCCGCCAAGCGAGCAGGCAAGTTCTTCGACCCCGAAACGCTCAACTTGGATGGGCTTCGAACATTGGCTCAAAACGAGCGAAGTCAGTTCGAACAAACCAAGGGCGAGTACGATAAGCTTCTCGACGCAATTCAACTGCCGGCGGCACCTGCCGCACCAACGGAGTCCAAGGCTGCTGCAAGTAATTCAATCGCCGAAGGTGACGAAATAGAGGCAGTCCCGTCCGCCGCTGCCGTGAACTCTGCACCCACGCCGCCAGCGAATGGTCATCCAAAAAATGCGCCGCGCGGGAACGCCGTTTACCTGACCGACGATGAACTCAAAAAATCGCAGAGTGGATCCGATGACGGCGAGGTTTCTGAATAGCAACGGAGTCCGCTCGCCGCGGCATTCTGGCCTGCACGAAGGCTGTTTCGGTGTCAAGTGAGCAAACGGCTGACGCGGCCAAAGGGCCGTCTTAATGGCGTATTTCAGTGGCGCTTTGAATCGACTGGCAAGTTTATGCGCTGTTGTACGTGCAGCTCTAGCGTGAGCTGATAGTATTCGGCGCCTTGTGTGACACTGACTCAATCTAATCGTGGATTTTGCGAAGCTAGGAATTTCGAATTCAATGTGTCAGGGCCCAGTGCAGGAATAAAGCAAATATGTCAGCTGTCGTGATCGTTGGTGCCCAGTGGGGTGACGAGGGGAAGGGAAAAGTCGTTGATCTTTACACCGAACGCGCCGATTGGGTGATTCGCTACGGGGGTGGTCCAAACGCGGGACATACTCTTGTTGTTGGCGATGAAAAGATCGTCGTTCGCCTACTGCCCAGCGGTATTCTGCGCGAAGGGACGCGCTGCGTGCTCGGCCAGGGCATGGTGATCGATCCGGCCGTGCTACTTTCAGAGATCGATGAACTGGTTCGGCGCGGTCGCAATGGGATTGAGAAGCGGCTGCTTATCAGTGATCGTGCACACTTGATTCTGCCTTACCACATTACCATTGACTGCCTTCGAGAGGCCAAAGCCGCCGCCTGCAATGCCCTCGGCACCACGAAGAAGGGGATCGGCCCCACCTACGAGGACAAAGCTCGCCGAACCGGAATCCGCACGGGGGATCTGCGCGATCCCGTGCGGCTCCGTGAACGCATTGCACTTGCAATCGAAGCTTGGGCCCCGACCATTGTCGCGCTAGGCGGTGAGGTGCCAGAAATCGACGCGATTTTGAAGCCGCTATTGGAGCTGGCAGAGCGCATCGTGCCCCTGCTCTCGTCCGTTTCGCTGATCGTTGACAAGGCGTTGCGTGACGGCGCTCACGTAGTGTTCGAGGGTGCACAGGGGACTTTGCTCGACATCGATCATGGCACTTATCCCTTCGTTACGTCGAGTTCGGCGGTGTCGGGGGGTGCTGCAATCGGGGTTGGCGTGGGACCCAATCGCATCCGCAATATAATTGGCATCACGAAGGCCTACACGACGCGGGTTGGAGCCGGGCCATTCCCGACGGAACTCGACGACGCCGATGGCATCCATTTGCGCGAGGTTGGGGCCGAGTTTGGCAGTGTTACCGGGCGCCCGCGCCGCACCGGCTGGCTTGACTTGCCAGCCCTCCGGTATGCGGCAAGGGTCGATGGCATCGACGGTTTGGCAATTACCAAACTCGATGTACTCACCGGCATGCAGCGGCTACGTATTTGCGTGGCCTACGACACTCCAGCAGGCCGCACCGACGATTTCCCCATTGACGATATGGAAGTCCCAGGTCGTATCACACCGGTTTACCACGACATGAATGGCTGGAATGAGACTCTGTGCAACGCTAGAAGGCTGGATTCATTGCCGGGCAAGGCTCGGGCCTACTTGGATTTCATCTCCGAGCAGACGGGTATCCCACTGTACTTAGTCAGCGTCGGCCCCAAGCGCGACGAAACGGTAATGCTGCATAATCCGTTGATTTAGCTATGTGGAGTAGCCCCAGGTT
>PMCK01000481.1:14885-15686 GCA_003154095.1 Myxococcales bacterium | reverse complement strand
TGCTAGGAATTGCCAAGGGCGCGGGCATGATTCAGCCCGATGTCGGGCCCCTTGACCCCTCGGCTGCACCTCACGCGACGATGTTGGTATTTCTATTTACGGACGTGGTAGCCGATGCCGCGATGTTGGACGCGGCACTCGAAGGCGCGATTGCGTCGAGCTTCAATTCGACATCCGTCGATGGGGACACCAGCACCAACGACACGGTAATCGCGCTCAGCTCGGGTGCCAGCGGGCAGTCCACGACGCTCGCGGAATTGACGAAGGCCTTCACATCCGTGTGCGAGGAACTCGCCGAAGCCATGGTGCGCGACGGCGAGGGCACTTCGCATGTGGCAGAGCTCTGGGTGCGCGGTTTGCCCGATGACGAGAGCGCCAGAAGGGTCGCGCGCTCGGTTGCCAATTCGTTACTCGTAAAGACTGCCATGTGCGGCATGGACCCCAATTGGGGACGCTGGCTCGCCGCCGCCGGCAGAGCGGGCGTAGCCTTCGATGAGCACAAGGCGGAGGTGCGCATTGGCGGCATATCGGTGGCAAAAAATGGCTTGGCAGTCAGCGAAGCCGCCGAAAACGAGGCCAAAATGCATATGCGAACGCCGCGCTACGTGGTGGAGCTGGAGCTTGGCGCAGGGCCCGGTAAGGCACGCTACCTCATGTGTGATCTCACACACGAATACGTAAACATCAACGCCGACTACCGCTCGTGAACCCACGAATTTCTCCAACTGGCGCGCTAACGATCGTCGCCAAGCAACTACTGCTTGGCAAGCCGCGCAGAACCAGCAACCAGCAACCAGCAAC
>PMCK01000481.1:0-14870 GCA_003154095.1 Myxococcales bacterium | reverse complement strand
CACGCCGGCGATGAGATCACGCTCATCAATGGCCAAGACGTCCGCTCCTTCGACGAAAAGGGACTTCACCGAATCCTCGAAGGCGAAGTGGGCGATCCGGTAAAACTCACGATACTCAGAGGCGAGCAAGTCCTGCACGTAACCCTACAAAGAACCCCCGCGCCGCGGCCGCATAAATTGGGACATAAGCCGGACTGAGCCGGGCCCCCACCCCGAATGCGGCATCGTGAAACGTTGATCCTGGACTTGTTTGTTTGGTTGAAGGGACTTATGAGATCCAATTCGGCAGAATGCGCAGGCCAATTCGTGGCCAATTCCGAGGGAGCCCGAGAGCGAGACCCGGTTCACTGTCAATGTCGGCTTCAGCGGGCTGCGTCTGCGCTCCCTTCGCTTAACTGATCCAAAATCAATCCACAAAATCGCGCTGCACTTTGCGTAAACGTCCATCCCAGGTGCACTTCGCAGACGGCGCAGCACAGGCATCGCCACTCGTAGCCGCGAAACCAGGCAAATTCCGAACTCGCTTGCCCGACCTCGAAGGCACCGGGAGATGCCGAGAAACAACCTATTCTGTAGATTACTCCCGCCGGATTGATAAACGTATGCTCGTGCTTGTCGTTGACTTCGATGCGATCATTGCACCTCGCAATCTTGCTTCCGCATTGAATGCAATTGAGCCAGATAGCGGGCGCCGCAGCTTCGTCTGAAAGCGGGCTGGTCGAACTTTCTTCCGTTGACAGCAGGACACCCGCGTTGCCCTTGGCAAGAATTGAAAGCACGGGCGGTGCAGCCTTCGCCGCGAGCCGTGATTGGAAGGAACTGGGCCGCTGCTGCATCAATCCGATCATACTTTTGCGACCGAACTTGGCAAGATCCCCTTTTGGTCCTTGGCCTCGGGTTGAACAACCCGCAAAAAATCGTGCAACTTTGCTTAAATCATCGTACCACTCGGCCAATGCCCACCCTCGCCAACCATTTATCCGGGTTTACCGAATCCGTCATTCGCATGATGACGCGCATTGCGCAGCAAACCCAGGCAGTTAATTTAGCTCAAGGATTTCCGGACTTTGACCCGCCAGCAGAGCTAATTGCGGCCGCCCATCGAGCGCTCGACGGTGATTATCATCAGTATGCAATTACCTGGGGTGCAAAGAATTTCCGTGACGCATTGGCCAATAAGATTTCGAATTGCACGAAGCTCGAATGTGATCCGGATCGGCATTTGGTAGTCACCTGTGGCAGCACGGAGGCCATGCTCGCGAGCATGCTGAGCGTGTGTAATCCGGGCGACAAAGTCATAGTCTTTTCACCCTTTTACGAGAACTACGGGGCAGACGCTATCCTGTCGGGCGCCAAGCCCATTTTCGTTCACTTGGAACCGCCTGATTGGCATTTCGACCGGGATGAATTGAGACAGGCCTTCGCTCAAGGCGTTAAAGCAATCGTGCTGTGCAACCCGTCCAACCCAACCGGACGAGTATTCACGCGAAGTGAGCTCGAATACATTCTGCAGCTGGCCGAAGAATACGACGCTTTCGTAATTACGGATGAGGTCTACGAACACATTGTTTACGTACCCCACAAGCACACGTATTTGTCCTCGCTTCCGGGGGCTACGGCACGCGTAATAATGTGCGGATCCCTCTCGAAAACGTATTCAATTACCGGTTGGCGACTGGGGTGGGTGTTCGCGCGGCCGGAGGTAATAGACGGCGTCCGCAAGGTTCACGATTTTTTGACCGTGGGCGCAGCCGCACCGCTGCAGCAAGCAGCCGTCACCGCATTGGAATTGCCCGACAGTTACTATGCTGAGTTGCAAAAGGCCTACACGGCGAAACGCAGCATCTTTCTGGACTATCTCAGGCGCGCCGGCCTCAAATTCACCGAGCCCGAAGGTGCCTACTATGTACTGATCGATATATCTGCGCTGGGCTTTGCGCACGACCAGCAATGCGCCGAATGGATGTGTCGCAGCGTGGGCGTCGCGGGCGTTCCCGGTTCGAGTTTCTTCCCCGAGCCACGCTTTGATCAATTGCGTTTTCATTTTGCCAAGCGTGAATCCACATTGCATGCAGCCGGCGAGCGTCTCCTCGAATTGCGCCATAAGATCTGACGGAACTCCTCCCAACCGGTTGCGTGCGACCCACCGCGCCAAGCCGTATCGAAACACCCGGTGGTGGCGGGTACGGCGGCCAGCCGGGTTAGTCGTCCCGATATGCCTCACGCACTTTTAGACATTCGGGCAATACTTGGACGAAAGAATCGACCAAATCGGGATCAAAGTGCTGAGCGCGTTGTGAAAAAATATATTTGAGCGCGTCATCGAGTGTCCAGGCGGCCTTGTAGGGCCTGACGGATAACAGGGCATCGAACACATCGGTCAAGGCAACGATGCGCGCTTCAACGGGTATGTCAGTTTTCTTTAGACCTCCGGGGTAGCCACCTCCGTCCCAGCGCTCGTGGTGACGCAGCGCCACCATGCGTGCCATAACCAGCAATTCCGAACCGTGATCTCCAATGATTTCGGCGCCAATCGTCGTGTGACTCTTGATGATTTCCCATTCCTCCGGACTCAGCTTGCCGGGCTTGAGTAAGATTTGATCGGGAATGCCAATCTTACCGACGTCATGCATGGGCGACGCCTGAAACAACAATTCGGCATGGCCTTCACTTAGGCCGTGCCCCAGCGCCAGCAGCCGAGTCATATGGCTCATTCGCATGATATGCATGCCCGTTTCATTGTCGCGATATTCCGCGGCCCGACCTAGTCGGCGAATTATTTCCAAGCGAGTTTCCGTCAACTCACGCGTGCGTTGCTCTACTAAGCCCTTTAGCGCCAGATTGTGACGATGCAGGGACACGTGAGTCTTGACGCGCGAGCGCACGAGTGACGCCGTGTAGGGCTTCGTTATGTAATCTACTGCGCCTAGCTCCAGCCCTTTGAGTTGGCTGTCCGTTTCCGACAGCGTCGTCACGAATATCACGGGAACACTGGCCGTATTCGCATTCAGTTTGAGGCGCCGGCACGTCTCGTAACCGTCCATTTCGGGCATCATCACGTCCAGCAGGATGACATCCGGACTCAAGCTTTCAGTGATCTCGAGGGCCCTACTGCCATTAATCGCGACGCGTAGCCGATACTCCGAACCGAGGACACTTCGCAATACGTCGATGCTTTCCGGCGAATCGTCAACAATCAGTACTGTGGGAAGAGCGGGTTGAGTTTCCATAGGTGCCTATTGTGAAAACAATCTCTCGGAATTCGCAATCCAGGCGGCAACCGCCTCGAGGTGTTCGCGCGCCTGGTCAAAGTCGTAAACGCTGATACTCGCTTCCAGCTTGTGGAAAGCGTCGCTCGCCGAGCTTTTGGCGCCCAATATGCTCTTTAGGCCCTGTAGTTGATCGAAGGCAGCAGTATCGTGCTCTTCAATCGCCACTCGAAGGTGATTCAAAACCTCGTTGATATTTCCTCCCTGCGGTTCCAAGGTGGGGCAGTCGCCGGCTACTTGAGCCGCCAAGATACCTTCGATGGCACGAAGCGTCCTACTCTCAGCCAACTCCAAATCGGTCATTTGCTCGGCAAAATGATGCTTCTTTCCGTCGCGGAACGTTACCTCGACGAGCCGCGCGACTTCGTGCAGCCAGGTTGCTCCGATATTGCCCGCCGCTGAGGCTAGCGTATGAACGGCCAGTATGGCTGACTCCATATCGTCTTGCTCGATGGACCGTCGAACGTCCCGCGCCGTGTGTTCGTGAGAACGAGCAAAGCGGCCGAGCAGTTTGAGGTAAAGAGCCTGGTCACCACCCAGACGCGTCAATGCTCGCTCTACTTGCAGCTCTGCCCCAAGGCTTGGCGTAGACAGGGCGGGTAACGCCTTCTGGGTCTGCCCCGTATAAGTAACGGCATTGAAGCGCTGGCTCATTGGGGGAGCCGTCGCTTCGCCTCCGATCCAGAGTCTCGCCGTATTGAGCAGAGTCTCGGCCTCGACTGGAGCCACGAGAAAATCGTTGATTCCCGCGGCCAGACATCGCTCGAGGCTGTTTCGCATCGGGCTCGCGGACAATGCGATTATCGGCACCCGTGCACCGCCCCGTAGCCTGCGAATTGCTCGTGAAGTCTCGAAACCGTCAATTCCTGGGAGGTGAAGGTCTTGAAGAATCAAGTCATAAGCCTTGTGCTCGGCAAGCGCAATGCCTTCTTCGCCGGTAGCTGCGACACTGACCTCGGCTCCAGCGCGGACGAGAATTTCTCGAACGACATCGCGCGAGGTGGCATCGTCCTGAATCAGTAAAATCGGCGTTCCGGGAGGCAAAACGGCGCTACCGACAAGGTCACATCTCGACGATGGTCCCTGACTTGTGTAAGTCGTCATCGCCCTCGCGATCGCTTGCAGCAAGTTTGCGCGCTGAAAGGGCTTTCCGATCGCAGCAACAAGACTCGGCACGTCGGAGCGTTCCGATAGCGATGCCACGATGTCGGGGCTGCAAAGTATTATGGCATTCGGGCCCGCAATACCGTCGTCCGTAACCGACCGACGTAGCAGGTAATAGGCGTTGAGATCCGGAAGATCATAGTCACAAATCAGCAAGTCGAAACCCGGACACTGTCCCTGAGCATGCGCCAGGTTCTCGAGGGCGGTCTCGGCATTGGCGACGCTCGTAACCTGAAAACCGTGAAGCTTTAGCAACCGCTCAATCGATTGGCGCAGGCGCGGATGGTTTTCGACGAGCAGTACGCTTTTGCCAGTGCCACCCAGTACAACTGCACTCGCAGATTCATGAAGTCTGAAATGCGCGTCGAAAACGAATCGACTCCCTTGCCCAGGTTGACTGGTGACGGAAAGTGCGCCCCCCATGAGCATAATCAGCCTGCGACTAATCGTGAGCCCTAAACCCGTGCCGCCGTAACGACGCGTCATGGATCCGTCGCCCTGCGTGAATGGATCGAACACTCGGGCAATTTCGTTGGCGTGCATTCCAATGCCATTGTCTTGCACTGCAAAGGCAAAGATTACGTCGCCCGGCTGTTGCGTCGCCGTGCAACCAACCGTGACGCACACATCACCGCGAGATGAGAATTTTATCGCGTTGCCGACGAGATTGAGCAACACTTGTGTAAGACGCAGCGGATCTCCGTTGATCCACTTGGGAACATCGATATCCACGTCGACTATCAGGTGCAGGCCCTTGTTGTTGGCTGCAGACGCACAGGTGGCAACCACTTGATCGAGCACATCGTCGAGCGCAAATGGCACATGCTCTAATTCGATTTTTTGCGCCTCGATTCGCGAGAAGTCGAGAATATCATTGACGATGCCGAGCAGGGCCTTGGATGAATTACGGGCCTGATTGAGGTGATGCGACTGCTCGGGCGATAATTTCGTCTGCAGGCATAGATCGATATGACCCATTACTGCGGTCAGTGGTGTCCTGACCTCGTGAGAAATCATCGCGACGAATTCCGTTTTAGCGGCATTGGCACTTTCCGCGGCTTCCCTCGCGCGCTGCAATTCGATGCCACGCTGAATGGCAAACACGGCGCTGCTTAAACTCCCGGCGAGCCCCTCGAGCAACCAAGATCTATGACCATCGCTCGGCGCGTCGAAAACGACATAGCCCAGTGTCGCATGTGCATAAACCAAGGGATACACCGACAAATCCAATTCGTCCGCCGAGGACTTTTGCAGCCGAGGATGGATCAATTCGAAGGCGGGAAATATCGAACCACTTGTCATCAATTGGGATGAATCCGGCGGAAGAGATCCAGGAACCGCCAACCAAAGTTGCTCGGCACTTCGCGGTGTTTCGAAGGGCGGCGGAACGCTCGGGTTATACAGCGCCGCGACACGTGCGACTCGTGGTTCAGTGTCCCCTACGAATAGGCAAACGCAACAGTACTTGATTCCAAGACCTGGCAACCCTACCTGAAGGACGGAAGCCAAGCTTCGCACGTGACGCACGGATAACAATGCGCTGGCCAAGAGGCGGGCGGCATTCGCCCACTGCATCGTGTGCAACTCGCCTAGGGCTCGCGTGCGGGCTGCTACCTCATTGATCAATAGGCTCACCTGCCGCATTTGCCGCTCCACGTGGCGCCCGTTGGCGCCGTCCAATGTTGCTCGGCGCTCAATTTCATCACTAATGGGCAACAGCAAGTCATGCCAGTGAAGCGGGTCAACACCGGACATCGAGGCTAGCAAGATTTGCCGCTCGACTTCTTGTAGCAGGCGAGCTGACTCCTGCTCGCTGTCGGATCGAAGTAGACTAACGACTGTGTCCATCGGCTGGGGATCGGCCTTCTTTCCCGCAAGTCGCTGATATCGATCGACGCACGCGTGATGGCAATTATCCATTGCGGAATCGAACCGCTGCGCAGGGTCTGCACTCGGTCCGCGCATACTACGAGGTAGGTTGCATCCGCAGGAGCGGCGCCAGACGGGCTCGGCGTCCAAAATTAGACGGTCCGGAACCGTCTCCCCTCGCAGACGGCTCAGGATCATCAACAGCGCCCGTTCGCCTATCAATTCGATCGGCTGGGACACAGTCGTTAGCGGCGGATTTGCACTGCGCGCAAAATCATCGTCGTCGAACCCGACTATCGAAATATCCTGAGGCACACGCAGCCCCCGTACGGTAAGCTCGTGCAACGCGCCGACGGCCATTTGGTCATTCGAAGCTATGACCGCGTCAATACGGTCGAGGGCAACGCCGCGATGATCGAACAATATTCGAATTGCCGCTGCCCCGGAAGCTTCCAAAAAGTCTCCCGGCAATACGAATTCATCTGGCAACGGCACATTCAATTCTTCGAGTACCGTCCTGACGATCCGCTCGCGTTCAATGCTATCCGGGTTGCCCACAGGCCCCTGAATAAATGCAATCCGCCGCCTGCTGTGGGCCTCTACTAAATGTTCGACCACCAGACGCAGCGCATCGCGTGCACCTACTTCGATGCTCGGAACGCCCGACAACCTGCCCACGCTCACGATGGGCAGTCGTGTCTTTCGACACAAATCGTACACCGCTTCACTGCCGGCGCGGCTGGCCAGAACATTGGATGCGATGATAAGCCCATCCACGGACTCTTCACCGGCTAGCCCGTATACGAACGATCCATCGAAGGCCGTACGCCGCTCTTGTTCGGGGCTAATCAAGTAGCTGCCCTGAAAGCCAATAAGCCTCACACCTTGGGTATCCGCCGCTCGTTTCAAGCTATTGAACAGCCGTATTTGATACGGCGATAAAAGGTCGTTTACGAATACCCCGAGTCGAATGCGTCGTGACATGACTTACTATGCCCACGATGATACGGCGACGAACCCGAGCCCGATAACACCGGTCGCAAAAAAGCCCACCGCACTGCCGCGCAGCTAGAACCCAGGATCGGGATCAGAACCCGTGTTCGCGGGGCTTTCACCACTTGCGGACTTTTTGGTATGAGCTGGGCGCGCCACTGTCGTCCTTCGTGGGATGACCGAGCCGGCTGCGTACGGCAGCTTTGACACTGAAATAGCCGTTTCAGACGCATTTGCATTGTCGTTTGCGCTAGACGGAGCGGCCGCATTGGCACCACTTTGATCACTGGGTGAGGCCTTCTGCTTGGCAACATCGTGCGGCGCAGCGACGCCGGGCACATTGCGGTTCGGGTCCGAAACGCGGGCATTTTCGGGAGTACTTTGATTCGCCAGGCTCAGTATTCCAACAATTGCGGCAATGATTGCGCCAGCAACACCACCGGCGATCAATGCGAATTTTTTCGTTCGATACTTGGGGCGAAACGATTCGATTTCGTCGGCACTAACTACTGGTTGCGCTATTGGCGGAACTAGATCTTGCGAGACACGAAATGCTCCACTGCTTAGTCCGTCAATACCAGGGGGACGCACGCTGGGTAGTTCGAATTCAGCGTGAGAACTGCCGGCAATCTTCAGCAGCAAGCAACAGCGCTCTGCCGAAACCTTCGCCCGACGCGGACCCAATGGATAGAGGGCCATTGCAAGCTCAGCGACATTTTGAAAGCGCTTGTCGGGTTGTTTTTCGAGACATCGCGACACGATTGCGTCGAGTTCTTCCGGTATTTCGGGATGCCCAAAACTCGGCGGAGGGGGGTTCTGTTCCAGAATCGTTGCGCTCAGTTGCGTGAGTGACGGTGCATCGAACGCGGCTTTCCCCGTCAGCAGCTCGTAAATGACACAACCCATCGACCATATGTCCGTGCGACAATCGATATCCTGGGAAGCACGAATTTGCTCTGGAGACATGTAAACGGGCGAGCCCATGGGAAGCATGGTGCGAACGAGCGGAACCTTGCTTTCATGGGCCGACCCGGTAAGGGCAAGCTTGGATATTCCAAAATCGAGCACCTTGATCAGTTCGATTCCCTCGGAGCGCCGAAGCAAGAACAGGTTTTCGGGTTTGATGTCACGATGCACCACACCACAAGAGTGAGCATCCGCTAGTGCTTCGCAGGCCTGCAGTACAAAGTCGACTGCTCGACGAATTGGCTGCGGTCCGTCTTGCGAGATAACGTCGAACAGGTCCCTGCCTTCCAGATATTCCATGACAATAAAAGGCGTACCATCACGCATGGAGCCTACATCGAAGACGCGAGCCACATGCTCACTCTTGATTCTGACTGCAGCCAATGCTTCGTGGGCAAACCTGCCAACGACCTCAGGTCTGACGAGCATTTCAGGCTTCAAGAACTTGAGCGCAACTTTCTCGCCCAGTTCTATATGATTGGCAGCGACGACGAAACCAACCCCTCCAACTCCCAGCATCTCGATGATTTCGTACTTTCGCCCAACGACCTGTCCGGGCTTGAACGGCATTACGAATGGCGGTTCAGCCAAAGGCTGCATTCCACTCGTCGCCGAGGTTCCGTAACGGTCCTCTCTGGTCAAAGCTTTCGAATCCATAGGAGGTTACCTATTCGCCAAAACAGCATGATCGAACCCGAAAACATAAACATAGCACCAAAGGTTCTTTCTACCCAACGGCCAAGTGCCAGCTTCCTTTAGCTTCAGTAACGATTGCTATTGCAGGGCCCAAAATTCATTCTCAACGGATTGTCGCGTCGATGAGCCAAATTATCGTGAATGGCAAAACCCAGAGTCCGGAGCAGATCATGACCCAGTCGTAGTTGCCGAAATGCTCGACGCATTTACCGATAATTGGGCTAGCTGAAATATAAATCAGACTTTGTACGAAAGTCGTAATACCTGTAGTCGAAGGTACTGACTGGCGGGGTGTATGTGCGAGCATGTCGCTGGTTGCAAGCGAGTATAGCCCCCCCGCACCCAGCATGGCGACGCTCGAAACGGCTATGCAGGCGCCGGGGCCAACCATGAATGGCACAAGCGCGAAAATGGAACACAGCAACATAGCCTGCGCAACCAGGGCGCGGGGCGGACGCGCGCTCGCGCGGGTCTTGGTTGAGCGTGCCCGCAATTCACCAAATATCAGAGAACCTAGTCCAAAAAAGAGTGCCGGTAAGAAAAGGTATTGGCCCAAGTGGCGTTGGGGCACGCCGTGTTCGGCAACCAAATACTTAGCGGCCCAAATCAGCATCACGAGTGTTATTGGGGCAGCGGCTGCTACCAACAAACCACCGCGCATTACTCCTGGAATACGCGCTAGTTGAACGATGCTCAAACGTTCGGTAGGCAGCGCTGGGTGACCAATATTGTAGGCATCATATTTAGCAGCGCTCTGACCGGTGAAGGCAGCCACCATCCAGATGGGTATCCATATAACACCAATAATGGCGACCCAGAAGAACGTCCCCCTCCAACCAACCCTCGATTCCAGCATTATCGCCAAGGGGGCACATATTGCGGAGCCCAATGAACTTCCCAGATATAAAAGCCCAATGCCTCGCGCCCGATCCTTGAATGGAAGCACGCGGTGTACGGTTTGAGTAGCCGAAGGCATTGACGTAGCGGCTCCGAATCCCATCCCAATGCGCAGCCACATGAGCGCCGCGAAGCTGGCGACGACTGCATGCATCCCAATCACGATTGACGTGACAGCCACCGTGAGTGCAAGGCCGACTTGCGGACCAATACGCTGGACGAACCGAGCTCCGGGCAACGATCCAATCAAAAATGCGCCGGCCAACCCGGATGAAAGCCACCCATACTTCACATCCGAGATGCCAAGCGATGTAGTTACAGTTACGGCTAGTGCGGCCAGTACCTGACGATGTATGAGCGTTGTCGCAAGCGCTATCGTTGCGAGCCCTGTGAGTGTCCAGGCACGAACGCGGGACACCGTAGTGAGTACCTGTAGATCCGAATCCGGAGGCGGGTTAGACCTATCGCGTCCAACCCCGCGCGGAAGGGCTAATGGCACGAAAGTTTCTCCTTCGGGCGAAGTTCTCGGGGGACAAGAATGTCAGTCTCACCTACATGCATTGAACATACGAACCTGCATAGGTTTGGGTCTTGATATCGAATGTGAGGCCGGAACTCTGGAACACCGCTGCCGTTCCCTGTGTTCCAATGCACCACATTTCAATCGTTCCCCCCTTGACGCTGCCGCTATCATCCCAGTCGAGCGGACAATAGGTTCCAATCCCATTTACGTTCTGCCCCGCAGCAAGACTCGAAAACGCGCTCAACAAATCCTGGGTGCCGGTATTGATGGTGACAGAACCGCCAGCGAGCTTTCTCAGCCCCTTGGCGATGTTGGCACCGGTTACCGGGAGATCCTTCGTCGCCGCCAGCGCGTACGCAATCGAATAGGCCGCATCATAGGACGGTCCGGTTCCAGATGCTGTTGGAGAGGACCCGTAGCGCACCGAGAAGTCGATACTGAACGTGTTTGAAACGGCTAATGAATCGGCACCCGGCTTTGTGCCCGTCCCTCGAACGCGCATGCGCAGATCGTCATTGCCCGTTACGGCTGCGAGCAGTTCTGGGCCCTTCGAGGGATCAATCAAGTAATAGTAAGGGCGATTGGTGCCAGTCCATTGCTGCTCGAGCGGACTCAGTACCTTAGTGACTGATTCGGCCGTCCCGGCCAGGACCACGATGTCCGGAGCAAAAGCCACCTCCTTGGTAAGGATCGGACTATAGTCTGTCGCCTTCACGTCATACGGGTCTATATGAACATTCCCCGTGGCACTACCGGCGTTAATCGGGCTGGCCAATGGTGCTTGATTGATGGTAAGAGCGTTCATAGAGGTTTGAGTGCCGACACCCAGGGCATCACTTCGGTAAATGATTGAGAGCTTGACACTCGTCAGACCTCGCTGAGCCTTTAGCGTGGTCTCGAGGTCGTTGATGTTCTTGATCATCAACTGTGCGCGCTGGTTATCCGACGGGATCATCAACCAGGTGAGATCGTTGTCAATCAAGTCGGAAATGCTGGCTGCAACGGCACTCGGACTCAGCACCGCGACGCCGGCTTTAATTGTCACGTTATTGGAAACATCGAGCGTATCTTGGCTTGTATTGGGGCCAACGATAGCGGGCACCTTCACATCATTTACCAAGTGATTGGCTGCGCGAGTCAAGTCCACGGACGTGTTGCAGGAAACCATTACTAACGGGCGGGCCGTGCCGGCCGTAGTGGTTGGAATACCGCCCGCCGCATTGATTTCCTCGATCGCCAGTGTAGCACTTTGCTGACGTGGAATATTTTGAGTGGCCGTAGTACCTTGAGTGGCAAATAGCGACCCGATTACGATCGCCATATCGTTTTCGTAGTCGCCAGTTACGGTCGTGCAATCTTGACTCGTCAACGTGACGCAGCTGCCCTCGAGACAGATGGCGGGCACTTTGCCCACCGACCCAGCGTCGGCGTTCGCAGGATCATTGGCTGCGACCAACGTGGCGTGCGTTGTACATTCGGCGTTCGTCGTGCACCCAACGGGAGTTATCACGGCGGCGTCGGAACCCACGGCTGACTCGATTGACAGTTTGTTGAGTCCCAGTACGGAATTACAGCTCAATAGGCATCCCACACTGGCAAGGCCTCCCACCTGCAAAAGTGCCCCTCTTAGTATGCTGTGCATAACAGCCTCCCGTCGATTTAACCCAACATTTTTGCCGGGATATGTTGCGCAGAAATTATTCAAGCCGCGTTTTTGACTGAGCTTAGTCATCATGAATGCTCGCAGTTCGGTCCAAGCAGTTACGTCAACGACGAGTCCGATTGATTCTTAAGAACGGGACGACCTGTGCCGTCCGGCTGTTGATGGCCGTATGCCCTGTGAAACAACCGCGCATTGCGACTTACATTGTCCCCATCAGGGACTGACTGGGCGCCAATGTGGAGAGCCTCATGAAATCAAACAAGATCACTCGGAATTCCAGGTTGCTCGAATCAACCAGTCAAACTCGAATTGCAGTATTGGGAGGCCTTGTATTAGGACTCTCGACCTCGTTGGCCAGTGCGCAAGATGAACCGAGCGCGGCCGATACGGCCGCGGCCAGAGAGTTGGCAATTGATGGACTCAAGCTGGCCGATGCCGGCCACTGTGCCCAAGCCATCGACAAGCTTACTCGCGCGGAAAAGATACGACACTCACCCATAGTCCTCGGTCGCCTCGGTGAATGTCAGATCGAAGAGGGTAAAATTGTCGACGGCACTGAATATTTGCACCGATTGCTGCATGAATCCATCCCGCCGAATCCGCCCGCCAGTTTGATCAAAGCGCGCGATCGAGCACAGGCGGCGCTTGACGGGGCAAAATCCAAAATTGCCGTTCTGACGATTGCCGTGCGCGGCCCGACCGAAAATGTGACCGTCACGGTCGACGGACAGGCGGTGCCTGCGGTGCTGTTCGAACGCGATCGACCTACCGATCCCGGTGAACACAACATCGAAGCAACTGCACCTGGCTACTTCAAAGCGTCGCGGCACATCACGCTGAGCGCAGGCGAAAAACAAGAAGTCACGCTAAAGCTTCGCGTTGATCCCCAGGCCACGGTTGCCCCGGCGCCAACCGCTTCGAAGACCAATGATAATTCCTCGACGACGGGTAACCCCGTGCCAAAGTCGAGTGTATCGACCGCGGTCGCGACCGAACTAAATCCGTCGAAAGAGTCAGCGCCCAATCATACGGCAAGCACCATTCTTTGGATCACCGGTGGCGCTGTCGCCACGACGGGAGGCGTGTTTGGGTATCTCGCAATGAATGACAAGAGGACTTTGGATAGCCAATGCGTAAACAATTCATGTCCGACAGGCTCCAAAGGCACGTTGGACTCGGCTAATCGTTACGCGACGGTCTCGACCGTGCTCGTAGGGGCTGGTGCGGCGGGACTCGTTCTCGGAACCGTGCTCTACTTCACGGCTAGCCCCAGTTCGAAAGTCGAAAGCCCACCCACGGGTTTCAAACCCCATGCCTTTGTGGGCCTCAATCGCGTCGGCGTTGAGGGTACCTTCTAGCTGGAAGTGCGAGGCCGGTCCCACTCCGGCCAGGCCGCCCTGCATCAGGCTCGCAACCTACGCCACGTGAGAATTGGGCAACTCGGCACCGGTCGCAGACCAGCGAATGATCCCCCATTTCTTGCTATTTTGGGGGCATGACGGCACGGAAAAGACAGTCCGCCCTTGCGTGCGCTGGCGCCAGGTGTAATCGCCAAAAAACGTGCTAGCGTGCCGCCGCTATAGCAACCGGCGGGCCCGCAACCATTCAATGCTCGCCAAGTGAGAAAGCCCGATGAGTCGTTATCTATTTACATCCGAATCCGTCAGTGAAGGCCATCCCGACAAACTCTGTGACCAGGTATCGGACGCAGTCCTAGACGCCGCGATATCCGAAGATCCGAGGAGTCGAGTCGCTTGTGAAACCTTGTGCAAGACGGGCTTTATAATAGTGGCCGGCGAAATCACCACTCAAGCCAAGAATCTGGACTTTGGTAAGATCGCAAGAAATGTCGTAACCGACATTGGCTACACCGATTCGGCCATGGGCTTCGACGCCGCTACTTGTGCGGTACTAATTGCCGTCGAGCCTCAGTCGCCGGACATCTCGCAAGGAGTCACCGAAGGACAAGGTCTATTCAAGGATCAAGGAGCCGGCGATCAGGGCTTGATGTTTGGTTATGCCTGCGACGAAACGCCAGAATTAATGCCGGCACCCATCATGTATGCGCACGAGTTGGTGCTCAATTTGGCCAAGGTTCGAAAGGCCAAGAAGCTTAGCTTTCTGCGGCCCGACAGCAAAAGCCAAGTTACCGTCGAGTACGAAAACGACCGACCCGCCCGCATCGATGCGGTCGTCGTGTCAACTCAACACTCGCCCGACGTAAAGTACAAGGATCTAAAGGATGCGGTGATGGAGCTTGTAATCAAGAAGTCTCTCCCCGCCAATCTGCTCGACAATAAGACAAAATACTTCGTGAACCCAACGGGTCGGTTCGTAATCGGTGGGCCCTACGGAGATGCCGGCCTCACTGGCCGCAAGATCATCGTGGACACCTANNTAGCCAAGAACATCGTAGCCGCAGGCGTGGCGCGGCGTGTCGAGGTTCAGGTTGCTTACGCAATTGGCGTGGCTCAGCCAGTCGGTGTGTACGTCAATACGTTCGGCACATCCGAAGTCGATGAATCCAAGGTCGCGGATTACGTAAAGAAGAATTTCGACTTCCGCCCGAAGGCGCTCATCGAGGAACTCGATCTCCTGAAGCCCATTTATCGGCAAACGGCCGCCTATGGTCACTTCGGTCGCTCGGAATTCAGCTGGGAGCGCACGGATCACGCAGAGGCCATGGCGCAGGCACTGTTAGGGACCTCGGCACGCTATGCCGCAAAGAGCCCGAAGAAGCAGCTCGCGGCCAAGATCGCCAAGGCGCCCAAAGCGACTAAGAAGACTGGCAGGAAGTAGCCAGATTCGGCCAGCACTGGCTATCAGTCGT
>PMCK01000233.1 GCA_003154095.1 Myxococcales bacterium | reverse complement strand
TTGTAGTGAGTGACTGGGACGCGATCATTGAAATGATAATTCACGGAGTTTGCCGTGATAAAGACGATGCGGCAGTGATGGCCCTTCGCGCTGGGATCGATCTGGACATGGCGAGCCGCGCGTACTTGGAAAGGCTGCCACGCCTGGTTGAAACCAATGAGAACTTGATGTCGCTCTTGGATGAATCCGTCCGCCGAATTCTTACGGTCAAGCGTCGGTTGGGACTTTTCGAACACCCCTACGTCGAACCGACGAGGGCTTCGATATTATTGTGTGACGAACACCGCTCGTGTGCTCGGCAGGCGGCAACGCAAAGTGTCGTGCTACTCAAGAATGANNTGCCGAAAAGCTTGAAGTCGCTAGCGTTAGTCGGGCCCCTGGCGGACGCCCCAGCCGACCAATTGGGCTGTTGGGCGTTCGACAGTCGAGTAGAGGACTCGGTTACGGTCCTGCGGGCGATTCGAGAACGAGTCGACGGATCCGTTCAAGTCAATTACGCCGCTGGTCTGACTGAATGTCGATCCCTGGAGACTAGCGGGTTTCAAGCTGCGATTGAAGCGGCTGAGCAATCCGAAGCTACGATAGCTGTAGTTGGTGAAGGTGCCGAACTGAGTGGGGAGGCGCGTAGTCGGGCATTTCTGAACTTACCCGGCAAGCAACAACAACTCATTGAAGCATTAGCTGCCACCGGCAAGCCCCTTATTGTTCTCGTGCTCGCCGGTCGACCGTTGATTATCGGCGACGTTTGCCCGCTCGCGAAGGCAGTGCTGTATGGCTGGCACCCAGGTACGATGGCCGGTCCCGCTATTTGCGATTTACTGTGGGGAGACAGTGCGCCGTCCGGCAAACTTCCGATGACCATCCCTCGGGCTGTCGGGCAAATTCCGATTTATTATGCAAACCGAATCACAGGAAGGCCACCCAAGCACGACTTCAAGGGGATCCCAACCGGGACGCCGCTTGATCCGGTGGACATGGATGCGAGCTACCTTGACGTCGAGGTCAGCCCGCAGTTTCCGTTTGGGTTTGGGCTCACGTACACTTCGTTCGAATTTGACGACATTCGAGTGAACCCCAAGCGTGCTCCACTGGGGACGAGCATATCCGTGACAGCACGTGTTTCCAACACCGGCGCTCAGACAGCGACAACCGTCGCGCAACTCTACGTGCATGACAGGATCGCGTCCCTGACACGGCCCGTGCGGGAGCTCAAGGGGTTCACCCGTGTAACGCTTGACCCAGCTGAGTCAAAGGTCGTGACATTTACGTTGCTCAGCGAGGCATTGGCATTCTGTGGAAAAGACGGTGGGGTCCTGGTAGAACCCGGAGAATTTCAGGTATTTGTTGGAGAAGATTCGAGAGCAACGCTTACGGAAACATTCGAACTCGACCCAGCCTGACGACCAAGATCTAGTTGCCTCGTGGATTCGCAAGCAGAAAAAAGGCGACGAGATTGAAAATGACAGAACAATTCGACGATGTTTCAGCATGCCGGTTTCAATTTCCGTTTCAAGACCCCGATTTGCCCACTGAAACTCGAATTGACAATCTGATATCTTTGCTAACGCTGGAAGAAAAGGTTCTGTGTCTCAGTACGAATCCGAGCATTGCGCGCCTACAAATCCGCGGCTCCGGGCACGTGGAGGGGCTGCACGGGTTGGCTTTAGGGGGACCTGGAAGCTGGGGTAAGGACTATCCGATTACGACGACGACATTCCCTCAAGCCATAGGGATGGGATCGACTTGGGACCCGGATATCGTCGAAAAGATGGCAACTGCCGAAGCTTACGAGGCGCGCTACGCATTTCAAAACTCTAGTTATATGCGTGGCGGCCTGGTGGTTCGCGCACCGAATGCCGATCTGGGGCGCGACCCCCGTTGGGGCCGCACGGAGGAGTGTTACGGTGAAGATCCCTACTTGAACGGGACCCTGGCATCGGCGTATGTCCGCGGTCTGCAAGGGCAACACCCGAAGTATTGGTGCGCTGCGGCTTTGCTCAAGCATTTCCTGGCCAATAGCAATGAAGACGAACGTGAATATTCTTCTTCTGATTTCGATGAGCGCCTATTTCACGAGTACTACGCTGTACCATTTCGTATGGCAATCACGGGTGCAGGGTCACGCGCGTTCATGGCCGCGTACAACAAGTACAACGGCATCCCCTGCACGACCCACCCCGTCCTCAAAGGTATTGCGGTAAGCCAGTGGAAGCAAGATGGGATAATTTGCACCGACGGCGGTGCATTCAAACTCTTGGTCCAGAAGCACAACTATTACCCGAACCTGTATCAAGCCGCGGCTGCTTGTATCCGCGCCGGGATTACGCAATTTCTCGATGATTTTCAGGAAAGCGTTCTGGGCGCACTCGAGCGTGGGCTGCTGTCGATCTCTGAAATCGAATCGGCGATTCGAGGCAATTTTCGAGTAATGATTCGGCTAGGCTTGCTCGACCCCAAGGACCGCGTTCCCTACGCGGCCATCGGTGATAACGGGGAAGGCGAGCCGTGGTTGACTGAAGAGCACAAATCTCTAGTGCGCCATGCTACTCGTGAGTCGATAGTTCTACTCAAGAACGCAGGAGGGTTGCTGCCTCTGAAGGCCGACTCGATCAAATCCATCGTGATGGTGGGAGCGCTCGCTGATCGGGTACTCCTCGATTGGTACAGTGGTAGCCTGCCGTACGCCATAACTCCAATTGATGGGTTACGTGAAAGGCTTGCCGAAACTTCGGTGCAAATCCATGCAGTAACAGGTAATGACACGAGCGAGGCGGTGTGGCGAGCGAGGCAAGCCGACATCGTAATCCTCTGCGTAGGCAACCACCCGACGGGCGACGCCGGTTGGGCCCGAGTGGGACGCGACAGCTATGGCAAAGAAGCCGTTGATCGAAGGTCGCTCGAATTGGAGGATGAGGCTCTAATTAAGACCGTGTTTGCAGCAAACCCAAATACAATCGTAGTTCTCATATCCAGCTTCCCGTATGCAATCGAATGGACGAACGACAACATTCCGGCGATCCTCCATATGACCCATAGTAGCCAAGAAATGGGGCGCGCACTGGCGGACGTAATCTTCGGTGACTACAACCCAGGGGGACGTTTGGTACAATCCTGGCCACGCTCAACTGCTCAATTGCCGCCGCGACTAGAGTACGATATTCGTTGTGGACATACCTATCTGTACTCAGAGCATGAGCCATTGTATCCTTTTGGATTCGGTCTGAGTTATACGTCATTTGGTTATGAGAATCTTCGCGTCAGTCTCACCGGCGCAAATGCTGACGACTCGATTAAGGTCGAAGTTGACGTGAAGAACACAGGACCCCGACCAGGCGACGATGTGGTACAGCTATATGTAAGACATCTCGAGTCCGCGGTAGTCCGTCCAATTCGCGAGTTAAAGGGGTTTCGTCGAATTAGTCTTGCAGTCGAAGAATCCAGGACAGTCTGCTTCGAAGTTCCAATTTCGCAATTGGCTTATTGGAACGTAATGGACCAGCGTTTTTCAATCGAAAATGGACCATTAGAGATTCAGATCGCCCGCAATGCGGCTGGGCCAGAATTGAAGGCGACCGTAATGATCGGCCGACGTATCTGACGTCCTCAAGCACTGCTCTCGATATCGGCGATGGACGGATGCATCCCTCGCACGAAATCACGATAGAGTGAGTAGTAGCGCCCTTGAGCTTGGAGCAATTCAAGGTGTGTGCCGCGCTCCACGATTCGTCCGCGGTCAACGTAGAGTATGATGTCGGACCTTTTGATTGTGCTCAATCGATGGGCAATTACAAAACTCGTTCTACCCGCCAAGAGCTTTTCAAGTGCTATCTGTAGACGTGCTTCGGTAAGCGCATCTACAGAACTGGTTGCTTCATCGAGGATGAGTAGACGAGGATCTGCCAGCAAGGCGCGGGCAAAACAAACGAGTTGCCTCTGGCCAACCGACAGGCTTGCCCCTTTTTCTCCAACTAGCGTATCGAGGCCATTTTGCAATTCTTCCAAGATATCGAGAAGATCGAGTCTCCTTACGACATCTATAATGGCATCGTCGTCCGCTTCTGGTCGCGCAAATCTAATGTTGTCCTTTATCGTTCCGCTAAATAGAAAGTTGTCCTGGGGTACCGTTCCGATCCAGCGATGCAGTGAATCGCTGGTAATATCCAGGATGTCACGACCATCGATTAGAATCGAGCCAGAAGTGGGTAGGTAGAGTTTTGACAGCAGTCGGGTTATCGAGCTTTTCCCACCACCCGTCTCCCCGACAAGAGCCACGGTCTGACCTTGCGTAACGGACAAGTCAATGTCCTTCAAGACTGGTTTGCCCGGGTCGTATTCGAAATTGACGTGTTGAAACTCCACACGGCCAGAGATTGTTTCGAGCAATTGGGCTTGCGGCCTGTCGCTCCATTCGGGTCTTGTATCGAGTAGCTCGAATACTCGCTCGGCACCCGCCATCGCAGTGAGGGCTTGGTTGTATTGGCGCCCCAAAACCGGAACCGGGCCAAAAAAGAGCTCCGATAAGAAAAGGAATTGGATCAGCGCTTCGAGCGATATTCCACCATGAAGTGATTGATAGCCGCCAATCACCACAACGAGGGCTAGCAGTAATTGACCATTCAATTCGAGAAGAGGTACGAACACGGCGGAGTAGCGCGCGCCGCGAAAGTTGTTTTGAGCATGACTAGTTATCTGGTTCAAGAAGGCCTTATCATTATGCGCCTGACGGCAAAATGCCTGAATCACGCGCACCCCGTTCACGTACTCGGCGAGTGCCGCAGTCAGACGACTATAGGTCTCCTGGACTATGCGCGAAGCGTTGCTCAGTCGAGTCCTAAAATAGCGAAGTAAGGTCCAGAGAACTGGGACAAACAGCACAGCCACCAAGAATAAACGCCAATTATAGTACAGCATCATTGCTGCGGCGATCAGCATCGAACCAAATTGCACCGTGCTGACGAATACTACGTCTTGAATCCCAATTCGTATGACGTCTACATCCGAAGTAATGCGACTGATTAGCGTGCCCAGTGGCATTTTGCCAAAAAAGCTCATCGGAAGCTTCAGCATGTGTGCATAGAGTTGACTGCGCATGTCAAAGACTACGCCTTCGCCCAATTTGAGGGCTAGGCGCATTCGATACATGAAATTAATCTCTGTCGTGATTATCAATGCAAGCAATCCAAGCACACCTGCGATGGTCCCTCGAGCATCGAGTCCAGCAATTGGGCCGCTAATGATCCGAGCAATCGTCCACGTCAATAACGGCAATTGCACGGCGCGAATGATGACGAGTACTACGAGCCAATTGCGCGTGCCGGCATACGGACGCGTATAGGCGAATAGTCGCCCAATCATCTGCCAGTCCAAACCCCTGCGCCCGATGTTCGACGAACGGTCACTAGTCCGGGGCACCTTGGGTTGGCGTTGCGATGTCATGCCGATTGATGTCATGCCGATGCCCCTCCCGAAGACAAACACGGAACATCGGTGTCAACACTCCCCATAAGCTGTGCGGTTCTGCTGTAGATACCTCCACGCTGGAGCAGCTGAATGTGCGTGCCTTGTTCGACGATTCGGCCCCCATCCAATACCAGAATCGTATCAGCTCGACGTAGTGCGCTCAGCCGATTCGAGACCAATAACGTGGTGCGGCCCACCATGGCTCCATCTACGGCATCCAGTACTTCTGCTTCCGTGATTGCATCGATTGCCGTAGTCGGGTCATCCAAAATGAGTATGGGCGGCTCCAATAGCAATGCGCGCGCTATTGCGATGCGTTGTCGCTGCCCGCCAGACAAATTGACCGCTCCTTCTTCGAGAATTGTATCGTAACCACCCGGAAGTTCGGAAATGAAGCGATGCGCGCCAGCGGTCTTGGCGGCCCGCTCGATTTGTTCTCGACTAGAGCCGGGATGGCCGAGTGTGATGTTACTTGCGATGGTATCGTGAAAAAGCAGACTTTCTTGAAATACCACGCCAATTTGCCGTCGTAAGTCGTCGATGTCGAAAGAGCGTACGTCGATATCGTCGATGGCGAGCCGACCCTGGGTTGGATCATAGAATCGAGGCACCAGGCTCAGCAAAGTGCTTTTCCCCGAGCCTGTCGTCCCTAGTATCCCGACAGATTGCCCAGGTTTTAGCTGTAGCGATACACCCTTGAGTACGCTGTCCCCATTGTATCCGAAGTGTACGTCTTCGAATGATATCTTACCGGCTAGTCTTCGCGATTTTACAGGGTGTGTCGGGTTCTTTACCTCAACAGGTGAGTCAAAAATCTCGAATACTCGTCGCGCTCCGGTCATGCTCTGCTGGAGAGTGTTGACTATATCCGCCATGCCAGAAGCGCGTGTAGCAAATTGTCTGAGCATCCCAACAAACACGACTAGGTCACCCAGGGATATGCTGCCCTGAGCAACCAATGCACCTCCGTAAACCAACAAAACCGCAACATTCAACTGATTGAGTAGGTCGACGGTGGGGCTAAACCGACTGACTTGCTTGAATATCTTCAATTGCTGTTCGCGCACATCGCGGTTCCGCCTATCGAACAGTAGAAACTGATCGCGGGCTCTACCAAAGACCTTTGTGACTTGAATGCCTTCAATCCCCTCGGTCATCGCGCGAACCATGCCATCGGAAAGGCGGCGTCCTTCGCGATATGCGGGTTGCGCCCAGCGGGAAAACAACCGTGTTGCGACGTAGAGTAGTGGAGTAAGACTGAGGCTGACGAGCGTAAGTTTTACGTGTTTGTTGAGCATATATGCGAGGAAAACACCCAACGAAAGCAACAGGACTGCGCCCTGGATAATCACTCCATCAACGAAAGAACGTAACATTTGGACGTCGACGGTAACGCGATTGACAATCGCGCCATTCGAATTCCTATCGAAGAATCTGAAACTGAGACGTTGTAGCCGAGTGAACAGTTCGGCGCGCAAGTTCGGTACAATTTCAAGATGGACGAGTCGGGCAACAGTGACTGAATAGGCGTAGTTCAAAATGGCCCCGAGGGCTGCCGTGACCAATATGGCCGACGCGATCAGGAACAGCTGGGCCAATAAAGTAAATTGGTGCGGCAGTTCAAGGCCCAATGGCCAATTCGGAGCGCGAGCTGTACGGTCAAGCGCGTGACGAATTACGTCGATAGCGAGGCCCGAAAAGCTGAGACCGCCCAAAGTCATCGCTAGAAGCACAACTTGAAGTAAGAATACCTGTAATGTTCTGACTCGGTATCGCCAGCTCAATCGCAATAGTCGCGAAATTACGTCAATTCTAGAAGATTTTGTAAAACTGCTAGCGCTTGAAGCCATTGATGTTGTTTGAAACTCTTACCAACCCATATCGGGTCCAAAGGTGCGATGCCGGTAGTCAATAGCAAAATTGTTGGGATTTTCACTTCCCCAATCTTTGAACCCCTCGATAATCGAGAGACCAGGTTGTTTGTACTAGAATGTCAAAGTGCGGTACTCAACTGGCCGAAATAGGCTGAAGAATAGCCCAGAGTACGGTATCTTCAACCTTCTGTCGTGCAGAGGTAGACCGATGAACGATTCTGGCATACGTCAGACCGAGCCGCTAAAGGCTTTGACAGACAAATGCTGTAGAGATTTCTTTAGCCGCTATGGTGTTCGACCCGATTGGATGGCGGCTGCTCCGGGACGAGTGAATCTAATTGGCGAACACACGGATTACAACGACGGCTTCGTNNGGCGAACACACGGATTACAACGACGGATTTGTCTTACCGATGGCAATTGAGAGATACGTCGTCGTTGCCGGAAGGAAAGTCATTGGTTCAAACCCCAGACGAATTCGGTTGGTCAGTGATGCGGTCCAGTCGACAGTCGATATACAATTCGATGCCCGGCCAACGCCCGGCGACCCTAAATGGGCAAACTACCCGCGAGGGGTACTGGCTGGTTTCATTGACCGTGGCCTCGTTCCCCCTTCCATTGACAGCTTGATGGTTTCTAATGTTCCTCTAGGCGCTGGACTATCAAGCAGTGCGGCGGTGGAGGTTGCTGTTGC
>PMCK01000416.1 GCA_003154095.1 Myxococcales bacterium | reverse complement strand
GACGTCAAACCCGGCAACATCCTGGTTGTCGATCGTGGCGGCATCTCCGATCTAGTGAAGGTTGTCGACTTCGGTTTGGTGAAGGACGTCGGGTCCTTGGAGAACGGCGGGGCCACGTCCGAGACAGCGCTCACAATGGCCAACGCGATCACGGGGACGCCGCTCTACATTGCCCCCGAGACTTTGACTGCGCCGGAGACCGTTGACGCGCGAGCGGACCTCTATGCGCTCGGCGCGGTTGGGTACTGGCTATTGACCGGCACGCATGTCTTCGGCGGAAATTCGATTTTCGAAGTATGCGCTCATCATCTGCATTCGGTACCCGAGCCTCCTTCCGCTCGGCTCGGTGCGCCCGTGACGGCAGATCTCGAGACTGTGCTCCTTGCATGTCTCGCCAAGCGACCCGAGGATCGCCCTGCCTCGGCGCACGTCCTGCGCGAGCGTCTTCTCGCGTGCGCCGCGGCGGGTCGCTGGACCAACGCTCGAGCCGCAGAGTGGTGGTCGGTCCACCGCCACCAGTTGCGTTCCGGCGGCGCGGGGGCGAGCGTAACGAGCAGCGCTGTCGACATCCGCGCGCATCACCTTACGGTCACCCGCATCGCTAGCTGACCGTGAGGGGTACGCTCATGCCCACTCATCGTTGCAGCGCAGTGGCATCGGCTTGGGGGCGGGGGAAAAGGCTCCTCGGCCTAATTGTCGAACCGAGAAATCCCAGGGGCGCCCGGCTGGACCGTTGAGTATACTTGAATACTACCGAGGTTTCTTATGCGAATTTCTCGAGCGGCCTGGTCTACTCCAGCTCTTTTGGCCTCATTTCAGTTCTTTGCCTGCAGCGCGGCCCCACCCAGCACCGGCATGACCCACAACGGCACCGGAAGTGGCGGCACCGGAAACGGCGGCACCGGAAATGCGGGATTCGACCCCAACGCATCGTTAACCGCAAACCTGCCTGCCCCCCCCGGATGCGGCAACGGTGTGCTGACGGGCGACGAAACCTGCGATGACGGCAATAAGGTTTCAGGCGACGGTTGCCAGGCCAATTGCCTCGCGGTCGAAAAGGGCTACTCCTGCCCGAATGCCGGCACGCCCTGCATCCACATTGCGGTGTGTGGTGACGGCGTGCAGGCCTTCCCCGAGCTCTGTGACGACGGCAACGCCGTTGCGGGAGACGGTTGCTCCCCCACCTGCAAGTACGAGGCGGGTTGGAAGTGCACGGGAAGCCCGAGTGTTTGTTCTCACACCGTCTGCGGTGACGGTGTCATCGAGGGCGCTGAGACCTGCGAGGACGGCAATGCCATGCCCTTTGACGGCTGCTCTGCCCTCTGCCAGAACGAGCCCAAGTGTACGGTGGGGTCGGGTTGCACCTCGAGCTGCGGCGATGGCGTCGTCGTCAACGAGGATTGCGACGACGGCAACAACATCGACGGCGATGGTTGCAGCAAAGACTGCAAGTTCGAAACCGGGTACACCTGCAAAGCCCCGGACCTAGGCGCATCGATGCAGGTGCCGCTCGTCGTTCGGGACTTCGATGCCGGCGGCGACTTCGAGAAAGGAGGGAACTTTGCGATGAACCACAATTTCATCACCCAAGGGCTCCTCCAGACCGAATTGCAGGGAGATCGGCGTAAGCCCGCCCTCGCATCGACGACCGGGGTATACAACGGCACTGCGGGCACGGACTCCGGCATCGCCAGCACTGCGAGCTTCGCAATGTGGTACGATGAATCGGTCACCGCAGCCGGCAACAAGCGCAACGGCAGCCCGCTTGCCACAACCCTCACCCTCTTCCTCAACGACGATGGCACGGCCTACGTCAATCGCTTCGGCACCAACGGCGACGGGCTGACTTCCGCTAAGTACGAGCGCTTGCAGACACAGAACTGCATCAGCCAAGCCCAGGTTGCCAAGGACGCAACTGGGGCGGACATTCCCTGCGTGGCTTGCTACTACGACGCAGACCCGAGTACACCGCAATGTGACGGTACTGGTGGTAACCCCCAGGCCTGCAACATCGGCGGACAGACGCCGACCCGATGCGAACTCGTCGGAACGAACTATGTGGGCACGATCGTGCTGGCCTCCTTTGACGGCAATCCACTGTTCTTCCCAGCCGACCCCATCACGCCGCCAAACCCGGCGGCTAATGGCCAAATCTCGGGCAACTACGATCCTTCGTGGCCGGTCCAAAAGCCCGCGGTCGTACACAACTTCAGCTTCACGAGCGAGGTCCGTTACTGGTTCCAGTATAAGGCGGCCACGAACTATCACCTCCGTTTCGTTGGCGATGACGACGTCTGGGTGTTCATCAATGGCCTCCTCGCTGTGGATCTCGGTGGCATTCACGCCGCCGCACAGGGCGACGTGACGATTACGGGCGGCACCACGAACGTTGTCGTAGTGCCGGCGGTGGGTGATACCACTGCCGCGCCTATTACCTCTAGTCCTAATCTGAAGCTCGCCGACGGCGGCGTATACGAAATTGTCGTCCTCCACGCCGAGCGACAGAGCGTTGCCTCGAGCTACCAACTCACGCTGAGCGGCTTCAGCTCGCAACCGAGCGACTGCGTCGCCCACTGTGGCGATGGCGTGGTTGGCATCGGCGAGCAGTGTGACGACGGCGTCAACGACGGCGGCTACGGCGAGTGCGGCCCCGACTGCACACTTGGCGCGTTCTGCGGTGACGGCATCAAGCAGACGCCCCAAGAGGATTGCGACGACGGCGTACTCAACGGCACGAGCGGACACTGCCCCTCGGGCTGCCGCGACATCGTCATCGTGAATTAGGCTGCGCCTACGGTAGCCGGACTCCGTACCCGCCTCCGAAACAGAACTCAAATCGTCGTGATGCGTCGTGCGCGTGCCGTCAATACAAAAGCATTTATCAGAGGTTTAGATCAGTCATCCTCGACACCCTGCTTCTGGATGCGCCGGCGATACGCGCCGGGAGGCATGCCAATCTCGCGCCGGAAAGCCACGTTGAGGAGGGCGGCGTTCGTGAAGCCGCTCTTCTTCGCGACCACGGACAGTTCGGCTTTGGTCGTTGCGAGCCAGTGCTTGGCTGCATCGACGTGAGCACGCCGGATCTCGTCTTGAACGGTGCGGTCGAGTGTAGACCGAAAGCGCCTCTCGAGCCGCTGCCGACCGCCACCGACTGCACGGGTGACCATTGCTACAGTCAGGCGCCGATCAACGTGGCTGCGGATCCAGGCGACCGCTCCCGCCACGAGGGGGTCGTCGACCGCGAGTATATCCGAGGAGCGTCTCGCGACAACCGCGATTGGAGACACAACGACTCGTCGCTCAGCGATCGTCTGATTCCCAAGTGCAAGGCGCACGAGCATCGCAGCATTTCGGCCAACCTCTTGCCACGGAATCACCACGCTCGAGAGTGGTGGTGAAATCAACTGGCATTCGAGCTCATCGTTGTCAGCCCCTACGAGGGCGACGTCTTCAGGCACACGTAAACCCGCCTCGCGAGCGTAGCGAGTTACGGCACTACCCCATGAATCTGTGCATGTGAAAATGCCGCAGGGCTTCGGCAATGCGCGCAGCCATTTCACCATGGCAAGAGGACGTTCTCCGCTCTTGAGCGGTCCGGAGCCTTCGCTGCCCCACCCGGGGGCGACCTGCGCACCGGCCGCGCGCGCCTCCCTAACGAAGGCGCGTTCGCGTGCCACGGCGAAAAACGAATCCCCGTATCGAAAAGTTGTCATGTTCCGAAGCCCGGTTGCGAGCAGGTGCTCGAGCGCCAGTGACGCGATGGTTTCCTCGTCGAGACATACCGAAGCGACACCATCCGCACTCCGATCTACCGTCACGGACACGACCGGCGCAGGAGCGAGCTCCGCTATCGCCTCTTTGCCAAACTCGGGACCAATCACGGCGGCAACAGGGGACCACTCCTTGACCAGCCATTTTAGATCCGAGGAAGGGTGGTAATGGAGCAACATCCAGTCGTGCTCATGCGCGGCCGCCATGAATCCGCGTAGAATCCCGCGCGACCACGCTGCCTCGGTACCGAGCACAACGAGTACGCGTTTGGGATTCATAGTAGATCCCAATTCTACCATGGGTGCAATGCACGACCAAGCCGCGAGTGCGGATGCTCACTGGGTCTGGGTCAAAAGACCGATCCTCCAGGGGATCTTATTGTAGTCGCCGCCCGTGTTTGCGGTCGGATCGTCCCCTTGAAAGAGGTAACGAAGATTGCACGGGTCGATAGCCAGGGTCTCGTCATAGCCTGCTCGGATTGCTTCGCCGTGGCTGATGTCGTTCGTCCAGGGTGAACCTTGGAACGTGACGTTTTGTGAACCCGCAAACGGATAAGATCCACTGGCTTGCCAGGGCAGCCAGGGCCCGTCGAGACTGTCCGCGATCCAAGAACGGAAGTAACGACGCCCGCCTGATGTCTGATCGAAGGCTTCGATGAGCGCGAGATACTGATTCGTGCCGTTTATTTTGTAAACGTTCGACGCTTCGAACATCCGCCCTGCATTCGAATCCTGCATCACGACGACTGGCTCGCCAAAACCATTCGGGAACTGATCGATTGCCGTCTTGCTCGTGTACCAGCGACCATGATTGTCGGAGAAGAATAAGTGACACGACGCTGCGTCGCAGATTATCCAGAAGTCCAACCAGTCACCGCCATTTTGCGTAATGATCGCGGGCGTGGTTGTAAAGAAAGGTGCCGGTTGAGTCCACTTGGTCGGATCGCTGGGATCATCCGCAGTCGAAAACTTGGGTGGGCCCGCCTGATAGACCAGGTACCACTTCTTCTGCGGCGTAAAGTAGAAGAGCTCAGGAGCTGCCACGTACGTGTTGAAGCCCGGGGTCTTGTCCATGTAGTAGAGAGTCGCGCTCGAGGCTTCACTGAAGTCCGAGAAACTCGTGTAGACNNACGAGGTCATGCGTAGCGTCCGAAATCGGGACAATCAGCGGGGCGCTCGCATTCCAGTGGATACTCTCGGCAAGTTCACAGATCGTACCACTTGCAGCGGTACCACCCCCTGAACTTGTGCCGCCTGCACTCGTGTCCCCAGCGCTCGCCCCGCCGGCACTCGTTCCGCCTGCACTCATTCCGCCTGCACCCATTCCGCCTGCACTTGCCCCACCCGGAGCATTGGACGACGAACAAGCGGCCGTGAGGCACAAGAACGACGCCGAGCAAGCAATTTTGGCTGAAATCATTCGATGACGCATTTGCCACATAGGCATTCTCCGGGGTCCCCAACGTTAGTAGAATTTCACGTTATCTACCGCGATGCTGTAGGCACCGGGCTGGAAGGTGTAGTTGGGCGGGGGATAGCTCATGAACGGTTGAATCACCAAACGCACGATGTTCTGCCCGGTTACCGGCACGCACGAGAGTCCACTTCCAACGCCCGGTGTGAATAAGCTCCATGGGACTTGGATCTGAGTCCAGGTCGCCGGATCCGTCGGTAGCGCAAACTCAACGTTAGCGTCCTTGCAGTCGCTCGATGTCGGGTTGGAGCAAAGCCCACTGTCGCTCGTCGGGATCGTGTCCAGCGTTCCCAGATTGACGCCAAATCTCCCTGACGGGGACGCTCCCTTGATTGAGAACTGCACGCCGCCGAAGCCGTGTGCGTCCAAACAAGCGCCGGCGCTCGGAATAAAGAACATGAGCAGCCCACCCCAGTGCGTCGCGTTGGTGTCCGAGATCTGCAGCGCATAGCCCGCGCCCCCCTCGCCCGTCACCATCTGAGTACTGATTACAGTCGTTCCGGCGTCGCCAGTGGCTGATCCATCGTCGACGTGCAGAATCGAGCCAAGCACCGGGCTTGCAGTGTTCGCGTTGACGTGAAAGTTGTAACTGGTTGCCGCTCCGCCCGTGTAGTCGTCAAAATCGGCGATCGTTGGCGTGCTAACCGCAGTGCATTGCCCGGTGTTCTTGGGCAAAGGCGCCGCTACACCGCACTGGTTGAAGCCACTGCCCCCGATTCCTGCACCCACTACGTAGTTACCACCGGTTCCACTGCTACTCCCCCCTGAGCCACCGGTCCCGTTGCTGCCACCCTGGCTGGCGCCGCCTGGGCTACTGCCACCTGAGCTGCTGCCACCCGCCCCCCCAGCGCCGTTTGCGCCACTTGGGCTCTTCGAGTCGCTCCCGCAGGCCGCTAGATTGCTCACGAAGAAACCGGCTGTAGCCAAAACGAGAAGCTCGGAAAGTCGAAGTCGTCGGGCCTGGTGTTTGGACGGGCGGCGTGCTCGGGAGGGCATTGCAACAACGATCCTATGTCCTGATCTCACGTCGAGCAAACCCTTCTGTTGCGGAAAAGGTCGATCGCGATGAATGCTGATTCTCTTGACGACTCAAAATCGAATTTGCATGATCCCATATTCGAAGTGTGGCAAAGCTGTTGTTGCAAACTCCAATCCCCATCGGTGACTTGCAAGTGCGGCGTTGCCACTCAAACTTCCCGACGTCGCAGAAACGAACCATGACTCAGAAGCTCCGCACCACCCCTTACTACCCGCTGCCTTTCGCGCTCATAGGCCTCGCCCTTACCAGCTCGTGTCTCGTGCCACCTCCGGCAAACGCAAGGAACAAGAGCACGTCGAGTGCTCAATCGTCTTCGTCATCGAGTTCGAGTTCGAGTTCAGACTCGGACTTGAGTCCCAGTTCCGGCAAGGTGAAGTCCGTCCCGTACAATTGGAAGAACGTCGTCATCGACGGCGGAGGCTTTGTCACCGGCATTATCTTCAGCAAGGCCAAGGCCGGCATCCTTTACATCCGCACCGACGTGGGTGGCGCCTACCGCTACGATCCCACCAAGCGCAGCTGGATTCCTCTTACAGACTTCGTTAGCCGCAAAGACGCGAACTACATGGGGATCGAGAGCATCGCGACCGATCCAGCGAAACCGAACCGCGTTTACATGGCGACCGGCATGTACGCGCAGTCGTGGGCGGGGCCCGGCGCGTTCATGCGCTCGGACGACCAGGGCAACACGTGGCACATCACGAAGATGACGTCGCTGAAAATGGGCGGCAACGATCTTGGGCGTTCGAACGGCGAGCGCCTTGCCGTCGACCCGCACCAACCGAAGATCCTCTTCTTCGGTTCGCGCCTGAGCGGCATGTGGAAGAGCACGGATGAATCGGAGAGTTGGAACAAGCTCGAAACCTTCCCGGTCAGCAGCGATCCCAAGGGTCTCGGCATTCCGTTCGTCGTATTCGATGCGAACGGGGGCAAAGACGGCGAGCCCACGAAGGTCATTTACGCGGGGGTGACTCGCACGGACGACAACCTGTATCGAAGCACTGATGCGGGTCAAACCTGGCAGCCAGTGCCGAAACAACCAAAAGGCTTTTTGCCNNCGAAGGGCGATGTTTGGACGGACATTACGCCTCTCAAGCCCTCGGACACGGACCACTTCGGTTACGGCGCGGTCACCATCGACCCAGTGCACCCGGGCACCATCGTAGCGACTACCATCGACAAGTGGAGCACGGGCGCCGAGGTCTATCGTTCGCTCGATCGCGGCAAGACCTGGAAACCCATCATGGCCAAGGCCGTGCTCGAGGCCAGCGAGGCGCACGCCTATCACCACCGGGAAAAGCTCGATGCGCCGCAGTGGAACGGAGACATCGAAATTGATCCGTTCAACTCCGATCGCGCGCTCATTCTCGACGGCGGTGGCGTGTGGCTGACCGAGGATCTCAGCAAGGTTGACAAGGGGCAGCCGGTCCACTGGAATTTTCACACCAAGAATCTGGAAGAGGTCTGCGTGCGCGGTTTGATCAGCCCGCCCGAGGGCGCACCGCTACTCTCGGCGATGGCCGACCTCTGCGGCTTTAGGCACGACACGCTCACGGAGTCCCCGAAGCGCGGCAATTTCCAGAACCCCACCTGCGCCAGCGCTGAC
>PMCK01000121.1 GCA_003154095.1 Myxococcales bacterium | reverse complement strand
GAAATATTGCCGGCAGTGACATCGCCAAATGCTTCCGCTTGCACACCACTGTTGTTGCCCGAGCATGCCGAAAGCGCCCCCGCCGAGGTGGCAGCTCCCACAGCTAATACCTTGAGAAAATACCGACGGGAAAGGTCGCTAGTCATATTTGTAACTCCTTGATGCGCAACAACTACGCTGTAAGCTCCTGCTCGAAATATTCAGGTCATTGAAACTAAGCCGGGTTCGTCGCTGAGGTACTCGGTAACTAAGTTGGCGCATCATCCAGGAACTCACAGCTAGAACTAACGCATGCCGATTTAAATTGTTTCAGTTCTTCCTAGTGCGAGCCGCAGAAAGTTGGCTCATACACGGGGAAGACTTGGTCCGGATAATCTCGACTGGCCGCAATTTCAGTCAATCATTCCCCCTGGTCACAGCCTTGGCCCTCGGGCGCAGGCGGTGCACAGGCTGCGAACCAGTCGCGCAGTGTCTTCAATTCGTCAGGGCTCAGCTGACCCGCGTCCGCATAAGGCATATGTGGAATCGACTCAGGCTCGATGACATAAGCCATCCGCTGCCAACGCAACTGGCCGGCAACGTAAGGTTGCTGTGTGTCCTCAAAACTGAGAAGTGAGAAGTGCGCGCTGTGCTGTGGCGGATTCTGATGACACTCCTGGCAGCGATCTTGAATTACCTTCCCGACATCACAGGGGTAATCGCCGTCGGATTTCGGGGTTGAACTACATGACGAGGATTTTCCCGGCGCCGAGGTACTGCAGGCAAACAACAGCGCTAGCCCGAGTCCTACGGCAAAGTAAGACCTGATCTTTTTCATAAAGGAATTTTGGTGCAATTGCGTGCGGGAACCGTGTCCCGCACGCGTATTGGGGACAAAGTGTTACTTATTGCAGGTTACCGAGCCACCGGTACCAGCGTCTCCCGTTTGTTTTGAGAGATCATCGGTGCAATGCGAGGGATCAACTGAACCTTCTTGGGCGTGATAGAGCAAGCATGCCTGCTGATTGCTCTCTTGGATTGCAGTAGAAATGGTGAAGTGTGTGCCCGAAGGAGTAGCGTTACAGGTCGCCAGGCAGTCGGCATGGTTCGAGTAAACCTGGTGCGTTCCAACACAGAACTTATCGGTCAGCTGGCAATAATTCTCACAGACATTGCCGCAGACAACGTCCCCTCCCGGTCCGGCATGCGGACAATGAGTTACCGCAGCATTCGACGCATCGGACCCCGCAAGATGTGCGTGGTAAGTTCTGCACCCCAAAGTGTTTCCACTCTGGTCGCTGGGGGACCCAACAGGAAATGCGGAACACACGGCCATGCAATTGTCCATCGAACCGTACTGTTGATTCGTGCCCGCTGCTTCGCCGCCCTTGCAATTGGTCGTGATTGCATCGCAGTACGCCTGACAGCCCGCGGTGCTCGTTCCCGAATCACCAGCGTTGTTTGTGGCCTTGGTCGAAGACGAACACTGAATGAACGAGAACGCCGCGGCAATCAGTGCGCTTGTCTTGAGTAAGGAGCTAAATTTCATGATTTTTTCACCATTGCAAACCTATGACAAGTATCAGTCCCGAAGCAGCATTGTCAGCGAGCCCGACACCCTCCTCAACCTTGCTTGGAAAGATTGGATTTGAGGAAGTCTTCTTCTCATGCTTCTTGAGCCAATTGACGTCAATAGCGGGGTTCCCTCCGGGGTAGTTGGCCTGCAGTGCCCGCACACCTTAGCGGTCGATTCTTGTGTATCGTAGAGATTGAGTTCTCGTTGTTTGCCGTGTTGGAACCTGAGTGCTTTGTGCCGAAAAAGATCGATATTATGAGCGTAAATCCTGCCTGAATTGAATCAGAAACTTGTCGAGCAAGCAGGGCAATTGCACCGCTCGCTGTGCCACCTAAAGTGACTTCAGTGTTGGATAATCATGCAAGGGCTGGATTATTATTTTTAGTTAATTCATCGTCGAAAGTTAGCTGGCGTCGGACTTCGGTCTTTTTTTGACCAATTTTGGTGCACGATCTGAGTGCGGCTTTCCGTAACGTAACGCCATCACAAAAAAATCTGTCAATTATCTGGAGCGCCGCAGGCTAGCCAACCTTCGATTGCCTTTCTCTCGGCGAGAGCAAGTAACACGCCGGAGGCCGGCGGAGGCTGAGTGCAGCCACGAATGTCCTGAAGAATGCTGTATTGCCAATCCGAAAGGCTCTGCCAATCACTAAGCGTCCATAAGCCCGCATCGTTGTTGACGGAATGACACACGGCGCAGCGAGTTTCTACAATTTGCGTTACTTGACGCGAGAAACTGGGAACATTGGCTGGGCAGTTCGCTACAGTGGGTCCGGGGCACGCTTGACCAAGATCCGAGCCCGCATCGACATCATTGACCGACGCGTCGTCTTCCGGGCTATTTGAATTGTACGAAGCGTCTGTATTCGATTTGACACTTCCATTGCTGCAGCCTGTGGCCAAAAGCACCGCATACGACAAGCAATTTGCTACGAGAAGATGAGATATTTTCATGACGTCGCTTTATGTATGGGGTTAGTGCCCAAGAATCGCAACGTGACGCTCGCACCTCCACCGATGAGTAGCAGGGTCACCTTCGGCGCGGGCCATGGCCCACGTCTATTTGATCAGACATTAGGCTGACGCGGAACTCCTTCAAGCCGAGCCTTGCGGCGCTCCAGCTTATCGAATCGATCGCGCGCGGATTCCATGTCAGCTCGGTGTTCTTGTGCCCAGGCTGCTAGCGCATTCACGGGCTCGAGCAGCGTCCTTCCGAGTGAAGTCAATTGGTACTCAACGCGAGGAGGAATCGATGGGTAGAGTGTTCGTGTCACCAAACCGTCTCGCTCGAATCCACGCAAGGTCAGGGTCAGCATTCGCTGTGAGATACCCTCGACGGTACGCTTGAGCTCACTGAAACGTCGCGGGCCGTCACCGAGCAGTCCAATCAACAGGACACTCCACTTGTCGCCAACTCGGTTCAGGACCTCTCGTACGGCCAGGCAGTTGCCGTGTTGCGGTCGTTTGTGAGTAGGTGACATCGGTGTGCCTCCTTGCGCTTGCGGATTGTGGTACCTAATATAGTCGAAGTTACTAATTGGAACCAGGGTACAGACGAGTACTACCAAGGGATTTCGGGGTAATGTTCCCCCGATCTCGCGGTTCTGCCGTCACCAAAGCAGGCTGCCGACTGTGCGCGCCGCTAACGACAAGAAGGAACGGAATTATGGCGACACAAAAATGGGACATCGACCCAGTACATTCGAGCATCAACTTTTCCGTACGGCATTTGATGGTATCCAAAGTACGTGGGCAATTTTCGACCTGGTCAGGTTCGTTCGAGTTCGACCCGAGCAACCCTTTGACCACCAAAGTAGATATTCAGATCGACGCGAACAGCATCGATACCAAGGATGCACAGCGTGATGGCCATTTGAAGTCAGCCGACTTCCTGGAAACGGAAGCCCACCCGCACATTACGTTCAAGGGTAAGTCCATTGAAAAAAAGGGCGGTGATGAATACAAATTGTCAGGTGATCTGACGGTTCATGGAACTACCCTGCCGGTGACCTTGGACGTCGAATATTCCGGCCAAGCCAAGGACCCCTGGGGCGGCGAACGCGTTGGCTTTTCGGCGCACACCTCGATAAACCGCAAGGATTTCGGCCTCGCATGGAACCAAGCGCTGGAAACCGGCGGCTTATTGGTGGGCGAAAAGGTCGATATTCAGATCGAACTCGAGGCGGTTAAACCCAAGGCTTAGCGCCGATTTCGGCCATTTGATTCATTCGGGCTTGCAGCCCCCGCTGACTCCGGGGATGATCGGGGTATGACCAAGCTCACATTGGTGTTCACGGTCGTCATCGCCGGCCTATTCGGTTGCGCGGGCGAGAGTGCCAACTCGAGCCCGCCAGCATCGGCGCCTTCCGACGACGTTGATTTCAAATACAACGCGCCGGAAGAAAGCGATACTACTGCCAAAAAGGAAGACTCCGCTGCATCTGATACCAAGAAAGAGGAAGCGAAGCCTCCGGAACCGAAGAAGCACGTGTTCGAAGACTCGAGTGTCCCGGCGAAGACTTGCAAGGGCCTCAGCAAGAATAGTTGTCAGGTGACTCTTGGCTGCGCGTGGCATACGGATAAGACCTGCGTACCTCAATAGTCAGAGGTCGAATTCATATTCGATTCCTAACGTCAGCGCGAACATCGGAAGTTGAAATACGGTCACGCTGTTTAGGCGCACATCCCGAGGTCCTGAATAGCCCCGGAGGCCGACTCCCGTCACCAACTTTTGCCCGCCCAAGGTCGTGGACAATCCACCGCGCAACGCGAACGTAGGTTCGTAGGCAAACTTCGACCTTGGCAAGAAACCAATACCTGGGACAAGGCGAATGGCTGATAATTGCATACCGAGCGCGAACCAAAAGGAACGCCCAAACCGAGCGTCAGCGCCTGCCTGCCAAAGGTGAAGGGCTATGTCGTCTGGCTTGGCCGTACTCCATTGCGTTGCGCCGGTCACTGCAATCCTCGAAAATGTAGACAATCGAAGCCCGGCAGAAACGCACGGTCCGACAAATGCATTCACGGGCTTTGCCCAAAGCTCCGCACATAGACCGCCCCCTAAGGAGACTGATTTCGGCTCGCCTCGGTGAGGTGGCTCGACTGAGTATTCAGTGGACATCGTGGGTAGGGACTTCGATGGCGCCCCCATAGCAGGTGCATTTACTGCTGATGGTGCGGTCACATTGGATGCTCCAGACGCGGTCGTGTCGGAAGTACCCAGACCGACAGACGGTGCAATTACGGCGTGTACGAGTGTCAGTATTTCCTCCACCCATTGATTGATGTCTTGCACCAAAGGTGCCGAACTGGATCGAACAGAGACGCCATTGGTGGCGTATGATACGACTACGAGCGGTGACACACAGTTGACTTGAATTTCACTTCCCGACAGGCGATTCATTGCAAGCTCGGCACGTACTCTTGCCTCGAGGCTTGCCCGTTGCTCGCTGGACAGTGCCGGGCAATCGATAACGACGTCGGGGATGCTCGTCGCACCGGCCCGCGAGTTCAATGCCCCGATTGCCAGTACCCCAAATGCCACCCTGGAAAGGAAGATGCCATTTTCGCACGGTTTCACCGGCCGGTGATAGCAGACATTTGAATGAAATAGCGTTTGCTCTGGAGCCGAATCGTTGGATTTCAAGGCACTATCGTGGGCGTGTGACAGGGTCTACAATTTCTGTCGTGAGAACTGCTCATGCGGTGCCCCTGCGGGTACTAACACGTGATCCCTGGTGATCTGGTAATTGGTCGTGCAAACCGAACTGCGCCTCGTAGAATCGCCCGCCAAAGATTGGGCTGATGAAAAGCTGTGGCGCGATGGTGCGAGCACCGGGCGCCGTGGTGAGGTTTTTGCCCTCGTATATCGGCAAATGCAGGCATTGGCGGGGCGCGGTCAAGATCTCGATGACTTGGTACAAATGGCCGCTGAGCAGGTGTTTCGCGCGCTGCCGCGTTTTGAAGATCGCTCAGCCCTTGCAACTTGGACCTACCGCATCTGTTACTTTACCCTTTCGAAGCACCGGCGCTGGTATCGACGTTGGTTCAAGCGATTCTCGTATGCTAGCGATGGTTACCAGACCGACGACATCGATCTTACACGTTTGGAATCTTCCGAGCTTCTCGAGCAGCGCGAGCGAACCGAACGCCTGCGGCGAGCATTGGAACAAGTTTCACCCAAGCGGCGCATGGTTGTCATACTGCATGATCTAGAAGAGCTCGAAGTCGAGGAGATTGCTGCCATCGTGGGAGCCAATCTTCATACCGTTCGATCACGCTTGCGAGACGGTCGAAGGCTGCTCGCGCAAGCACTCGAACGAGATCCCTATTTTGGCGATGCCGCCTGCGGCGAGGAGCAATCGTGAAGCCCCTTCGGGATTTTGATCGGGCCGAAGGCGTGCGACTGCGCCGGATGAAAGCTAGCTTTGATGCGGATCGACCCGGCAAGGCCGAATTGCTCGTTGCAATTCGACGATACAATCAGGCTAAATCGCGCCCGGGGTCGATATTTTCCTTGCGCGCAGCCTGGGTTATCGCTGCTGCAATGATGCTCACGGGCGGAGCATTGGGGGCCTCCAGCGTGCTGAAATTACGCTCCTTGACACCTTCTCGGTTACTTTCCGTGCCGGCTCATCCCGGCGAGCAGCCCCGCGCCGCTCACTCGAGCGGTTACGTCGTCGAACGCGGTGGCAGTCGTCTGGAGTACAGTGCTCCGGCGAAGCTTACCCTGCTGCCCGGAGAGCATGCGGCACTCATCATTGACAACACGAGAACGGAGTTGATCGGACCTGGAATTGCACAGATTCGCAACGCTCCCCAGGCCGCACATTGGGTAGCCAGGTTTGAGCCGCAGGTCTGGGTGCCCGAACTCGAGACGCAGGAGGCATTGCCTTCAACCTCAAACAACCTTTCCGCGGGTACGAAGCAAGAAACGGACCCACAGGACAATAGCAAGACAATACGACGAACGGCTGCGGGTCATCCTAGAGCTGGGAATTTGTCCGTCCGACGCGTGGACAATACCGCGCCCACTGCCGCGAACCCGCTGGACCAGAGTCAATTAGACGGCGCCTGGTCCCGAGCCGCGTCGGCGTTGCGTCGCGGTGATGACGTCGCGGCTACCGCAGCTCTAGGCGAAATCAGCGGAGGTTCTGACCCTGCCGCGCGAGACGCCGCCAAATTGGCTCAGGCACAACTCGATCTGGCGGCTGGGCGACGCGCAAAGGCAATGCCGGTGCTCAATGAACTGGCGCAATCCGGCGCCACGCCATTTGTGCGTCGGCGTGCGCAGGAGATTTTTGTAAACGGTAATTGATTAGCGAGTGCTCGTGAACTGGCGCACTGGGTACTAACAGAACGTGAGATTCTTCTGGGTGAGATCCTTAGAGGCCTTATCGACCGTCGCATTGCTTGGCGGTTGCGCCAGTTCTCCCATTGATTTCAATTCTGATGCGGGCACGGCCATTGCGACGGGCGGCGCTGGCGGCTCATTTGCTGGCAGTGGTGGTATTTTCGCTGCCACGGGCGGCACCAAGGCGGGTGCAACTGCGGGTGGCGCTGCTCAGGGTGGTTCCGCAACGGGCGGTGCCGCAACGGGCGGCGCGACGACCGGAGCCGCAACGGGTGGTGCCGCAACGGGCGGTGCGACGACTGGAGCCGCAACGGGCGGACAACCAGCTGGCGGAGGCTCTGCCATTACCGGGCCGTGCGACATCTATGCAGCCGCGAGCCCAGCCACACTTTGTGTCGGTGCCTACAGTACTACTCGGATTCTCCGGGGCGCATATTCCGGGGCTCTCTACCAAGTCAGAAAAGGGGGCAATGCGCTCGGCACAGGTGGCACGGTCCAGGACATCGGGGTTGTCGCGGGTACGGGCTTCGCCGATGGCGCCGCACAGGATACGTTCTGCGGCACTTCTACATGCACCATTTCGCTCTTGTATGATCAGTCCGGCAGGGGCAACGATCTCAAGGTAGCGCCCGCAGGCTGTTACACGGGGACGGCGTCTGAACCGGATTATGAGTCAAACGCGAAAACAAAGTCGGTAAATATCAGCGGTCACAAGGTTTACGCGCTCTATATGATTCCGCATGATGGTTATCGCAACAACACACCCTCGGGCATGCCAACCGGCAGTGCGGCACAGGGCATTTATGAGGTAGCTGACGGCACGCGTACGGGTACCGCGGCTGGGACCGCGTGTTGCTGGGACTTTGGAAATGCATCGACGAACAATTGCAACCAAGGCACCATGAATGCCCTCTTCTTCGGAACTGGCTATTGGGGTAAAGGCGCGGGCAGCGGCCCGTGGTTCTTGGCCGACCTCGAGGGCGGTGTTTGGGCCGGAGGCACAGGAGCATCGAACGTACAGAATCCCAACTTACCGTCCTCGAACGTGCCGTTTGCCTTCGGCATACTCAAGACCAACTCGTCGAACTACGCAATCAGGGTCGGTAACGCGCAATCCGGTAGTCTGACAACGGGCTATGACGGTGGCTTACCCAAGACGCTTAACCATCCGGGAGGCATCATCCTGGGCATCGGCGGTGACAACAGCAACTCGTCGCAAGGAACCTTCTTCGAAGGCGCCATCACCGCCGGCCAACCATCGGATGCGACTGACGCTCTCGTCTTCGCTAACGTCCAGGCAGCCAAGTACGGTCAGTGACGAGTCTTTAGCCCCTGTGCACGCCACGGAGCAACTACCGCTAGGCTGAATGGGTACCGCAACGGCCTTTTGAAAATCACCAAGGAATCCAGCAATGAAGAAAATATTTTCAGCGATTGGCAGCGCTTGGCTAACGGTTTTCATTGCAGCGTGCAGCAGTTCCTCGAGCACCGGTGGTGCAGCGGGCTTGGGAGGCAGCACGGCAACGGGCCCCACAGGCGGTAGCTCAGCAAGTTCGACGGGCGGCGCGACCGACACTATTGGTACCGGCGGCATTGCGGCCACGGGTGGACGCAATGCAACGGGCGGAGCCGCTCAGGGTGGTTTCCCGACTGGTGGCACATTGGCTGGCCAGGGTGGTTCCACCACGGGCGGCGTCGAGGCAGGTACCGGTGGCACTCCTCAGGGTGGTTCCGCAACGGGCGGTACCAACGCAGGTACCGGTGGCACTCCTCAGGGTGGTTCTGCAACGGGCGGTACCAAGGCAGGTAC
>PMCK01000063.1:8966-12414 GCA_003154095.1 Myxococcales bacterium | reverse complement strand
TTGGGTTCTGTTCGGCGTATATCGTCAATCTTCTGATGGGCTCGCGCCAAATTTCCTTCAGCGGCTGCGCGCGCAGTAAGCGCCAATTCATAGCCAGCTACCCCATTTTTGCCGAGCAGCTGGTCCAAGAGCACTTTGGATCTGGAATTTCGTTCTGGGCTAGCCCCAAACCTCAAATCCACCGCGTATCCAATAAATCCAAGGTAGGCTCGCAAACCCTTTGCACGGGGATGCGAGCGCTGCACCTGCTCCAGGTTTTGCAATACTCGAATCGCGTCGGGAAAGGTATCGCTCGCTAGTGCGCGCTGACTGGAAGTAACTTGCTCGCTGAGGATTCTTTCGTATTCGGATTTTCTGACTTGGTCGCTAATAAATGCGTATCCGAACAAACCCATGTCGGGAACCATTGAAAGAGCGGCACCGCCAATCACCACCAACACCAGAAAACCGATTGCAATTACCCGCAGGCCACGTCGCGAGGCTCGACTCACTGTCTTCTGAGGACCGACGTAGCGGGCCCGAGAACCACCGGCACCTTTCGCGTCCGTTTTGCCCAATTCGACCTTGCTAGCCCCGCCTCCGGCGACTTCTTGGGGAATTCCACCGAATTCCAACTCCGTCGCGCCAGCCTTCTCCCTAGAAACAGTGCCATCGTCAACGGTGCCGATGACAGACTCAGCGCCACCTCCAACATCGAGACTTACTTCACCAAAATCCGTGCCACCGCCAGATTGGCGCACGATGTTCGCGACCAAGTTGGGCGCATTGAGTGGCGAATCGCGCGAGTCGTCCGCGGCGTTCAGGTGCAGTTCACCGAATTCCAAGCCATATTGTGGGGGTCGAACCGACGTAGCGGCCGCCGAACGAGGGGAACCTTGCGAATAAGGTATTGGAGGTTTCGAGTCAATCGGCAATGCATCCGTGAGATCGGGAAGCTTCAGACCACCTTGATCGAGTGGAATGTCGTTCGACGAGTACTCTTTGCCGGTAGAGGGCGACCGCGCTTCGGCTCCCAGGGTTGCGTCAAGATCGGGTATCAGGTCAGAGTTCGACGGCAGGTTTCGCTGCGCCAATGTCGGCAACCTAGAATCTCCCAGTGGATCGATGTCTGGCAATAGGTCTACGTCGCCAAAGCGTTTCTTCGCGGTGGCAGGGAGTCCTACCTTTCCCGTTGATAATGCAGGTAGCTTGGATTTGGAAATTGTCGGTAAATCTGTGCGAGCGGCAGTCGGCAATGCCGCTGCGGGGGACGGTAGGTCCAAATCGAAGAGGGCGTTGTCGGCTCGCTGATTCTCGGCTATCGCCTCAAAGGGTGACGGGAGATCGATTTCGAGATCGTCGTGTAAATTGGCAGAACGATCCTGGGAAGATGTGCCGTGTTTCAGGGGCCTAGCCAGGGGCAAGTCCACGTCAATCGATCGGGGGATCGCCGACGTGGGTCGTGGCAAAACCTTAGGATGTTCTGGAGAGTCGAGATCGTAGTCTTGGGAATTTAGCGTGGCTGGGGCAACGAGCGGCGGCTCTTTTGTTAATTCCGGGAGAGCCCAAGATTCATCGCGCTTGACGGCAGGCAACGGCTCGACCGACGTTGGTTGCGGGGCGCTCGGGGCTTGTGGCGCAGGCGCTCTGGGCGGTTGCGGTTTCGTTCGCGGCGCCAGCGCTGCAGGCAGGTCAGACTCCAGTGCCGAATTGGAACGAACTGGCGGTGGCGGCTTTCGCCGGGACACAGATGGCAATTCCGCGGGTGAATTGCCCATCATGCCTTTCGACACAGCCGGAAGGTCACCCTTTTGGGCCGATTCCAATTCCAATTTGCCGGCTTGGGGTTCTGGGAGACCCTTTGGGATGAGCTTGCCAGCACGCAAATTGGATTGAGGGCCACCCGGGGCATTGCCTTTGATCAACGCGGGCCCCGCAACACCAATCATCGTTGCCTTAAGGGGATTTGAGGGTCTCACATGTTCAAAGCCCTGTGCAGGAGGTTGCGCCTGTTTGCTCCCCACCTCGGGTGGCAGAGCGGCCGCGGGCTTCTCAACGACAAATGACGAGGCACATTTGGGACATCGCATCCGCAGGCCACCCGCCGGAACTCGTCGTTCGTCGACTTGATAGGGAGCGCTGCATCCGGGGCACTGAACGTTGAACATAGAACGCTTCCTGATGTTTATCAGGGTTTTAGGCGAACAGGCGGACGAATCTTGCTAGGGTGGCCTCTCCAACGTTGCCACCGCACGTCCCTTTCGTGCTAGGGGCATTGCCACCATGCACAAGTGGAAGTGGGTCATACTGACGACAGTGTTGGCACTTACGGGGCTAATTATAGGACTTTCTCGCCTGTCCAAGCATCAGAAGCACACGGCCGATTCGGCGGTAGCAGACGCCGGCGCGACGACCCAAATTCAGATTCCGGCCGAGGTGGGGTCGCAAACGGAGGCAGCTCCTAGGCAACCCGATGCTCGTGAAATTCCGAGTGGTATGGATGCCCACCAGCCCCTGTTGCCGCCCACTGCTCCAAACGACGTGGTATTTGGCGCCATCCTAATTACGTTCGAAGGCGTTCAGGGCGCTCCCAACAAGGCAAGGACCAAAGGTGCCGCCCTGGAGCTAGCCAAGCGATTGCTATCGGTAGCCCAAGGAAATTTCGAGGACGCCACCAAGCAAGGGGACCCGGGCTCCACCGCCAACGCTGGCTCGATTCGCAGGGGAATTCTGGAGCCCGCAGTGGAGTATGCTCTCTTCACGCTCGATAAGGGCGCCGTGTACCCCGAACCCATAGAGACACCACGTGGGTATTGGATAATGCGGCGAATTCGTTAGGGAGGACATCGCAACTGGGACCGTTTGTGCTTTCGGCGGTTCTGTATTTTCGGCCGGCCAAACGCCGGCCCTCGCCCAGCGACATCGAATTTGGGCGCTAGCGGAAGGGGCGGGCCAAACCTGAAGTCTTGATCTCATCAGACTCATCAGTCGGCCGTACCGTGCTGGATGAGCACCGACTCCATTCTGATTTGTGAGTTTGAATCGCGCCCTTTCAGTAGAACTAGGCATACGCGCGGCCCTCGCCTAGAGTCGAGCACTGCTTGACGAGTAATCCCAGCATGACGACTCGACCTTCAGACCGGTCGCCGGACACGTTTGAACCCTCTGCAATGCACACAGGCAATGGGTGGCTCGACACGGAGATCGAGGCCACCAGCACCAACGGCACACGCGCATTGTTGCTGTATGAAGCGGCGCTGCTAGCGGAACAATCAGGAAATGCAACTGACGCAGCCAAGTTGCATCTACAAGCCGTAAACACGGATCCGCATCTGGCCGAACCCGTTGAGCGACTGCTGGCGGTTTTCGAGCAAAGGCATTCCCCGAAAAACATCGGGCGGGTTGTCGAGCGTCTCAGTCAACTGGCTAGCACAGTTGAAGAACAAGAGAGAGCTGCATTGGAACGTGC
>PMCK01000063.1:2765-8933 GCA_003154095.1 Myxococcales bacterium | reverse complement strand
CTATTGCTGGTCGAACTTGCCGAGTTGCGACATAAAATTGGCGGATTCGAGGAGGCGCTCGAGGCCCTGGATCAGGTCATTGAAGCCGCAGGGCCAGTTACGTTCAATGCTCTTGAGATGTTGGAAAGGCTGTCTTTTTCACAGCAGCAACATGAGATTTTGTCGCGCGCTCTTGTTTCAAGAGCAAGTCTTCTCGATCGGGCGACTCATGATTCCTCGATCGGGGACGCGTTGGGCGTTCCACGTTGGCGTCGCACCGAACAGCACGTTGCTGACGCATTTCTTCGCGCGGCGATCGCTCGTCAGAGGGCCGGCAACACGGGTGAATCAGCAATCTTACTCGAACGCGGGCTAGCTCTGTTGCCCACTGATCCCGTAATTGAACATGTAGCCTTGCTCTGTGCCGAGGAACGAAAAGACTTCGATCTCGCAGTCTCGCTGGCCAAGAACATCGCTTCGAGGACCTCAAACGATACTGCCGGTTCGGCTTGGTTGCGCGTCGCCTTCTCTGAATTGGCACGCGGTGCTCGTGATAGCGCCATGCGGGCCACCGCCGCCGGCCTCGTGGCGGCGCCCCAGGCGATTGCACTACGCGCGCTGGAGTTTCACGTATTAGAGACAAGCGACGATCCGGCTGCATTCACGTCAGCGATTGAGTCGTGTGCCGAAGTACTCACGAGCGATGTTGCAAAAGGGCGCTATTACCTCACTGCGGCAGAACTATGGGCGCGTCGAACCAAGGACTCGACGTCAGCACGCGCGGCACTCGCACAGGCGGCACTCTTTGGAACCGAACCGCGTGTTGTCAACCGCGTTGCGCGATTACTTGCAACTGAGCTCAATGACCCGAATTGGTACGATGAATCGACTCGGCGCCTTGCGACGTCAACCAGCAACCTCGAGGAACAATGCGAACTTTGGCTCGAACTCGTGCGAACTCGGCTCAAGCAGGACTCGCCGGAGCGATTCGCGAGCGCATTGGCAGGGCTTGCCGCGTGCCAACAAGGCACATGGTTAGCCCGAACGTTCGAAGCTTACCGCTTGCCCGACCCCAGCGCAGCCAAGGGCCCAGAAACCAGAGCGAGCGCCAATTCCTTGGTACCCGAGCCAGTTCGGACGCTTGCAGCACCGGACGAACCATTGCTGCGATTGGCGACGCTGGCACCCGATGCGTGTTTCAGCCGTGCCTATTCAATAAACAGCGTAGTGCGACAGTTGCGCCAAGGTGACCGGTCATCGGCAATTCAGAAACTTCGGAATCTAGCGTCAAACGATGCGTCGGACGCCCTGATTATTCTGGCCCTCAGCAACCTACATATGGCAGAGGGCTCGCGGGGGGCAGCAACAGAAATTCTAGGCTCTGGTGCTAATACAATCACTCACGAATATTTGGCCGGCATAGTTGCCATAAAAGCTGCGTTTCTTGCGGCCGAAACTGGCGATGTTCTTCAATGCCGGCAAGCACTCGATTGCGCGCGTTCTCGCGTTCCCGAGGCAGCTGCAGTGACCGAAGCGTGGCTGATTCGACGCATGCAGCCGAATGACGTCTTAGCTCGACGTCAACTCCTGGATAGTGTCGTCCAAAGACATTCCCACGATCGACTCATGCTCGAGAAGTTTGCATTGGAATTGCAAACACGGAATTTGGCAGCTGCTGGGTTGGCACTCGAAGAAGTAGTCCCCAACGAGTCCGCCATTGGAATTGCCGTAGCATTCGCAAAAGTCTTGTTGGATTCGGCCACAAATCTCGAAGCCATCGACACGTTGGTATCCCTTGTGCCCTCCTTTGACCCAGTGGCGGCCGCATTGAGATCCCGATACGCCTTGGCCAACTACCATCCGGAAAGTTCAGAATATCTAGACGCAACCCAGCGCTGGGCGAGGGTCGACTCGACCATAGCCTCGTCATTGGAGTATTTGAGCGCTGCCCGAGCCGCAGGCAGATTGGAGTTCGAATTCGACGCTTGGGACGTCCTTTCTCAACGCACCGAAGGCACCAAGCAATTCCAAGTGGACCTTGCACGTTCGAGGGCGTGCCTGTTTGGTAATACGACCGCGCCACAACTCTTGCAGTCTCGCACGGTCGAAGGGCGCATTTTTAACTTAGAGGCGTCGCGCCCCGGATGCGACCCCCGCCGTCGATGTCATTCACTCAGAGAATTCGTACCAATGCTGGACGAATCTGATCGAGGTATAGGCGAAGTCCTGATTGGTTACAATTGTCTAGCCGCCGGACTTACCGAAGAGGCTCTGGAACAATTCAAGAGCACCGTTGGTAAACTCCCAAACAACCCGGCAGCCTGGGAAGGGCTGCGGCTTGCTGCGCAAATTTGCCATGATTCGCAATGGATTGCGGAATCCTGCGAGGCTCTGGCCAGCGTGTACAACGATTCGACTGTTGCGGCCCAGCTCTTTGAGCAGGCCGCAAGGATTTGGCTAGACGAATTGCATGATGAATCCCGCGGTGAGCGTGCATTGGCGCTGGCCGTGTCCCGTGATGTGCAACTTTTTTCTGCGTTCGATCGCCTATTTCGCCTGGTGCGTGACAGGAATGACGGACCACGACTAATCGAGCTCATAGATTCGCGACTGGAAGTGAGTGACGATGCTGACGAACTCGTCAAGTTGCATTGGGAAAGGGCACGAGTCCTGCGCGGCATCGGCGACCGTGACGCCGCATTGTCGGCTCTGGAAAATGTAACGCTCCTCGAACCTGATCACATTGGGGCATTGGCACTAGCGGCCGAGATTTCAATTGCGACAGGCCGATTTGCAGAAGCTGCAAAGTATTTGGATCGATTGGCACGACTCGAGTCGGCGCCCAACAAGCAACGCCTAATGAGCGGAACTGCAGCAGCGGATCTTTACGACAGCAAACTCAATCTTCCCGAACTGGCCGTGTCCGTTCTGCTGGTACTCGACAGCGCTGAGCTCGGGACGTTGGCGGTCCGTGAACGCTTGGCTCGCTCTGCGGCACGTTGCGAGAACTGGGACCTAGCCGGTGAAACTCTTCTCGGTCTCGCCGAAACTCGCGAATCGAGCCAGGGTCGTGTGGAAGCCGCCCGCCTGGCTCTGAGCATTTATCGAGACAAACTCTCGTCGCCGGAGCAGGCTCTGTCGGCTGTCCAGAGGCTATTATCGGAGTTACCGGATGACGGCGAGGCAATTGACTGTGTCATTGAACAGTCGTTTTCACCCGAGCACAATCGCGAGTTATGCGAGTTGGCTCGGGATGCGCTACGTTCGCGCCTCCTCGAGCAGCCAGTCGACGCCGAATCAATCGATCGATTGGCACAGATCGCGGCAATACTCGACGATGCTCCGCTTCGCCAAGTTGCATTGGGGGCGCTTGTATGCATCGAGTCTGGAGCACCGTCGATAGTCGAAGAATTGGCTGTACTCGCGTCTCGAGTTGCGCGACTACCGAGCATCGCACTGGACGAAAATTGCCTCTTGGATTTGGTAGAAGCTGGCGATGGGGGACCGCTTGCGGAGCTGTTCGTGCACTTGGCACCGTACTTTGCAGAAGCTCTTGGACCAAGTCTATCTGTGCTGGGCGTCACCAAGAAGCAACGAGTGGACCCGCGTTCGGGGCTACCTGTTCGCAATGAAATTGCCGCCTGGGCGGGAGCCCTTGGGATAGGTGAATTCGATGTTTATGTTGGCGGTATCGATCCGAACAACGTCGTCGGGATACCAAGTGAAATTCCAGCTCTCGTCATTGGCAGTGCCCTGAACGCTCCGTTGATTCCTCAGCACCGCCAGTTAGTGGCTCGCGAACTCTATGCAATTCGTCGAGGCACCAGTCTGTTGCGACACCGCACTGGCGCTGAAATTGCGGCATTAGTGGTGGCAGTTTGCCGCCTGGCTGAAGTAAAAATCGAAGCTCCGGCCTACGCGCTCGTTGAAGAGTTCTCTCGGTTGCTAAACTCCGTCTTACCACGAAAGATCCGCAAGTCCTTACCAACATTGTGCGCACCGTTAGTCACGTCGGTCGTCGATCCTCTGGATTGGCATGCCGCCGCCACAAGCAGCATGGATCGAATGGCAGCCCTCGCTGCAGGCGACATATCCTTGGTCGTCGGTCCAGGCAACATTCATGGGGAAACGGAGGCAATGGGCTCGCTGCGCGAGCGTCAGGAGCGGCTCCTGCGATTTGCGTTCTCCGCCCAATACTTGTCCTTACGTGATCGACTGGGAATTCGCGTAAAATGACGACACCAAAGGCGCCCAACAGCACAAACCCCGACCCGCCTATCGACGCGGAGGATGAAACTCCAGATTTTCCGAAATCTGAACGTCCCCAGGTCACGTCTCGTAGTATTCCCGTCATCGACGTGGCGACCGAGTTAGGTGGCCTTGAATTCGATCCGGATGACGTCCTAGCTTCGCTGGTCCCGTATGACGAACCGTCGAGCGTGGTCGAGCAGGACAATTCTCCGGTCCTATTCGATAACGAAAGGCCGGGCCACTCGTATCTCGAGGACCTGAGTCTACTCGGGGAATTTCGGGAGATTGCAGACCGATTGAGTTCCGAATACACGTCGGCCGTCGACGCCGCGGCACAGTCCGAATTAGCCGTCGTTCAGAGCGAGCTGCTCGCGATTACGGGTGACACGTCCGGAGCGCTCTCGCATGCGATTCGAGCGATTTCGGAACTACCCACCTCGCGCCTAGCACATATGCAAGCTCGCCACTTAACTCTCGAATCGGAGAATTTCGACGAGGTTCAGTCCCTGGTCATCAGCGAGCTGGCTTCGCTAAGCGACACGAAGTCCAAGACTCAACTGCGCCTTTGGCAGTCGGAATTCTTGCGGTTGGTCGTCGACGACAAGTTGGCTTCGGAGGAGGCACTCTCGATTGCGATGTCGGAAACTCCTTCCGACGGCCAAGTAAACTTATTGCGACTTCTTAACTGTCTCGCACACAGAGACACTTCCTACCTGGATTGGCTCAAGACAAGTCCATTCCCCGTAGCGGATAGCGAGTCGATCCGTACGCTTGCTCGAATTCGCGGTGACTTGGACGACCATGACCCCGACATCGAACACTCGGCGGCTGTCATTCTGGATGTCGCGCGGGCGTTCTTGGATGGCAACTTGGACGACGCGACGCGGTGGTTGAGCGGCCTCCGGGCACTCCCTAATTGCGAGCTATCAATTCGCTGGTTGCTGGCGTGCTTAATGACAGCTGCCGAAAGTACTCGACGAGGTGCCATCGACGAATTGCTCAAACTCGAGCAGCTCGAATACGATCCAGAGATTCAGCGGACGCTCTTCGAACGAGCTATCGAAGTCGGTGACTTCGAATTGGTAAATCGTTTGCTTCAATCCGTAGAGTTAGATGACAATCGCTCGATTAGCTCAGCTGATGAATTGGTCCTGTCCTTGCTCGCCAGTTGTACTTCGGCAACAATTCGCGAATTATGCAATACGGTGGCCGAGGACGAATCCTTAACCTCGTTGGCCGTCGCGATCCTCGACATGACGAGTCCAAACATCGACCCCATTCCGGGCACCGATCCGCAGACGCAATCCAACCTCACGCTGGCAAAATGGTTGGCCAATATATCGCCGTCTGGGGATTTCCAATTGCCCGAAATGGGCGAAGTAACGAATGACACTGCCGAGCTATCGGCGCTCAGATTCACGCTGGGGCTCGAGGGGGCGCGCGAAAACCAGGATTGTGGCGGTCTCGCCAGACTCTTTCAGGAGGCTCATGCAGACTCTGGCTTGTGGTTTCCGGGCGACCGAGAGGCACTGGCTGCACTGTTTTTCCAAGCGGCAGGCGACTCCACGTCCGCAGACGCTGCTTGGCAGCAAGCGCGAACGGAGAGGACATCGTGCGAGGCAGCTATCCGCTCCGCATTGGAAGTCTCACAGGGGGATCAAAAAAGGTCTATCCTGGAACAATACGCCGACCAATTGGATTTGCAGGACGAGAGAGTACCCTGGCTCCTATTGGAGGCCGCACTACTCGCTTCCGGTGAGAACTACGACGAGGCGCAGCGCCTGCTCGAACACGTGCATGCTATCAGCCCCGATATTAGCCTGACACTGTCCATGGGGCAGGATCTGGCTCGAAATGCCGGAAATGTGAGGGTTGCCGCCGATTGGCTGAGCAAGCGTGCCGAACTCGCGAACGATTCAATGGAATCAGCCCTGTTGG
>PMCK01000063.1:0-2719 GCA_003154095.1 Myxococcales bacterium | reverse complement strand
TAACCTTGAGCCGGGGCGCGTCGACGCAGTTGGAATCGAAAACTTATGCGAAGCGGCTGCACGTGCGGCTTGGCTCGGCGATTGGCGGGTTGCAAACGACGCCGCCATCACCTTGGCCGAAATGGATGCTTCCACGGTGGCAACACTATGGGCTGAGCAGGCTGCGGCAACCGGTCAGCGCACTCCCAAGTTGTTCGAAAGGCTTTTTTCTCAAGCTCGAGCTGAAACCGACCCGACTGTTCAGCGCGAATTATACGAGCGTTTGTCCCGGATCGATCCCAATGCAGGCTCCGATGGCAACATTGACCTCTGGCTCAACGCAATCATTGAGCGCGACCCGGGTAATTTAGCTGCCTTGAGAAGCCTTGAGCGATCAGTGATTCGTCGTGGCCGATGGCAAGAATTGTCGATCATTTCCGAAAAACTAATGCAGCAACTGGATCGAAACGAGGCCGTGGGTTACTCGTGGCTATCATCCACCTTGCAAATTTATACGGGGAATTGGGACAAGGGCGAACAAGTTGTAGAATGGGCCGCACGGCAAGAATCCGCTCCGATGTGGTCGCTACGCCGCCAACTCGCCTATGCCCTAGCCAAGGGACAGTGGGCGACGGTTCAATCGGTACAAGCCAAGCTTACCGAACGCACCACCTACGCGGGTGATGCGACGATTCTCGCAATTCGAAGTGCAGAGAGCGCCAAGCAACTCGATCAATGGGACACGGCTATCGCGAGCCTCAAGGCGGCGCTCGATCTACGTCCCGATCATGTTGTCGCGTTGTCTCTGCTGGCTACGTGGCAATTACTCAAAGGCGACATTGCATCAGCGGCAGATGGTTTCGAGCAGCTTGCCCAGGCTTGTGCTGACGCCAGCCACCGAGAAGCCGCCCTTTCTAGAGCCGCTGAATTGTGGCTGTCCGTCGGCGACGACTCGCGTGCGGAGTTTGCGCTAGAGCAACTAATTGCCAGCAATCCCAATAACAGTTCCGCGGCGTCGCGTTTGACTCGTATATACAGAAATTCGAATGCCTACGACCGGCTAGCCGCGCTCATCGAGCGCCAACTCGAGTACACTCAAGATCCGCTGGAACGTTCGCACCTTCAAGTCGAACGAGCACGTTGCCTGCTAACGCTTGATTTGACTATTGCGGCGGATAAGGCGCTCGAACCGGCACTGCATGCTTTCCCGGACAATATAGATGCTCTAGAGGTAAAAGCGGACATTGCGCTGGCCGTTGATGACCGGCACGAGGCCGAATTTACTTACACACGCCTCTTGAAACTCGTGACGGACTCCGGCAAACAAGCAGAGTTGTACAGGAAACTCGGCACGCTCTACGAAAGATCGGCAGACAAGTCTGACGTTGCGGAATCAACCTACAACCGACTGCTCGAATTGCTGCCTTCCGACCCGGGCGCCTTAGCTGCCAAGGTGCGCTTATGTCTGGCTCGAGGCAATACGCAAGAAGCAATCCAGCTACAAACACAGTTAGTCGAACTCGCGGATGAATCGCAAGACCAACGCCACCGACTGATTGAACTGTCTCGAATCTACGAATCTTCGGCCCTCGATCGTCGTCGCGCGGAAGAAATCCTCGAGAAGGCTCGGCGCAAGTGGCAAAATGACAGCGTCGTACTGCGAGCTTTTGCCGAGTTTTACCAACGTGTTGCCGACGGCGCGGCATTACAGGTGCTCCTCGATCGTTCGGCAGCGGAAGCGCGACGCGCTCTGCACACAGGGCGATTCGAAATTGCACTTTTCGAGATCCTCGCGACCGTTGCAAACCTTCGCGACCAGATTGAATCATCTCAAGTCGCCGATGCAATGGTCTCGGCATTGCGAGGGGAAACTTCGAACTTACCCGGCGTGGGACTCTCCGCAGTCAACCCCCGTCATGACGAAATTTTGGCTCCGGAGCTCCTCAATTTGCCGCTTAGAGCCATGCTTCAGCGCACGGGTTGGGCGCTGGATGCCGCCTTGCCCATGGACCTCAGGCCCCTTCAGGTGACTCCTCTAAGCGATACGAGCCCTTCGCAATCCGGACAAATCCAGGAACTTGCCAGCCAATTCGATTTGGGCGATCTCTCGATCCTGGTCTCGCCCGTAGCGGGATATGCCTGTATTCCCGTTCAATCGCGCCCGCCTGTGCTGGTCCTTGGCCGACAATTGTTAGAATTGAAGTCTGACTCGACGCGTGACTTTCTGCTTTTTCGAGCCATGAAGATTCTACAGACGCACACGGCGTGCTTGTCGCGCGCCGCACCTGTAGATTTGTGGCCACTTCTTGCTGCGTACTTGGCGCAATTTCTACCAACCTTTCAACCAGCTGGGGTCGATGGCAAGCGACTAGAAGACGCCAAGGAGAATATGCGAAGCGTGCTCGCAGACGGCTATACACACGACATGGCAGCGCTAGCTCAAGACGTAATAGTGGCGCTCGGCAACCGAGCCAGCCAATTGGGGGAGGCGGTCAACGAGTGGGGATCGCGTACCGCACTGTTGGCGCTGGGAAGTCCCTCGAGTGCACTTGACGCGTTGCAGTTGGCATCGGCAAGTGGTTCCTCGCCAAAGGAAGCCGTGCCGGAACGAGTCAAATGGGTCAATCGCCATGCCGAGGCACGCAACTTGTCGATCTTCTTCGTGTCGGATGGGTTCATGCAGTTGCGCAGTCAATTGTTGCGGTCTTGATCCGATCAAACTCGCGCTCCAATTAGCTAT
>PMCK01000373.1 GCA_003154095.1 Myxococcales bacterium | reverse complement strand
ATATGCGCGAAAGGCTTCACGGCTTACCCTTTCCCGAATATCAGCAGCGTGACTATTAGCGTCACTAGCAAGTACCCAACATAACCGTGGATACGACCTGTACTGTACGCGCGAATCGCCTCGGCACCCGACTTCAAACCGTGTTTGAGTCGCGCGTACAACACAGTTTCGGCAAGGTCGACCACCTCACCTCGGTAGCTGAGCCGCGTGATGACGTAAGGGGACGAGCCGCTCTCGGTAACCACTTCGCGACGCGGACGGTATAGGGCGGCAAAGATCAAGCGTAGCGGTTTGGCAAACGCGGTCGCCGTGTAGTCGAAACGGCTGCTTGGTTTCATCCCGCAGGTCCAGGTCGGTTCGAGCCGACGCGCCGCCCCGCTCGGCCAACTGCGAAGCGCCCAGGCAACCATGGCAATGAGCGCGAAAAGAACTGCAACCGCGGTGACTGAAATGGAAGTAGCCGCAAGACCAACCGGGGCGCTGCGGCTCGTAAGGACAAGCGGGCCGTGAGCGATGACGACCGCACTCGAGCCGACGCCTGAAAGCAGCTCAGATGTAGGACGGTCGAGAAGACCGATGACATAACCGGGCACGACCCCGAGCACCACGCAGGCGCTGGCGAGCAGAAGCATGCCGGCAATCATCGGCGCTGGTGATTCCTTGGCATGTTCAGCGTGACTTGAGCGTGGGCGACCAAGAAATGTGACGCCGAATGCCTTGGCGAAGCAAGTTGCGGCAAGCCCCCCCGTCAATGCCAAGATCGAAGCAGCAACGCCTGCGAGCAGTCCCGAAACGCCACCTAACCTGGCGCCTCCTAAGACCAATGCCTGGAACGTCATCCATTCGCTGACGAAACCGTTGAGCGGCGGAAGCGCCGATATTGCAACCGCCCCCAGCAAAAACAGCCAGGCCGTCCACGGCATGCGCCGAGCCAGCCCGCCGAGTTCCTCCATGTTCCGCTCGTGCGTGCCGGTGATCACGCTACCGGCGCACAGGAACAAGAGCCCCTTGAATGCGGCGTGATTCAAGGAATGTAGCAGCGCGGCCGCCAAAGCGAGCGTGGCCAACTGGGAGGTACCACGGCCAGTATCGAGGACCATTGCGAGCCCCGCACCAATCAATATGATACCGATGTTCTCGACGCTGTGAAAAGCGAGCAGGCGCTTGAGATCATGCTGTTGCAAGGCGAGCAGAACGCCCACCAAAGCCGACACAGTGCCAACAAAGAGCACGGTCCAACCCCAGCTGGCAGGCAACGGCCCGTTGTGGGGTGCCAAAAGATCAAAGCCAAACCGAAAGATTCCGTATAGGGCTACCTTGAGCATCACACCCGACATGAGGGCCGAGCCATGGCTGGGCGCCGCCGGGTGTGCCAGCGGCAGCCAAACATGCAAAGGCACGACACCCGCCTTGGCGCCAAAGCCCAACAGAGCGAGCATAAACAGCCAAGTGCGAGTCGAACCGTCCAGATTACGCGCTGCGATCCGCAGGGAAGCGAAGTCGAACGCATGTGCGTGCGTTGCTAGAGTGAGAAACACTACGAGAAGGGCTGCGGTTCCCGCGTGCGCCATCACCAAGTACACTAGGCCTGCACGAGCATTGTCCTCGCTTCGAATATCGCTCACTACGAGGACGTAACTCGCGAGCGTCATCCCCTCCCAAGCCAGCAAGAAGGTCAACGCATCATTGGCGCAACACACGAGCGCCATACAGCCAACGAACACAATCAAGGCGAAAGTCTGAATCAGTGGAGCCCGAACGTGCGCGCGAATGTACGAAGGACCGTAAAGCGCTGCGGCCGCTGCGCCCAAGGAAACAATCAGCAGAAAGAATGCCGAAAGGCCATCGACCGAAAGGGACATGTCGGCAAACGGAAACAGTTTCGGCAATGCTACGTGGGGAGGTGCCGCTCGGCCTCTAAGCACACCGATGGCGATGAAGGCTGCTCCAAGGGCAATAGCCAGCGTCAAGAGATGTCCCAACCTGACAACGGCAAGAACCAAGCCCCGAAGGTGCTTCATTGCGAATTGAAGACTAACTCCGTTTACAACTGGAGATCCACAAAGCCTTGGGTGATCCGAGAACCAAACAATCAAGCTGAATGGTTACTGTCTCTGGCTGAACCTTCGGTCGATTTCCGCGAACTTATCCTGATAGTTCGCCCGATTGACTGCGTTCTGCCACTGCAATGGCCCGAAATATGGCTTTGGCATCGGGTGCGGCGAGAATTGCCTCGACGTGTTCGCGATGTATCAAGATCTTCGACAGTTTTTGGAGCCACGGCAAGTGCAGTTCATTGTATTTTAGGCCGAGTACGAAAAAGAGGTGAGTGGGTTTGCCGTCGAAGGAATCAAAATTTGCGCCTGCCGTCGAACGCCCGAGAACCACGAACGGACGAACTATTTGATCAGGATTGCGATGCAGCGTGTGCAGGAATGCTACTCCATTGCCAATAGCGCTTGGCATGACATTTTCTCGCTCAATGAGTGCCCCCATGAACCAGGTCTTGTCGCGCACAAAACCAAGTTCGTGCGCCAAGACTACGAGTTCCTCAATGATTCCGGTCTTGGACACGGCCGACAGTTCTGCAACGATATGCTCGGCCTGAAAACAACTCGCCAAATCAAGCAGATGACTTGGCGGGCTTTCCAACTGCCGTGGCTCAACGGAAAGATGTGATGTGCCGATCATTTGATCGTCGAGCCACGTTTCAATTGTGGATTTTCGAAATCTCCACTGATTGCCAATCTTTACGCCAGGTAAAGTGCCCTCACCCACTAGCTTCAGCACGGTCCGCTGATTGATACTCAGATAGGTCGCAATTTGTTTGACCGTGAGTAGCGGGTCGTTTTGAGTTTCCACTGCAATGTCCAAAGCGGTAGGGTTCTTACGTAGTTGAGCTTCCTTCGTCAACTGATTACGTTAGATTACGTAGAACTGCTCTGCCGCCAGTCTTGAATTACGCTAAATTCCGATATCAACGATTCTTGCAGCGAACTCCGGCTTAGAACTGTCAGTCGGCCTGGCACCGCGCCGATTTTGGCCCAGTGTCATCGGTGCAGCTTACGATACCGATTTGGAGGCTTCGTATGCTGTCCTGGTCGTCACAATCCCGTCGTCCCATTCGCCACACGGCCCATATTTCCTGCCAAGTCGTTCGTGAGCGGGACTTCCGCCTGGTCGCTGACCGGGTCGTAAACCTGTCACTCAACGGGATGCTCGTTGGCCCCGCCGATCCAGTGCTCACCGGAGAGAAGATCATCGTGTCCTTTCCGTCACCGATTAAGGGCAAGTGGATCGATGCCGAAGCCAAGGTGACCCGCGTGCTTCACGGTCGCCGCCCTGGGGAGTATCGACGCTCGCTGGGGCTCGAGTTCGAACACCTGGATGCCGAGTCGCGAGCGGTGCTGCAAGAGTGCCTAGAACGCATTCCGCCGACTCCTCCAGGGACCCGTCGCGTGACTCCTGACGCGCGCCGCATCGAGGAAGCGCTCAAGTGGAGCCGACGCAATGCGGCACGGTTAGCTTGAGCTGCCGAACACTTCTGACTGTTGCTCTTGCGTCGCGACGACAGCTTCGCGATGCGTAGAGCCCGAGCAATGCCCAGCCTAACTGACAGTTGGCTGATTTGCCTGGGTTGCCGTTGCCTGAGCTTCCGGTGCACGCTTGACCAACACGGAAAGGACTTTCTGTAACGCAGCCTCAGCGTCCTGTAGCAACTCTGCAACGAGTGCCGACATGGGCTTGATCTCGTCCACTAGGCCCACCGATTGCCCTGCCATAAGCGAGCCCTTCTTGACATCGCCGTCCACGACCGCACGCTGCAAAGCGCCCATCCAAAAGCGTTCCACGGACTCTTGCGCCTCAGCTTTTGAGATCATCTCGTGGTCGAGTTTTTCTAGAAGCTCCAACTGAAGTTTCTTGAACTCAATCGTGCCTTCGTTGTGTAGCGCACGTACTGGAATGACCGGGAGTCGGCTGTCGAACTGCGGGGTTGCCACAGCATCTCGAGCCTTGGCCCGTCGGAATGCTTCCTTGAAGGCTGGATGCGCTGCGCATTCCTCAGACATCACAAAGCGTGTGCCCATCTGCACTCCAGCTGCGCCCATCAAAAGCAGGTGAGCAATCATTTGGCCGTGGGCTATGCCACCCGCAACAAATATTGGCACATCAGGCACCTTGAATAGAATCTGCTGAAGCAGCACGGTCAAAGACACGGGCCCAATATGGCCGCCCGCTTCTGACCCTTCCAATATCAACGCGTCGGCACCTTGGTCGATCATCTTGTGTGCCAACATGTCTGTGGGAGCAAAGCAAATCACCTTGGCTCCTGAATCCTTTGCACGCACAATCTCGCTGGCACGTGGAATTGATCCGGCAAACACAATCGTGGGCACACGCATCTCAGTGGCTAGCGATAGGTGGTCCAGGTAGTTGGGTGCTATGGTAATCAGGTTCACACCAAACGGATGGGGCGTCGCTTGACGCGTCCTTTCAATTTGTTCGCGTAGAACCGGCGTCGGCGCGTTAGCACCGGCGAGCAGCCCGAACGCGCCCGTACCTGCAACTGCGCTCACCAATCGGTGATCGCTGATCCAAGTCATGGCTCCGCAGATGATTGGATATTTGACTCCCAAGAAAGAGCTTCCGCGTTCAAGTAGACTATCGAGTAGCATATCGACTCCGTGAACCGTCCGTGTATACCTAAAAGTCAGGCCGGCGGCTACTGCGGTGAGACATCGATGCGAGCGTGTAATTGGCTACGCACTGCGTGTTGCGCGAAGTACGTTTCTAGTACGTCAATTCACTAGAATTGATGTACTAAATTCACCGCATGCGAGTATTGGCCATCTGCGGCAGTTTGCAGCAAAAGTCGGGGAATCTCGAGCTTTTGCGGATTGCGGCCGCAGGGGCCCCCGAGAGGGTGGAGTTTCTGTTGTTCGACGGTATTCGGCGGTTGCCGCTGTTCAACCCGGATCTAGATGGCGAAGATGCACCTGCCGCGGTGCGCGACTGGCGCAAAGTCCTGCTTGCGTGCGACGCCATTTTGGTAGCATCGCCCGAGTACGGGCATAGCCTTTCAGGCGCGTTGAAGAATGCTATCGATTGGACGATCCCTTCGGGCGAGCTTTACGGCAAGACCGTAGCCATTACGGCAGCGGTTGCGGCGCCCGAGCGGGGTCGCCTTGGGCTTCAGGCGCTTCGCGTCACCTTGCAGGCAGCCGGCTCCGTGATTGTGGGAGGCGAACCTATCGTGAGAGGTCCGAACTTCAAAATCGAGACTCACGCCCTGCTGCGCAAGCTGGTCGAGCGCGCAAACGCCACTCCTGAATAACGTGCGTGTTACCTACCGGAGGCCCAGGCCCGACTCAATGGAGTCAAGACCTGTGAGCTTGCTCTCGGTCGAATGAACCTATAGGCCGATAAATGACGCGCAATTCTGGAGAATCTGCAATGCTAGCGGTGCCGAACCGCCCGTGAGGGTACTTTGGCAGACCTGCAAATAGCAGGTTAGGTCACCACTACACTTAGCGGTGCTCGACAAGAGGCAAGATATGACCAATGCACATTGAGTGTCACTCACGCATGCCGCCAGGGAATCCGTGCAAGCCACAATCTGCGGCACGCCTCCGGTGCTCTGAACGGCTCCGCCATAGCTGCTCTTGCCGCCCGCAATAATCCCGCCACCGACGCCCCAGGTTCCGCCCACCGGATTGCGGCCTCCGATGGGNNCCAGCACAGGTGTACGGCGAGTTACAGGTGCCATTCGAGTAACAAGAACAGCCGTAGGTACCGACAGTGCAGCTGGGGGAATAGCAAGTTCCGCTCACGCAATTAAGCGGAATTATGCAATAGCCGTAGGCGTCGCACGAGCAACCCAAAGTGCCAATCGGACAGCCAGGTGCGCCCCCGGTAGCCTGATTGTAGCCACAGTAGCCGCCGTTGCACGTGTACGGGTAATTGCAAGAGTAACCCGCATAACATGAGCAACCGTAGTTACCTGGCGTACAACCAGAATAACCGCCAGCGCCCGCTCCCCCGATACCACCATACTGGCACCAGCCGTTCATGCAGCTGTACGGGTAGTCGCAGGAGTAACCCCCGTAACATGAGCAACCGTAAGCGCCGGGGGTGCAACCTGTATAACCGCCAGCGCTCGAGCCCCCAACGCCATACTGGCACCAGCCATTCATGCAGCTGTACGGATAACTGCAGTAGTAACCGGCCGTGCACTGACATCCGTAGGTACCGGAGCACGCACCACCCGTACCGTAATACCAACCGCCTGTACCGTAATTCCAACCCCCTACCGGGTAGCTACCTCCGAAATTGGATTCACCACCACCAGCCCATTGCGACGCACCGCCATTGTTGGCGTTGCCGCCAATTGTGTAGAAGTCCCCGGCATCGCCGAGTTCATCCAAAGTAGTGCGAGCGCCACAGGCGCCATTAACGATTAAGACCGACCCAAGAAGCCAAAGATTGTTGTGCCGCATGGCCCAAGAATAGCCGCATGCGGTGCCGCTGCCCAGTAACTCGAAAAACGCCCGCTCAGAGCGCCATTTATGGGGCGATTTGCGCCGGCGTCGTCGTTGTCCGTATGGAGGTCCCGCGTGAGCAGCAGCCGCAGGCCCCCGTTACCGGACCTCCAGGACAGATTTCTGATTGGTTTACATCGGCTCGGAAAGCCGGTTTCGGGCCTCTCGGCGTTTCCGTGCCGATGTAACATCCAAGGCTGAAGTCGAATTTTGATTTATGCACTTTAGGGTTAGCCCCTTTGTGCCGTTTACAGTTAGGGCCGAGTTCCATTCGGCACGAGTGCGGCTGGCAAAACCAAGGAGACTTATGATGAATTCACACCGGGTCTTGGATACATCGTCCGCAATTGTAAGCCGCAACGCGCGTGCGCACCGAGCCAAGGCATGCGCGAATCAAACACCGAAAGCAAATGCCTCAGCCTTGTGTTTGCTCGGTGTTTTTGGATGGGCGTTGGGCTGCGGTTCGAATGACGTACCTGGCTTAGCGGGCACTACATTATTGACCGGAGGTAGCGGCTCCGGCGTTGGCTTGGGCGGAGACAGCAGTTACAGCTCAGGCGGCACGTCGGGGGGTGGGAACAGTGCGGGCGCGGCGAACGGAGGATCCATGGGTGGAAATTCGAGCACATCAACCAGTTGTGCCCCGCGTACCTGTGCCGATGCCAAGGCTATATGTGGTCAGATCGGGGACCTATGCGGCAATATGATTGCCTGCGGCACTTGCGCCAAAGGACAAGTCTGCGATCCCAAGACGAACACGTGTCTTACGCAAGCAACGGCNNCATTGCGAATCCAATCAATGTGTAACTTGTCCGCCGGTGTCCTGCACTGGCCGCTGCGGGAACGTTCCCGACGGTTGCGGCAGCACGACTGCCTGCGGTAGTTGTCCAACGGGTCAAGTCTGCGACGCGGTGACATTTACTTGCGAAACCTGCGCCAAGAAGAAGTGCACCGACTTTCCCGCAGGAACGTGCGGCACTCTTTCTGACAGCTGCGGTGGGTTGCTGAGCTGCACCTGCCCAGCTAGGCCTCCGGCAGCCTGCATAGCGGCGGGCGCCGAATGTGGGCAAGTCAGCGACGCTTGCATTACCGGGCAGAAGTACACTTGCGGCTCGGGAACTACCAACGCGGGATGCCCCACTGGCCAAGTCTGCACGAACAACAAGTGTGTCCCTTGCGTACCGACTACCTGCGAGGCAAAGGGCACCAATTGCGGAACCATCTCGGATGGCTGTGGCGCCAAGCTCACCTGCGGCGCCTTGAGCGGCGCGTGTGACACCGGCCTATTTTGCATCTCCAATGTCTGCAAGACGTGTACGAAGAAGACCTGCGGCACGTTCGACTGCGGCACTATCGACGATGGCTGCGGTGGCAAGCTGACATGCGGCACCAACAATGGCGCCTGCGCCACGGGCTTATATTGCATTACAAACGTCTGCAAGACCTGCACGCCCAAGGTCTGTCCGGCTGGTTCGTGCGGCAGCATCGACGACGGCTGCGGAGGCAAGCTCACGTGCGGCCCCTGCGTCGGCACCAATGAAACTTGCACGGCGAATGTCTGCACCGAGTGCATTCCCAAGAGCTGCGTCGAACTGGGTAAGAGTTGCGGCAAGACCAGCGATGGTTGCGGTCACACAATTCAATGCGCAGGTTGCGCTAATGGTGAAGTTTGCATGACGAACGGGACTTGCTGCCAGCCGCTGACCTGCGCCGTATTCAGTGGAACCGGCTCCGACGGCTGCGGCGGAACTATCGATTGTCAGGGGTGAACCGCCAACAGTGCGACTCCCGCGAGAGCAATAATAGTCCCTCCGATTTCAATTGCCGTGACGCGCTCCCGGAACACAATTGCGGATACGGGGACCAGAAGCACGGGAACAATTGACATCAAAGTGCTAGCTATCCCGGCCGGCAGCAACTGCGCGGATAAGAGACCCAGCGATACGCCCAAAAATGGCCCAAACAATCCACCTAGGCTCAAGGTCGCGAGAGCCACACGCGCCGATCGAACCCAGCCACCATCGCTCTTTCGGATTAGTCCGAGTGCGGTAGCCACTATTGCTCCAATCGACGACAATTTCTGCAGTGACATCGCCACTATCAAGAACCCTGCGAGACCTGCCAGAACGCGAATTTCCGTTGCCGCAAAGGCGTCCATTTTTGCAGCGCCGTGCTTGCCGAGCAAAAGACCCGCGGCCTGGCCCGCGGAACCGCCGATTGCCAACAAAATCCCCAGACGACGCGAGGATCGAACACTGGCTTCAGTTGTTGGTTTACCGAGTACAGCGGCGCCAATTCCGACACTCGTAACGAGCATGCCAAGTACCCCCAGCGCACGGATGCGTTCACCTAGGAACAAATACCCGGCAACGGCGGTCATCGTGGGTACCGTCGCGTATATCAGCATCGATGACCGAGCTCCGATCAGTACGAAGGCTTGAAATAACATCAAGTCACCGACAACGAAGCCAACCAGCCCCGACAGTGCCAAATCTCGCCACATAAATCCGGCTAGACCCTGCGGCAGCAAATGACCCGTACGCCAAAGGGACAGACTTACGAACAATAATGCTGCAACCACCATTCTCAGGACATTGACGGCAAGGCTCCCGATCCGCCGCATGGCAGCTTCGAAACATACGGCAGTCGCAGTCCACAATACCGCTGTGGCCAGACCCGCAACGATACCGAGGCCGCTCATGTTGCCTGTGCTATGTCGTCAGGCTAAATCCGTCAAGCTTGGCTCGCGCGGATTCGCCGCTCTGAAGCCTATATTGGAGAGCGTGCGCGCAAGGCTACCCGAGCCCGAATTCCTTTGCCTAGCGCTACGCCCTGCAGCGCGCTATCGACTGCGCAACGAAGCGTGTCAATCCGATTGATTCTAATGGGGCTGCTCTTGATAGCCCTCATCTTTTGGACGATGCCGCCTTTGAGTGCTTCGGCTCGCCGTCAAATGGGGCGTTGGTCGATCAGAATTGGCATAGCCGCCCTATTACTAATCTTATTGCGGCTAGGCCTCCCATGGTTGGCCGTGATTGGCACCGCTGTGGTTGCAGTCCTGCGTTTCGCAATGCCACTCTTGATCCGCTTGCTGCCGCTTTGGCTTTTGCGTCGCGCGAATGCTGGTAATGCGGGGATGCCCGGGTCGAATAGCGCCGGCCCCGGTTTTCGTAAGTCACCTGACAT
>PMCK01000463.1 GCA_003154095.1 Myxococcales bacterium | reverse complement strand
TTTTCGATAATTTCCTTATCGATCTGGCGCTTGCGCGAATCCGTAGCTCCGCGACGTTCCTCCAACAATTCAGAATTCTTTTTATCGATCCGCTTGACGCGATCGACCAACCGAATCACACGCCGGTCGGCTTCCTCTTCGTCGAATTCGTGTTCCTCATCCTCGGCATCCCGGATGATTTCTTTGACTCGAATCTTGCGCGCCTTGAGCTTTTCCCCAATCTCGAGGATTTCCCGAACGGCCACCGGGCTATTCAGAATAGACTCGAGGATCTCGTTTTCACCCTGCTCGATGCGTTTGGCAATCTCGACTTCACCCTCGCGGGTGAGGAGCGCGACGCTCCCCATCTTGCGCAAATACATGCGCACTGGGTCGTTGCTCTTGTACAGCTCTTCATCGCCCTTGGGCGGGACGCTCGTTGGAGCCACGCTCGGCCGCTCTGGCGGCTCCTGGGTCTCAGTCCGACGCCCAATCCCCATGTCCTCATCGTTGGTGTGGCGGTTTCTGAGCTTTAATTCGCTGACATCGTCGACTACTTCGATCCGCTCGTCATCGAGCGCCGTCAGCATGTCCTCCATTTGATCGGGGCCGACGTCTTCGCCCGGAAGTGCTTCGTGGACATCGTCATAAGTCAGAAAGCCCTTCGTCTTACCCAGACGAATGAGCTGCTCCTTGACTTTGCCGTTGGTCTTCTTCGGTATCGGAGGCACCGATGATGACGAAACCGGATCAAAATCCTCGTCGTCTCCGTCAGGAGGGACGGAAGGTGACGATTCGGCAAAATCGTCAGGATACTCGCTGGCGATCACGGCCTTGGATTTATTAGGCTTGGCTTCAACCGCGGTCTCCTTGCTCTTGGCCGCGCCCGATGCTTTTGGCAAGGGTGCTGTTCCAGTGCGCTTGTTCCCGCTTTCAGGCTTTTTTGCTCCCACCGCTACCTCTCTCCCACGCCGTGTCGTCGTTCCCGTGCCAGTTCCGCGTGTTTTCGCAACAACGCGTTTTCCTCTTCGATGTCGCCGGACGCTGCCGCGCGCTGGAGCGCTTCGATGTCTTCTGGCCTACGTCGGTGTTGCTCGAGGCGCCTCAATTTGCTCACATTTTTCAAAAGCACTGTTCTTGCGTCCTCGAGCCGGTTATGCCTGGGTGCCGCTAGTCGACTGGCCGCGAATGCATGGATCGACCCAGGTATCTTCGCAAGGAATTCTTCCACAGACTCGGCTTTTTGGCCTAAAAAGGTGCGACGCGCCAGCGCTATGGTCAATGCAATGTCGCCTTCGGTGAGGCTCAACGCGACTTCGACTTCGGCGTCGTGCAACAATTCCGGCCAATCCAGAATACAGCCGAGCATGTCCAACGCAACGGCATCTCCTCGATTCGGACTACGGGCCTGTTGGCCGCTCGAGCCGACAGGACGTGGAGCTGCCGCTGGCAAGGAGACCGCCTGTCGAATGCGCCTCTGCAATACCTGAAACGTGGGAGCGTCCGAAATGTTCAGCCGAGCCGCTACCGTATCGGCATAGTTCTCCGCCAGCGCGCGTGATTCGGGGCTGGTTTCCGAGGCAATCAGTTCGGCGACTTCTTTGATTTTTGCGGCACGGGTAAGTGGGTCGTCCTTAGAAAATCCGCTATCGAGACAAGTGTCGATGAGGTATCTGAGTATTTCTGGACTTGAATCGATGGCGTGCCGTATTCCGTCGGGCACAGCCTTTCGGATCAGTTCATCAGGATCGATTCCGTCGGGCAAACTGGCGACGCGACAATTCAGGCCCGCACTTCGAACGGCTTCTCGAGCCGCGAGTACGGCCCTTCGCCCCGCCGAATCTCCGTCAAACATCAATGTTACTTCTGGAGCCAATCGACGCAGTAACTTGGCCTGCTCGGATGTAAAAGCAGTTCCAAGGGGGGCTATAACGTTACGCAAGCCCCGCGCATGCAAACTGACAACATCGAAATTGCCCTCGACCAAAATGGCTTTGCCGAGTTCGCGCAGCGACTGACGCGCCTGATATAGTCCAAACAAAGTCTCGCGCTTTTTGTAGATGGAGGACTCCGGGCTGTTCACGTATTTGGCTTTGGCACTCGCCGAATCGGATTCCGTAGGCCCGGTCAGCCCCAGCTTTTTTAGCTCGTCCGGTTCAGGTTCCGGCAAGGTTCGGCCGCTGAACGCAACTACGCGGCCTTGCAAGTCCATGACCGTGAACATCAATCGATGACGAAATCGGTCGTAGTGTCCACTGCTCGACTTGCGTGGAACTATCAAGCCCACATTCTCAGCGGCTTGCATCGAAAAGCCCAGTGTTCGAAGATGTAGCAAGAGTTCGTCCCAGCCGTACGGAGCGTATCCGACACGAAAAGATTGCAGGGCGTCCGCTATTGTGTCCGTTGGACTGTTGGCTACGAGGCCACGTCGGGACAACTCAGCCATGGCTACGTTGCGCAATGGATGCTCGCGTAGAGCCTTCTCGAAAAATGCCGCGGCCGCATTTCCAACTTCGTAAAGCTCGACCGTTCGACGACGCGATTCGGCGCGGACGCGACTGTCTTCAGCCGCGTGCTCTTCTACAACTTCGATACCTGCTCTGTCCGCCAACTCACGAATTGCGTCGGCAAACGTAAGCCCCTGCATTTCTTGCACGAATCGAATCGCGTCCCCCGAGGCTTTGCAGCCGAAGCAATGGTAGAAGCCACGCTCGTCGTTTACGTGAAAACTCGGGGTTTTTTCCTTGTGGAAGGGACACAGGCCGACAAAACTGCGTCCTCGACGCTGAAGCCGGACCACCTGCTGGACCACAGCGACCAACGAAGTTTGGCGACGGACTCGCTCAATCGTGTCTTGCCCGAGCACGGTCGCAGAGGCTTACTCCAATTCTGCATTACGCCAAGGTCGCGTTGACTCCTTGTGCCCCACTGCTCGCGTGTTTCGGCCGCGGGGGTGGCCCAAGGCGCTTGCCTGAATGGCATCCAGCCGGCGCTTGAAGAACAAAGTGGCCGTTGGCAGCGAATCGGCCCCGTGGTAGACGCGAACAACCGGTATACAACGGTGTCTAGCGTTACCCGAGAGGGCAGATGACTCAATCCACAAATCTTTCCGGAATTCAACAGTCCCCAATTTCACCATCTTCCGGAGGCGCTGCAGTTGGGAAAATTACTCAAGTAATTGGTCCGGTCGTTGACGTCGAATTTCCGCCTAACCAGCTTCCTAAAATACTCAATGCCTTGACCGTTTCGAATCCGAGTATTTCAAGTGAAAAGGACAATCTCGTACTCGAGGTTGCTCAACACTTGGGTGATTCCGTGGTGCGAACCGTTGCCATGGATTCAACCGATGGTTTGGTGCGAGGTGCGCCCGTTACCGACTCAGGCTCTTCGATTAGCATGCCGGTGGGCAAAGCGACGTTGGGGCGAATCCTCAACGTGGTCGGCAAACCCGTCGACGAAAAGGGCCCGGTTATCACCGATCGGCGGATGCCAATTCATCGGCCTGCGCCTGCCTTCGTCGAGCAAAGCACGCGGGTGGAGGTATTCGAAACCGGCATCAAAGTCGTTGACTTGTTGGCGCCCTACAGAAAGGGCGGTAAAATCGGCCTATTCGGCGGCGCTGGCGTCGGCAAGACCGTCATTATCATGGAGCTGATCAACAACGTGGCCAAGGCTCACGGTGGCATAAGCTGTTTTGCCGGCGTGGGTGAGCGCACTCGCGAAGGCAATGACTTGTACCTTGACATGACCGAGTCCAAGCTCGAGACGGGTGAGCCTGTTATCTCGAAGACGGCGCTGATATTCGGGCAAATGAATGAGCCCCCGGGAGCACGCGCACGCGTGGCACTGTCCGCACTGACGGTGGCGGAATATTTCCGGGATGAAGAGGGACAGGACGTATTGCTCTTCGTTGACAATATCTTTCGCTTCACTCAAGCGGGGAGCGAAGTGTCAGCGCTGCTCGGTCGGATGCCGAGCGCGGTTGGGTACCAACCCACGCTGGCCACTGAAATGGGTGCACTTCAGGAACGCATCACTTCAACCACCAAGGGCTCGATTACTAGCGTTCAGGCGATTTACGTGCCCGCCGACGATCTGACCGACCCCGCGCCAGCGACCACATTTGCTCATCTTGATGCAACGACCGTGCTTTCGAGAGCAATCGTGGAACAGGGCATTTACCCAGCGGTTGACCCTCTGGATTCGACCAGCACGATGCTCGACCCCAACATCGTTGGCGAGGAGCACTATCAGGTGGCTCGCGGTGTTCAAGGAACGTTGCAAAAGTACAAGGACTTGCAAGACATCATTGCGATTCTGGGTATGGACGAGTTGAGCGAGGACGATAAATTAGTCGTGTCACGCGCGCGAAAAATCCAAAGGTTTCTTTCGCAGCCGTTCTTCGTGGCTGAACAATTTACTGGTCACAAGGGTAAGTATGTTCCGCTAAAAGAGACCATTGTCGGCTTCAAGGAAATTCTCTCCGGTGCTCTTGACGACCTGCCCGAGCAAGCTTTCTACATGGTTGGCAACATTGATGAAGTAAAGGCAAAGGCACAACAACTGCGTACGCCCAGCTGAGTGGAGATTTCCAGCCAATGTCTGACAATTCTCCTATCGAGCTTCAAATCATTACCCCGGAAGGCGCGGTCCTGCGGACAAATGTCGACGAACTCACCGCACCCAGCGTCGACGGCGATTTCGGCGTACTTGCCGGGCATCGGCCCCTCATTGCAGCGCTGCGGACGGGTATCGTCACATACCGCCAAGGTACCGAGCAACAGCAAGTTGCGGTAGGTCCCGGCTTCGTCGAAGTCGCCAATGATCGCGCGTTGTTGTTGACGGGTTTCTTTTGCCGCGCAGAGGACGTTGACCTGAACGGTGCGCGACAGGAGCTTTCCGAGGCCGACGACGCCTTGATGAGCTTCTCGGGCCCGTTGGGCAGCCCAGAGCATGGCGTGTTGATTACACGAGAACGTTGGGCCGCGACTCGCCTCGAATTGTGTGGCGAGGCTCCTCCTCCCACGATTCACACGGTGCATGAGTTCCAAACCGCTGCCCACCCCGACTATGTAGGCGATGAGAGCTCGGCGGACGAAGATTGAACATACGAGGAGTGGGCCCCTGTACGGCAATGTTACGAATCGTCGTTNNTTCCATTCACCCGGGCGGTCATTGTCGGAAAATGGAATCAATTGATCGAACCGCTCTGTGCCGGCCGGAACTGTGACGGTAAATGTGGATGACATTGGATCTCCCGAAGCGGAGCCATGCCTCTTGGTGAGGACAGGAGGATGAACTACTTCCCAGTTTATTTGCGCCGACTCCTTGAGGGCCTGCCTGAACTCGAGGCGAAATCCCTGGGTCTGGCGGGACTTGTCGAGAATAAGAGGCCATTCGGAGCGATTTTGAACCTGACCTCCAAAGAAGATCCCAGCCTGCGCCTTAACCGGCAGATCCGATGACGAAATTTCTCGATCGCAGCCAAGTTGCAGACAGAAACAAGTCAATGCACAGATGGTTGTAGGGCTTTGCCCGATCACGACGCAAGCTCCTTGGCCAGCCGTGCAAAGTGATGGACACTTAGAGTCTCCCCGCGGGCGTCCAAATCAATCTCCGAACGGGCCGCGGCGGACTCTAGATCAGAAACGGCAGCGAGAGTGAGACCGCTCCAGGCGTTGCGCAGAATCTTACGTCTGTATCTAAACGCCAACTGAACGATCTCGCGAAAAAGCGGCGACTCTTCGGAGACGAAGGGATGAAGCGGGTTCAACTCGATGATTGCCGAATCTACGTTGGGTTGTGGATAAAATGCGCCTCTCTTGACGACGGATACGCGCTGCACCGAAAAACATGCCTGTGCGAAGACACTGAGCGCGCCGTATGAGCGACTGCCCGGGCTGGCGCATAAGCGGTCCGCCACTTCCAATTGCACCATTAAGACGGCCCGTTCGATGACGCTGGCTAGTTCGACGGCCCTGCGCAACAAAGGGCCGGTGATCTGATAAGGCAAATTGCCGGCGAGGATAAATGGTGCGGGGCCGATGCCAAATTGTCGGAGATAATCGGTGGCCTTGGCGTCTTCTTCAAGAACTACCAATCGACCGTCATGGATATATTGTTCGAATTTTCCGTGCAAAAATGGCACAAGGTCCCGATCTCTCTCAATTGCCACGACTTTGTTTGCGCGAGTCAACAATGGTGCGGTAAGCGCTCCGAGGCCCGCACCAATTTCAATCACCGTGCCGCCCTGGCCCTGGACTGCGCGCTCGGCAATCTTCTCCGAAAGCTCCAAATTGCTGATGAAATTCTGCCCGAAGTGGTGCTTGGCCCTAAGGTTCCACTCGCTCAGCAATTGCTTCGGAGAATTTGACGTCATACCGTTTCAGTCCGTCGCGGTAGGATTCTCGCCCGAGGCGCCTGCTCAATGCCAATTCCTAGTCGTTTTAGCCTGGCGATGAGTCCTTTACTCGAGGCCGAAGTCCTCCAGCAAATCGCATCATTGACCACGTTTTGAACCAGCTCGGCACTGCTTGGTAGGCCAGCCGCGATGCGAATTGTGAGCCATGACATTTTGATGCGATGGTGGGCCNNTCGGCCTATCGGCAACACAACGCTCGATCGCTGCCAGCAGCTGGGAGTCGCTCAGCCGTCGCTCGAGTTCGAGTCTGGGCGGCGCGGTCAGCCCAAATACGGTGGCATATTGACGAAGCGTTTGCTCTCGCGATGTGGCGGCAAAGACCTCGGGAACATCGAGTTCAAAGCGTTTCATGAGCAGAGTCGCAGCTTGGGCGATCGCCTCGATCTGTAAGGGTGTAACTCGATGTATTAGCTGGCCATCGAGTCGAGTCATGTGCTCTAGAACTACTCGAGCGACATCTTGT
>PMCK01000554.1 GCA_003154095.1 Myxococcales bacterium | reverse complement strand
AATGAGCGCCGTGATAACCGCAGCCGAGGACCGCGGAAAGAAGTATCTAGACGTCCTCGAAGCACCCCGGTGGTCCTGTGCACTCGGTGGTGCGCTCACGACCGCTCTCGGCGTCTACGGCGTGGTTCCGATTCTTCACTCGGGGGCTGGGTGCGGCCTTGGACACCAATTCGGTTTGACATATGCTAGCGGAGAAAATGCCGGTGGTGCACTAGGCGGAACAGGAACGCCGTGCAGTTGCCTGGTCGAAGAACACGTCGTGTTTGGTGGTGAGCCGAAGCTGCGCAATCTGATCAAATCAACTACGGAGCTCGTAAAAGGCGATCTTTTTGCGGTGGTATCGGGTTGCGTACCCTCCCTCATCGGTGACGACACGGATGCAGTCGTTCGAGAGTTCAAGGACAAGTCTTCCGTCGTTCATGTGAAAGCACCGGGATTCGGCGGAACCTCGTATCAAGGGTACGAGCTGTTTCTCGAGGCCGTCGCGGATCAGTATCTCGAGGCGCAGCCCGTGAAGAAAGGCACAATAAATTTGCTCGGAATCGTCCCATTCCAGCATTTATTTTGGAAAGGCAACCTTGCGGTATTGAAGGCACTATTCGTGAAGATTGGCGTGGATGCCAATATCATATTTACCGAATTTGGAGGCGTTGACAACCTTCGGCGGCTACCTGCCGCGGAACTCAACGTGGTCTTATCGCCCTGGAATGGTCATCGAGCAGCCGCAAAGCTTGAGCAGCGCTTCGGGACACCCTGGCAATCGCACCCTCAGCTGCCCGTTGGACCCAAGCAGACTTCACGCCTAGTTCGCGACGTCGCAGCAGCCCTCTCGCTCGATCAGGCGTATGTCGATCGTGTCATTGCGGAAGAAGAACGACACGCCTACCGATTTGCGGAGTACTTTGGTGACGGACTGATTCTTGGATTGCCCCACGCCTATTTCGCCGTAGTCGCCGATAGTCCCACGGCGATTGGCGTGACTCAGTACCTGGCAAATGAAGTTGCATACATTCCGGACATCGTCATACTCTCTGATGATCCGCCCGAATCGTCTCGGGCAAGCATCATTCACGAGCTCACCGAAGGGCTCGAAATCGTGAACAAGCCCGAGGTAGTATTCGAAGCCGACGCGCATCGGATCCGTCAGAAGCTCAAGAACCGGAACTTCCTGTTCCTGCTGGCGAGCTCACTTGAGAAAATCATTGCGGGTGAAGAATATGGAGCGATGCATCATTCGATCGCATTTCCGTCGTATGATCGACTCATCCTCGACCGAAGCTATGCTGGGTACCGCGGTGGTCTAGCGCTAGCTGAGGAGCTCACCAGCAAATGGGTTGGGCCACTGTAAGAAGTCGTACCGCCAGCTTCAATGGCGACGACCGCAATCCGGACATTGCCTTTCTATTCATTTGTTGTGGCGGCGCGGAAAGTCATGTGATGTTGTCACCCACCATTCCGATGTCCCTGCACTGAATCTTCGCGATGATGGGATTCCTCGGCGCGGGTGCGGCAAATCGTCGCACCCCTAGGCATGCCTGTGCTGAACCATTCAGTGCGCTATACCTGGTCATCCCATGAACCCAACCCCCTCGCTAGTCTGGCCCAATGACGCAAGTTCGATTCGCTTGCTCGTTCGTCTTCGCTGGATTGCCGTCGCGTCTCAGCTTGTCGTAGTTGGCAGCGTGCGCTTCTTCCTCGATCCTCGATTACCAATAGTTCCGATGTTGGGCGTCATTGGCGTCGTGGCGCTGAGCAACGTTGCGGTGACTTTGTTTGAGGCTCGATCGCCCAGTCCACATCGCTGGTTTGGCGCAATTAGTGTTCTCGATGTTGCCTTACTCACGGCGCTATTGGCGCTTTCGGGTGGGGCGTCCAATCCGTTTTCTGTCTTGTATACCGTGCACGTCGTTCTGGCGGCCATGCTAGCCGGCCCCTTGTTGACAATCGCCATCGCTGCATTGTCTGTGGCGGGATTTGGGTTACTCTTCTTCGTCAATGTCCCACTGCCACCCCAGCTCGGCGGTCACATGAATTGTGCTGGGGCATTTTCAGTGCATCTACAGGGAATGTGGTTGGCCTTTGCCGCAACCGCAATAACTAGTGCATTCTTCGTCACACGCCTTTCGACCACCCTACGTCGGGTCCGCGACGAACACCACCGGACGGTGAGGTTGCTCGGCCTTGCCACTTTGGCCGCTGGGGCCGCCCACGAGATTGGCAACCCGCTCGGAACAATCAAGATCGCCGCTTCAGAGATGCAATCAGCCATCAAGGACGGCGCCAGCACGGACGAACTGCTTCCCGACTGCCAACTTGTCCTATCCGAAGTCGACCGTGCGCAGCAGGCGATCCGGTGTTTAGCGCTGGGTGCCGGCGAACTCATGGGAGAAGCACCGACGTCAATAACCCTCGAAGATATCGTCAACTTGTTGCAGAAACAATTTGCGAAGAGCGCCGCCAGAATCCAAGTGACCTGCGACGATCCACAGCTTAGCGTTCGATGGCCGACACATGCTGTCCTACAAGCGGTCAATCAGGTACTGCGCAACGCAGTCCAGGCTTCTCCTGTGCAAGGCATCGTTACGTGTCATATTCGGCGAGAGCAAGGCAAGGTTCAATTCGAGATTCACGACTCTGGAGCAGGAATCCCGGTTGAAATTCAAGATCGATTGGGCGAGCCGTTCTTCACGACACGTGAAGTGGGTCAAGGTATGGGGCTCGGTCTGTTCATTGCACGCTCGTTGGTCCAGCACTTGGGGGGAGCACTTCATATCGAATCGAAACCCGGAACTGGTACTAGAGTTGCGATGCACCTACCACTCCGGGCACCCGCATGACAAACGAATCAGAATCACGCACCATTCTGCTCGTTGATGACGACGATGTCTTTCGCACTCGCTTGGCGATGGCACTGCGCAAGCGACAGCACGATGTCTGGTGCGCAACCAATGCCGAGGAGGCGCTGCTTCTGGCCAAGGTGGAAAGCCCTGAATACGCCATTGTGGATCTGCGAATGCCGGGCCGGTCTGGGTTATCGTTGACGCAATGGCTGCTCGACTTGGACTCTGAGACGCGCGTCTTGATGCTGACCGCATATGGGAGCATCGCCGTAGCGCTAGAAGCGGTTCGCTTAGGCGCCAAAGGATTTCTGCAGAAGCCCGCCAGCGTGGACGAGATTCTCTTCGCACTGAATAATGATTTTGATTACGTCGCGGCTACCAAAGAGCCTCCAAATCAGGTGCCAACGCTTGCCCGTGCCGAGTGGGAGCACATCAATCGAGTTCTCGTCGAATGCGATGGGAATGTTTGCCAGACCGCACGCTTGCTAGGAGTGCATCGTCGCACGCTGCAGAGAAAACTCGCTAAGTTCCCCCAAAACAAATAGCGCTTGAGCGCCGGCTCATTCATTGGCGGTAAATGAAGGCACCGAGGAAGAGAAAGCGCACTATTTGTGGGCCCGGCGAAGGCAGAAGCGGAGTCGACCGAAAACACCAGCTCCCACCGGCACGCGATCTCGAGCGCACTGGTTCACCTGCTCGAGCATGCGGCAAATTATCCGAAGGGGAACCAAACTGTGTCAGCTAGCGTCGTGGGTCGTCGCCAAATACTTTTTCGGATCAGCCTTGAAAGTGTCGACGCAAGACGCGCAACAGAAAAAGTATGTCTTGCCCTCGTATTCCAATTTCGGCGAGGTGTCGGTGACGATGAACTCCTGGCCCCCAACGGGGCACCCGGTCCTGTCGCCGATCTTGGCTTCACCGGGCTTCTTGAGTTCCGCCGCGGGGGCGGCCAAGCCCGACGGCGACGCCGCGGGCGACGGATTCGTGGCACCTCCACACGCGGAAAGTTGAATGGTACTGACAGCAATCGCGAATAGAGTTGAACGGAGCATGTTGCGAGTCTAGCGACATGCGCTGCGCACCGCAAGTGCAGCGGCCCTTACTCTTGTTTGCTTCAGAAAGGCATTGTCATGTGAATTCGCCCAGTCTAACCCAAACTTGAGAATATTCCGCTCGTTGAGGACATGGATCGAGCAGCTTCTAATGATTTGAAGGGCGTTCATAGTCGAGCCCGCGATATATCACGGGTCGTCTCACGAACCTTTTGTCGCAGGCGGCAAATTGTCGCGGACGTTGGATTTTCGTCCGTATTCTTGATCATGACACTCCTAACACTGACCCGCCCGCAGCAAATACCACTACTTCTTTTGTTTTAACTCCATCTTGCACAGCGGACATTGGCGATTGCCTTCTTTCAGTTGCGCCCAATGCACTAGCCCCATGTCGCAATACCACGCTCCCGTGGGCAACTGATCAGGGCGTACCGGTGGTTTGAATTCTTTGCCCTCGGTCGGTACCTCAAGTTTGTCTGCTTGGGCCGCGGCGCTCAACTGGCTCGCGTTGGCCGCTCGGTTGGCGTGTTCGGGTTGGGCTTGGCTCGTGTTGCAAGAAGCTACCGCGAGCAGACAAATTAGCGAGAATTTCTGGGCAGCGGCATTCGCTGCCGGCCGCCGTGTGCAGTGAACGATCTTCTTCATGAATTGTTGCAAATGGTGATAGGTGGTCATGAGGTCTTGTATCTGAGTTTAGGGCACATGCGCTTGTATGATATGCTGGTACGGAAGCAATTCCGAATCGACTTCCCACTGTCCGCGGGCTTGGTAAATTGCCTCCCGAAACCGCAACGGTCACCGAATAGGCATCAAGAGGCGAAAGGGCTTGCACAACCACTTTGGCGCTCCCCGTATCTTCGGGTGTCCCACGATTGCTTACGCAAGACGTGATCATCGTCAATGCGAGAACTGCAAATAGCAGCGCTCGCCAATTCCATTTAATCCTGTTTGTGATTGTCTCTTTCTCCTTGCCCGCGTCTCGATTTGTGTACGCGGTCTTCGTGCAACCGAACGGTGCCGCGGGGGCAACTCGAGGGTTCGTGCCGCTCCCGTCTGCGACTCACCGTTCCGTCGTGATCTGTGCTGTGGGGTAACCGTTCATCGATCCGACTCGTCCATAGGCCGCGACCGTAGTGCCCGTCATGCAAGCCGTGCCCATGAGGCCATCTGGTGTGCAATCCGCGTAAGCAAGCCAATCGATTTGGGCTGACGTCAGGCTCTGCGCTGGGTCGCCTGCGGGAACGAAGACGAGGGCATAGGCATTGTCGTTGCCATAGGTCTTGATCCCTCCCGGGGCCCAACTTCCGTCCGCGAATGTTGCTGTCGTCGTCACCGCAAAGGTCGCGGCGAGCCAACCCCTTGTACCGTCAAGCAACGTCGATACTGCGGAAAGTTGATTCTCCAGTTGCACCGTTGGTGGCCCGTCGTACATACATTCCGTGAGAGTGCCGCTGAGATTCGAGACTGTTTTATCCGTCATATCGAACGTGAAGGACCCGGTAAAGACTGTGTCCTGCATACATTCGGGTTCGCTGAACGTCTCAAGGATGTCGTAGAATGCGAGCGGGTGGGACGTTGAGGAAACAGATCCACCCGAACCTGTGGTGACCGTAACCGTAAACGAATGGGGGGAATTGGCAAGCAGTCCAGAGACCTCCACGGATGCAGCATTGGCGGCTGCAGTGACATTGTCGGGGTTGACGGATACTGAGATCTTGGTAATGCTGTCCGTCGAGCCACTGAGTGTGACATTTACAGTCGCGGTTCCCGAGCTGCCCGGGGCTACGCTGAGCCCAAGCGTTGTCGCACTAGCGCCACCCANNCCGCCAGTCGTGTAGGTTCCTCCATTGCTGATAGAGTTCGTGCCGCCTGCCGCTGTTGCGCCGCCGGTGATCGTTGTTTGTATGCCGCCCGAGCCGCCGGTGGCACCTGAGCTGCTTCCACCCGCACTCGACCCGCCTTTTGCGGTGCTGCCGCCTCCAGCAATCGAACTCGTGCCAGCTGTCGTTCCGGTAGCATATGAACCTCCGGTTGCTCGCGAGCCGCCGGTGGCACTTGAGCCACCCGCACCTCCGGTTGCCCCAGGGTTACTTCCTCCCGCGTAGACGCCACCGCTCGTGGAACTTCCGCCAGTGACGGAACTCGAGCCAGCCGCCGTTGCAATTGTCGTGGCGCCCCCAGTAGTCATGGCTAGCGTTCCAGCCGTAGCGCTAGTTCCACCCGTGAGGCTTCCGCCCGCGCCTCCAGAGCTACCCCCATTGGTGACGGCACTCGTGCCGCCCGTTGTCGTAGACGCACCGCCAGTAGCCGAACTCTTACCTCCAGAAGTATTTGCACTCGTGCCGCCTGTCGAAGGCAGAGCAGCGTTCGAGTCGGTATCATCCTGGCTGCAAGCGAATAATAGTGTACCAACTGTTACTGCGAGAATTAGATTCGTTTTCCTCATGTGTCGCTCCTTGGTGATCCGAGTCTTATTCAGATGGCTTCGTGGGCCCTGTGCCATGTCACGGCTCGACCGTTACCAATCACGGGTGCCGCTCGACACATTCCGATTCTGAAAGTCACTGATCGGTAGTTCGAAGATAGAGCTTGTGCTACCAACGGGTAGCACAACGATGTGCCGCAGAGTGTTCATTGCATTGCCAATCACGGCTGGTTTCCGAATCCAGCGTATGTCTACTAATGCAGCAGACATGCCGACGCCGGCCGTTTTTGCCCACTGCGACAATATGCCGCACTATGCGGTCTCTCGATGTGTCTCATCCTCACTCTTGCCCACTGCGACAATTTGCCGTATGTCCCGGTTGCGACGAGACTAAGGCACTCGTGCGTATTGCGTCAAAAGACGTGAAGCCAATTGCCCCAAATGCATCTCAGAGTGAAGCGGTCCCTTTTGTTAGGCGGAATACCACCGGCAACTCGAGAGTGAACTGCTCTCCTAAAACTTCTGCAGGAGCCACGGGGAAGCTCTCTACGGCTCGCACTGCGTTCATTGCCGCTGTATCGAGCAGGCCTTCACCTGACGATCGCACGAGCTGCATACTGAATAGCTGGCCGTTGCGTGACACTGAAAAGCGCAGAACCGCCGTACCTTCAAGATGTCTTCGTCGCGCCGCGAGTGGATAGCCCCGATGTTGTTCAATCGTAGCGCGCAGATTGCTTAGGTATTGTTCGCGAGAGAGAGAACCGGCAAGTGGCGAGGGTCTACGTTTGGGCTCCACGTTTTGCGTTACGTGATCCACGGGCTTCATCTCGGTATTCACTCGCCCATTCGTGGTATTCGCGGAACTCGTGGTATCGAGTAGCAATTGGTCCTGCGCCACGTCGTTGTCCGCCTGCACCACCGGGCTCGATGGCACCTGGGCTCTCGTGGGCAACCTGTATGCTGCAGGAATACGAAAGTGCACTGTCTGAACCGGGTTTGGCATGACATTTTGACGTGACGGGTCAGTCACTATCTGCGCAGTCGTGATTTCGCTCTCTTTCAGAATTTCGACAGGTAGTCGATAATCCACGCTCTTGCAGTGGGCATCCTGGGGGGCAGGCACGAGTTGGAACAGCGCTGCGTGAACCACGACAGAAAGCACAATCCACGCCTTCAGGTTCCGTGAACATTTCGTGAACGTCGACGCAATTGGCAGAAGCCGAGCCATGGTTAGAACTCGTAGTTGAATGCGAGATCGAGAGAGCGACCTCTTCCGGGCACGGCAACGCCCCATGGGATGCCATTGGTTGTCATGGATGGGCCCTGCCCGACATAGGCTCCACCTAGAGGTGCGAAGTAGAAGCGGTTTAGGACATTCTCAATCGAAACATCGACCCGAGCATGCGCCCATTTGTAGCCTCCACGAAGATTGAGTAACCAGAATCCCGGAGTCGGGATTTCATTTCGAACTTGCGACACGTGGCTCTTGTTGGCAACGGCAGTTATCTCGGCTGCGGAATTCCAACCGCCCACTGCATGCAGAAGTGTCAACCTCGCATTCGCGGGCATGATGTTGTAGAGGTCGTCACCTGTGGACACGTTCCGCCCACGAACATAGCTCAAAGCCGTGGCCCCGGTGAGGCTTCCGAATCGCGCGGATTTGGCAAGCTGCAACTTGGCCGTTAGGTCGATTCCGTGAAGCTGTGCCGTCTGGTTCACGAACTGAAGAATGACGAATCCCTGCGTGCTGCCCGCGCTCGAAGCACAAGTCGAGATGTCGCAGCGTTTTGCATCAATGAAATCGTGAACGTAGGTATAGTAGCTCGTGGCGACCAGCTCCCAATGCCCGCGTGCCGCATCGTGCCAGGAACCGGTCAAGCTTATCGTGCTAGCAACTTCGGGGTTCAGGTGCACGTTACCAACGTAACCGTTACCGTCACCCACGAGGTTATTCATGAGTGCGGCCATTGAGTTCGTCGCCCAAGGGTAGCGTTGGTATAAATTGGGAGACCGTGATTTTCGGGCAAAGCCCAGCGTATATTCGAGCTGCGTTTTGGGCGAATAACGCACCAGCGCGGTCGCGTCCCAATTCTGATCCGTTCGCTGTCGCGGCGACGCGTTGAAACGTGCCGCATCTGCGGCCCAGACATCATCGAAGGAATTGTCGTACCCTTGAACAGGACCGGCGTCACTTAGCACCGTTTCGTGTCGAACCCCGAGCTGCGTTACCCAAGAGTGATGCCACGACGCTTCCCACTCGACGAACGTGTCGAACTTCGATCGCTGACCGTAATCGATGTTCCAGAATGTGTTTGGCGCCATGCTGCCAGACATGCCGACCGGGTCCCACCAATCGAAGAGAGTGTAGTACTGGTACTCGGCTCCCACCCGCACGGTGTCAGTTTCCGAAATGTACACGTTGCTTTGCAGCATGGCCGCCCGCGTTTTGGCTTTGGTATGCATTGGCATCCCGGTACCGTAAGAGTAGCGGTCTGGGCCCATGTCCATCTGGTGTTCGGTAATTTGGTAGCTTGCCCGCCCGAGCAGTTCTCCCCACGCGAATTGGCCTTGATAGCGCATTAACGCAACTCGGTTATCGTTGGCCGTCATGTCCATCCTTTGACTCGGAAACCCTTCGAAATCTACGGTCTGTTGCCCGAGTTCTAACTGCAGGACGTGCCCCGCGTGCTGAGCCGCAATTGTAACGGACCGGTCCAAAGCTCCCTCATAGCCGGAAGAACCCACTTCATTGCCGGGCAGTGCTAGTGCGCCCTCACGCCCCGAACTTACGGGTTTGAAGCTTCGCCCTGCGACGTAGTTGTCGGACTGTGACCTCGACTCATTGTAGCTAAGGCTGAGCCAACGCCCAGCAACGTTCCCGCGAAAGTGATAACCGAACGCATCACCGTTGCTACGATAAAATGATCCCAACTGCCCTTTGGCCAAGTAGGATTCTTCTCCAGTTGCGAATTGTGGCGGTGGTGAGTCAACTTGGATCGTACCGCCAATGCTATCACCCCCAACGCTCACGGGCGTCACTCCGGCGAAGACGGTGATTTTGCCAACCTTGGCGGGATCCATATACGACAACGGCGAGTTCATGTGGTTGGGACATGCCGTCGTGAACTCTGCGCCATCGACCTGAATACGGAGGCGATCGTCGGCCAAACCGTGGATTACGGGCAAACTCGAAATGCCCCCATTGCCATAGAGACTCACCGTGGGTGATTCGAGCAAAAGCCGGGCTGAATCACCCGTTTTGTTTCGTTCAGACTCTAGATTTGGGCTCTCGAGTGTCGTTGCCCCCAAGGGTACGTCCGTCGAGTCGTCCGATTCCTGCTGAGCATAGACGTTGATTGGCTGCAATTGAACGACTTCAGCAGCAAAGGTCGAGGAAGTGATGAGGAACAGCGTAACACCACAGGCACCTTTGGACGCGCCTAGGAACCACAAGGCGAGACACCGCTGTTTGCAATGGACTCTAGAGCTAGTTCGCGAACTTGACTTCAACGAATTCATGGCGTCGTACTCGCGCACCGGTCAGGCATTCATTCCTGTTCCGTGTTTTGAGAAATCGGGTAGCCACTCATGGTGCCCGTGGTTCCGTACCCCGCTACGCTCGTGCCCGTCATGCACGTTGCGCCCATCATCCCCCCGGGTGCACAATCGGCGTAGGCCAATTTATCGATTTCTGCTTGCGTCAGCTCCGCAAGCGGGTCCTTCAGGTTGATGAAGACTCGGGCGTACGCGTTACCCGGGTTGGTTCCCGGGTGACCGTAATACCAGCCTTTCCCAGTTCCAGGCGTCCAACCATCAGTGCCGCCGTAGGCTGGGTTATTTGAAAACGTATTGGTCGTGTTCAGAAGGAACGTCGTTACCAGTGTTCCGTCAGCGCCACCCACGCTAGCCATCAGCGTTGACAGTTGATAGTCGAGGGTTAGCCAATTCATCGTGTCATTGGGGTAAGGCTCATCGCCACCGGTCATCGACTCACTGAGTTTTCCGTGCAGATTCGACACTATGCCGGTGGTCGAGTCTAAGGTGTAATGGCCGACGAATATTGAATTATTGGGTTGAGTATCTGGTTCGTAGAAGGTCGTTGTAATCTTGAAGTTTGTTACCACGTCAACCGGCGGCGACCCTGGGCTCGCCCCGTACGCATTCGTGGCAACGACCGAAAAGGCATAGCCGGCACAGTTCGCAGGGCAAGCAACGAGAATCGGCAGCGTAGGGCTGGTTGTCGCAATGCCAGGTGGAATTGACGTCAAGAAGTAAGACGTAATGGGACTTCCACCGCTCGCCGTTGTTTCGACGGACACAGTGACAGTAGCTGCGGTGCCACCTAACGTGGCTGTCACACCTGAGGGGACACCGGGCGCAGTCACAACGGAAGCGGGAGGTTCGATGGTCGCGCTTTGAACGGATTCAAGTGTCCCGGCGGACGCTACGACCGTGCATGTCCCTGTCGACAACGCAGTTACCAAGCCCGTCGTCGAATCTATCGAGCAAACTGCTGGAGTCGTGGTTGCGTAGTGGACAGGGGACCCGGAGGCGTCGATTGCCTGCACCGTTGTTGTGTCGTACAAACTAAGCGACAGCGTCGTTACAAACGTGAGGGTATCATCCAACTGAAACGTGAGATTTTGAGTTACTGGAAAAGCGGGCCCAAACTCAGTATTACCCGGTTGATTGGCGACAATAACGCAAGTCCCAGATGTCTTACCGGCTACGAGTCCTGAATTGCTGTCCACCGAGCATATGTCACGGGTTCGGCTGCTGTAGATAACGGCCAGCCCTGAACTCGCATGCGCAGAGACCACTACCGATGTTTGGTCAGCGGCAATTGTCGGCAGTGGATCAAATGTAATCTGCTGGAACTCTGCTTGGATGGCTGGGCCTTCGCCGGCGCAACCAAGTAGCAACACGAGGGCAACCGACGTCGGCAGACAATGACTCGCTGACCGACAGCCTCGGAGCGGCGTTTCAGCGCCCTGGGCAGTACTGCGCAATTTCAACACTGGGTAGCTACTGCAGCGCCTGTGCCACAGCAAGTCGATCCGAGACGCTGCGACAATTTGCCGCACTTCGAAAACGTCGCTTCTTCGTTAATTCGACTTGACGACATGCTGGCCCCTTTTTCGACTTGAACTTCAGTGAGTTCAAGAACAAAAAAGGAGTCGAGGCCAGTGGCAGCGAATGCGATTCTACGTTAGCTCGGAAGTGCGCGCCCTTGGGATTGATGCCCAAGCGATTCTCGTAAGAAACATGCGGATTGCGAATCGCAATTCGGCGTTGGAGCGACTAAAAAAACAGTTGGTCGATATCGTGCGCTCGCGGAATCTGCAAGAAGATCCAATACTGGCGGGATACCGCGAACATTATCAGCGCCTCGGCTACTCGGGTTACGTTTCTCCAGCAGAAAACCTTATGCGCACGATTATTGTGAATGGTCGCCTTCCCACCATCAACACGGCTGTTGACATCTACAACCTGGTCGCGGTCGAATCATCGCTTTCGTTGGGCGCCCATGATACGGCGAAGATCGTGGGCGATCCCAGGCTATGTGTCACCGCCGGAACAGAACGCTATCTGCCGCTAAATGGCAAGGAACTCGTGACATTGCCGGCGGGTGAATATGCATGTGCTGACGACGAAAAGGTTCTTTGCCGGCTCGATGTGAAGCAGTGCGAGGAGACGAAAGTTACCAAGGCTACAAGCGAGTTTCTCGTTTATGTGCAAGGCAATCGTTTCACGACTGCGGCCAACATGCAAAGCGCGCTGCGCCGCATAGGCGAACTCGCGCGAGATATCGGCGGCGGCGAAGTTTGCCTACTTTCCGAAAACGAGCAATCCCAATACACCAGCCCCTAGGATGAGAAACGCGGGGTTGAGCTTGGTAACCTTAAGCAGAACAAATTCAACGTATCAACGGCTGAGGTGCGCCACCGCGATTGTGAATCAAGAAAGCTCGATAGCTGCCAATTCACTGTTAGAGTGGCATCTTCGCCAGCTTGCGCTCCAATGTGCGGCGGTGAACATCTCTTGTTATGCTGCGCGATGAATCTCTTCGTCGATGACTTTTTGCATCTGTTCAATAGACCAACTGCGCGGAGCCGCACCATTATGGGCGAAGTCATTCGCGATGCGTTGTAGCGCGCTGTTGATGGGTGTTCGGATACCGTGGATGCGACCGAGTAGAACAATCTCACCGTTGAGGTAATCGACTTCGATGCTCCGGCTGCCCTTGACCAGGCTTTGCCATGACGAGGACCCGGCTTCGACAAGGCCGGGAACTTCTCGACTCAGGTCGATACTCGATCGCAATTGCTCTTCTTCGGCGGCGCTCGCTGCATCGATTCCCGCCGCTCTTAGTACGCTTTGTGCTTCGGCAGTGGCCGCTTCGAGCACCGCGCTGCTATCGTACTCCNNTAGTGAGATTGCGTAGGAGCTTCGAGTACTTCCAGCGCATGACGTCGTTACTCGTATGAGCATCGAAACCGGACTCGCTCAGGTCACGCGCAACCGCGCGTGCGATATCATCTGAGCCTCCGGGATATCTCCCGAGCACGAATACCCCGGAGATGGGTGCGCTGCGCACGACTACCAAGCCCGGCTGCAAATGAACGGAAGGCAACCACACACAAACGCTATACACGTTGGCAAACCGACGCAAAGCGACGCGTTCGTTCTCCACGCCGTTTTGCGCCAAGAACAGAGGCAATATTTCACCCGCAGTTGAGCCACCACTTGCCAGTCGTTCTGACCACGCTGCGAGTGCAGCCACCGTGTCCTGGGATTTTACAGCAAGCACGAGGATATCGCGTGGTGTTAGCTCGAGTTCATGCGGACCTGACACGGCCGGAATCTGCAAACGACGCTTAGTGAGTGGGTCGACGAGATCGAGCCCGTGTGTTTGTAAGGCCTGTAGGTGCTGCCCACGCGCGACCAGCACCACGTCATGACCTGCCTGAGCCAGTCGGCCACCGATGGTGCCTCCAACGGCGCCAGCGCCTACGATGATGTAACGGTAACGAATATCCACTTGAGACTCACGAGGCTGCGCCATGGCTGGACTTCCCTTCAAGTGGCGTGCCACGGCTCGTTTGCAAACTACTTATATACGGCTTGCCGCCCAGGGGCTCCCAGGACTTGCGAGCGACAGCCCGGGATAGTGCCGTTCGGCCACGCGCGGATGACTGCGCACCCAGCCTCGTAGTGAGTTCTTGCCGAACTCCGCGAAGATCGGGTTGTCGGGATCCGGCGCCGGTCGTCGGCGTCGAGCTTCGAGCTCGGCCGGCAGCGGGAGCTCCCCGACGACGGCTTCGAGCCGTGGGCTGAAAAAATGGCCGAAAGAGAAGCGCTCTTGCGGCCCAGGTGGGCTGAGCACGCGGTGCTGAGTGGCGCGCAAGAGCCCGCCGCTAGCGACCTCGAACATCTCGCCGATGTTGCCGACCAGCGTGCCCGGCAGCGGTGGAGCCGGCGCGTAGGCTCCGCTTAGGCCCTGCACCTCGAGCCCGCCCTGGTCATCCTGCAGCACGAAGGCCAAAAACCCGTAATCCTTGTGAGGCCCAACGCCGAGCTCCGGCACTGGCGTACCAGGATAGCGGATGAGCTTGACGTGCGAATCGGGCTCCGGCAAGAACGTCGCGTCGAAGCAAAACGGACTCTGTCCGAGCGCCACTGCCAGCGCACGCAAGACGGCCATTGCCACTCGGTCGAGCGTTGCCAACCATGCGAGCACCGCGCTACGCAGCTCCGGCATCTGGCTGGGCCACTGATTGGGGCCACGTAAGCGAAGGTAGAGTGGATCTGCCGGTTCGGTGGGCGGCGGCCGCTCGGCGCCAATATCGAGTTGCTCCCGTTGGTCCGGCACGCCCTGGGTGCGCTCCCCACCTAAGCGCGTGTAGCCTCGAAACTGCGCGGAGCGCACGTTCTCGATCGCCAGCTTGTCTCTTAGCGGTAAGGCAAAGAACCGGCGCGAGAGCTCGAACAGGCGACGCTCCGCGGTCTCCGTCACGCCATAGTTCTTCAGGTAAAAAAAGCCGTGCTCGGTACAGCCTGCGAGCAATGCGGCGACTTGCTCGCGCGCCTGCCGAGAAGCAAAGGGCGGCCCCGACAGCAACGCCGCTGCGTCGATCACCGGCAGTTCAGTCATTGCCCGGGCTTCCCTTTCTCCATCCAGCATGTGTAGGGTCAAAGACTTGCGAAAGCAAGCGCCCGGGCCAGCTAACCAAACCGGAAAGCCGGTGAACGCAGGCAGCCCGTCACCTGCCACGGAATTTGCCGTCGCCGGCTCTCGCGTGCGAACGATACTTCAAGGGTCCAACTTGACTTTGGCGCGTGTGTTTCCACGTGCTCGGCGGTCAACGCGCAATCAGTGCAGGGGACAACTGGAATTTGCGCTTGTTG
>PMCK01000091.1:5078-17406 GCA_003154095.1 Myxococcales bacterium | reverse complement strand
GGCGACTTCGTGATGTTCGGCAACACGCTCGGTTGGGACTGCGCGGCCAATGCAGCCGCCGTGCTCACCGGAACGGTCGCTTGCAACGGCGTGACGAATACGGCCGACACTGGCATCGACGTGTATTGGCGTTCCGATCAGCCCGCGGCAGGTCAGGCGTTAGCGTCGAACGCCATCACGATGACCAACGCGCGCAGTACGGCAATGTTGGTTCTTCCCAGCGGCGCACGCATTACGTATGCGAGGCTCTACTGGGCAGCGTATCAACCGGCAGGCGGCGCGACGGACACAACCGCCCTCATCGAACGACCGGGAACGACGTTTACCCAGGCAGTTACGGCCGACGCCAATTGGACGGCCCTCGTGCCGGCATCGAACGGCGAGTTCTGGTACCAGGGAACCGCTGACATCACGGATCTACTGGTAAATGCGGGCCCCGGCGCGTTTCGCGTGAGCGGCGTTTCTTCCATCGCGACTCTAAACACGTTGAACAACAATGTGACGATGGCTGGCTGGGCCGCGGTGGTTCTCTACCAGAACGATGCCGATCCGCCGCGCAATCTGGCATTGTTCGATGGGCTCGATCCGGTCGGACCGGGTCAGTCGCAAAGCGCCACCATCAATGGTTTCTTGGTTCCGCTGGCGGGCTTTACAGCCAAGCTTGGGGTTATCGCTTATGAGGGCGACAATCAGTACACGGGTGATCAATTCTCCGTCAACGGCACGGTCATCAGCGATGCGCTGAACCCGGCGGACAACTTCTTCAATGCGACTCATTCGAACTTGGGCGTCGGTGTCAGCAATGTGGGAGATCTGCCCCGCTTGAGTGGCGTGCCCGAAAGCATGGGCGGCGTAGATCTCGATGTCGTTGACATTACGAACCGCGTCAATCAAGGGGATCAATCAGCGACCATCAGCGCAACCTCCACGCTGGACCGCTATGTCCTCGGCGCCTTTGTCACGTCGATCTCGACATTTAAGCCCGACTTTACGAGCTCCGGTAAGACGGTGCGCGACGTCAATGGCGGTGCCCTCCGCCCCGGGGACGTGCTCGAGTACACCGTGACGGCCACGAACAGCGGCAATGATGCCTCCGTGCGCACGGTAATGACCGACGTACTGCCCTCGCAAGTCACGTATGTGCCAGGGTCGTTGGCGCTCGTCACGCCGACCGCGCGCGCACTGACCGACACAGCCGGCGACGACACCGGTGAGTACAATGCCGCGACGCGCACTGTCACCGTTCGCTTGGGCACGGGCGCCAACGCAACGACCGGTGGCACGATTGCCATTGGCGCCACGATTACACTCAGATTTCAGGTGACGCTGAACGCAAGTGCGTCAGGAACCATCGACAATCAGGCTAACATCGCAGCGGGCGGTCAACTCGGTGCTCCGACGGGCACGTTTCCAACGGACGGCAACGGCACGGGTGATGGAGTCCCCCCGACGACAGTCACGGTCGATGAATGCAGTATCGACAGCGATTGCTCGGTACCAAAGCCCTATTGCGATATATCCTCGAGTCCCCGTGTTTGCGTGGCTTGTATCACGAGTGCCCAATGCACCAATGCAACCGCGCCTGAATGCAACACGACAACCCACGTCTGCGAATGTCCTGCGGGCACTGCCAGTTGCGTCGACACCGACGGCGACGGCCTTACCGATGTGACGGAAAAGGCGATCGGCACCAATCCAAACGACGCTGACAGCGACGATGACGGCGTGCCCGACGGCAGCGAGCTCGCTCCTGGAACGGACACCGATGGCGACGGGCTCATCAACGCACTCGATCCAGACAGCGACAATGACGGCCTATTCGACGGCACTGAAATGGGATTGGGTTGTGGCGGCACGGGAACGGATCTCACCGCCAAGCGGTGCGTCGCCGACGGCGATCTCGGTGCAACGAAGACCAACCCGCTCGTGGCCGATACCGATGGCGGCGGCAAGACCGACGGCTCGGAGGACTGGAATCTCAATGGCGTCGTTGACACGGGAGAAACCGATCCGACGGAAGGCCACGCCAGCGACGACACAACCGTCATCGATACGGACGGCGACGGCCTTTCCGACAAGGTCGAAACGTTCCTCGGCAGCAATCCGAACGATAAAGACTCAGACAACGATGGCGTGATTGACGGACTCGAACCCAACCCAAGCGACGACGTCGACCGCGACGGCCTCAAAGACGTCGTCGACCAGGACAGCGACGGCGATGGCCTGTTCGACGGCACGGAAATGGGGCTCAATTGTGCGAATCCCGATACCGATGTCACAGCCGGTCATTGCATTGCCGACGCCGACGCGGGGCAAACCAAGACCTCGCCCTTGATCCCGGATACGGATCACGGTGGGATGCTCGACGGCAGAGAGGACACGAATCACGACGGTCGCATCGATACCGGCGAGCGCAATCCCAACGATCCTTCGGACGATACGGCGCAGTGCTACGCCGATTCAGAGTGCGGTTCTCTCACCAGCGGGAGCGTCTGTGACACGAATCACACGTGCGTCCCGGGCTGCCGGGGTATCGGCGGCAATGGTTGTCCGGCGGGTCAAACCTGCAGTTCGACAAACGACGTAATTGGCACTTGCAGCACGGTAACTGGAACTGGCGGAGCGTCCTCCACGAGTGTTGACACCTCCACGGGTGGCACGCTTGCTACCGGTGGCGCTCCTGCAACGGGAGGCGCCAGCGCCACGGGTGGTGCTCTTGCAACAGGCGGCGTCAATGCCACGGGCGGGAGTCCGGCCACGGGTGGTGCAATCGCAACCGGAGGAACCGCGGCGATAGCGGCCACCGGCGGTACCGGCGTAACCGGCGGTGCATCGGCTACTGGAGGCACNNAGCGCCACCGGCGGCACCAGCGCGATTGCGGGCTCGAGCAACACCGGTGGCAGCAGCGCAGTTGCGGGTTCGAGTAATACCGGCGGCGCCGCAGGCTCGAGTAGTGCAGAGACGGGTGGCACCGTTGACGCTGGCGGCAGTGAGACCGGTGGAGAAGCAACGACCGGCGGCGCTGAAACTGGCGGGCAGACAGTGGCCGGCGCAACCTCGACGGGCACGGGCATCGGCAGTCCCGACGACGGTACTTCGGTGGAAGGCGGCGGCTGCAGTTGCAGTGTCGCAGGCCGCAATCGCGGAGCGGGCACATGGCTCACCCTAATTGCCGGTGTACTGCTGTTCTGGCGAAGGCGCCGTGCGCGTTAGTCGGAACGTGGGTTGCGGGAAGGTGTCGAAGTCTCCCGCAACCCGCACCTCAAGGGAGCGAGCGGGCGAAAGTTTGTAGAGTCTATCCCGCACTTTACCCAGCAGATTCAAGGAACCCAACGATTTCATCAACGAGCGAGAGAACCAGTGATCAAGTATTCTGCATTAGTAACGGGAACATTGGCTGCCCTGTGCATCGCTGCCAGCGCTTCGGCACAGACCGCATCGGGATTTGCAATCGATCGCTTCCAGCCCTCCGAGCGGGGCAGCGAATGGTTCGTAACCGACTCCCTCGACTTGCGGGGTCGTGGGCGCCTGGCGCTCGGTTTCGTCGCGGACTGGGCGCATCGGCCTTTGGTTATCTATGATGCCAATGGCGACGCCGTGCGCGCGCCGATCTCGAGCCAGCTGTACTTCCACCTCGGCGGCGCCGTGATTGCCGCCGATCGTTTTAGACTCGCGTTCAGCTTGCCGGTTTTGGCTGACAATCGCGGTGATTCAGGTCGTGTCGGGGGCGTGCTGTACTCCAATACTACCGGTGCGGCCCTTGGTGATCTGCGCCTCGGCGCCGACGTGCGACTGCTAGGCGAATATGGCAGCGCGTTTACGACTGCGATTGGTCTTCAGGCACATTTGCCGACGGGAGCACGCGATGCGTTCGCGAGCGATGGCAAGGTACGCTTGGTTCCCCACTGGCTCGTCGCCGGCGACATCGGACCGTTTACATACGCAACACTCATCGGCGTCAACGGACGATTACTGGCCGACAATTTTGCCGGTGCACCCTTCGGTTCCGAACTCGTATTGGCGGCCTCCGCAGGCATACGCGTCGCAAACAAGCGCGTCGTGATTGGTCCCGAATTCTCGACATCGACCGTCATCAGCGACTCGGGCAACGGCTTTTTCAAGCGCGCAACGACGCCCGCCGAGTTACTTCTAGGAACGCATGCGCGCGTTGGCGACTTTCAATTGGGCGCCGGCGTCGGGCCGGGCCTGACTCGCGGTATCGGCACACCCGACGTGCGTGTTCTAGCCTCATTGGCATGGTTCCCCGAGCCCAAGAAGCCGCTGCCCCCGCCGGTCACTGATCGCGACGGTGACGGCATTGCCGACGCCGTCGATGCGTGCCCGGACACACCCGGCGAAGCGAGCGACGACCCGAAGCTCAATGGCTGCCCCAAACCGAAGGATCGTGATGGCGACGGCATCCTCGACGATGACGACGCTTGCCCAGACGAAGCGGGCGTCCCGAATGACGATCCCAAACTCAATGGTTGCCCCAGGCCCAAAGATCGCGACAAGGATACGATCCTCGACGATGACGATGCGTGCCCGGACGAGCCGGGAGTGGCCTCGGATGACCCGAAGAAGAATGGTTGCCCGAAGCCCAAGGACACGGACGGCGACGGCATCACCGACGACGTTGATGCCTGTGTAAATGATCCGGGCCCCGCGAACGACGATCCTAAGAAGAATGGTTGCCCGAAGGCCGTCGTCGTAGCGGGCGAGGTCAAGATCCTCGAGCGCATCGAGTTTGACACGAACAAGGCGACTCTGCGCCCCGTGAGCGACGACGTCCTGAAAGCAGTGGCGGATATTCTTTCGCAGCACAAGGAAATCAAGCGCATTCAAGTCCAGGGCCATACGGACAATCGCGGCACGAAGAATTACAACAAGGCGCTCAGCGATAAGCGCGCCGCTGCCGTCAAGAAGTGGCTAGCAACGGCTGGAATCGACCCGAATCGCCTTGAGTCCAAGGGCTTCGGCCAAGAACAGCCCATCGACACCAACGAGAGCGATGAGGGGCGGCAGAACAACCGGCGCGTCCAATTCATCATTCTCGAAAAGGCCGACAGCACTTCAGATTCGGGGATCTAGGATACCTTTGCGGGCGCGGGGTTCCGCCCTGCGCTTGCCGCTTCGGCGTCGCGCAAGCCGATCAGAACGTGCGCCGCAGAGCAAATGAACCCGGGCCCACCTGAAACGAGGTCGAAGGCGTGGATGATTCAGTGGACTCCGAAGAAGCGGCTCCCAAACTCGTATGATCGGTGAACACCAAGTACGCGCCGAGGCCTAGGCCCACTAATCCAACACCCAATGCAGCGTAACCAAAACCTTCGTATCTGCCCTTCGCTTCACCATTGTCGACCGCAGCGGCCGAGCAGACGTTTCCCTTACATTTTTCCTTGAGGTCACCGAAGGTTGAGCTAGCGGCCACGTTGAAACCGACGAAAGCTCCAATTCCAACTATTCCTACCGCGCCACTTATATATCCAACTGTTCGGCGATCGAGTCCGGAAGTAGGTCCACTCGAAGCTGCTGCAGCTTCTTCGTGATGTTCTGGCTCCTTGGGCGCTGCCTCTTCCGTGGGCGAACCAGCCGAATAGGACGAAGTCGCCGTTAAATCGGCAGTGAGTACCCGTGTAACACCCGGCTCGAGACGCAGTCTCTTCTTTCGAATACGGCCGTCAGTCGCCGTGATTTCCACGAGAACCCTACCAGGAGTAACTGGCATGGGTTTGCCCCAATCCACATCTGAAAGTTTCCTACCCCCGATGCTGACCTCGGTACCAGGAATTACGGTAATGAAGGCAAGCTCCACCTTTACATCGTCGAGCTCTTTGCGCGCTGCATCGGCCGTCTTTTGATATTTGGGTTGCCTACCAGCAAGCTCGGTCGCTTGGGCTACCGTCTCTTCGAGTTCCTTGTAGGCATCGAGGGGTCGATTGACTTTCATCAGCGCGCGGCCGAGCATCAGCCGCGAGTTAGGACTAGCAACGATGTTGTAGGACTCCTGGAACTTATCTACCGCTTCCTTGTAGTGCTTGGCGTTCATCGCCTTGACTCCATCCATGTAGGGCCCTTTGGCGTCGTTGAGCTCGGCCTTGCTGGCGTCGATCACGGAGACACCAGCGGCAAGAGCGGCGCTCGAGCACAGCAAGCTCAACAGTAAAGTTGTGGTCGAAAGTGCCAGTTTTTCTCTACGGTTCATTGCGATTAATCTCTCGGCGTGGCCAAAAACTCGTACCGACTCCCGATGGTGCGAGCTAGTGGTCTATAATTCATTTGGAATGTAGTGTTTGTTGGGGGACGGTCCCGCTGCTTTCGAGTCGCTGGAGGAGGGCTCGTCCTCCGTCGCACCAGACTTGCCGGGCGCCTTGCCTTGATCCTTTGCCGCACGCTTGTGGTGATCTGCCTTTGCGCCCGCTGATGCGGCGATGCCGGCGTCGGTTTGCGTGCCATTTTCGGCGGTGGGCTTCTCGGGATTGGCAACTTCCACCGGTTGCGCACCTGGGACATTGGGCGGCGCCGAGCCGAGCGCGACAGCGCTGGAAGCGGGCGGCGCATCTCTTGAGGCGGACCCACGCTGCATGGCCAGCATGATGACAATCACCGCAAGCACGGTGGTGGAAAACCCGAGAATCAGCGTGCCCATGCTGAGTTGAAGCGTTCGCTTTTTCGTCGGACCTGGCACCGCATTGGCGCTGCCGGCGTCATCCCAAGTCAAGGCCGGAGCAGGCCGAGCTGATTCGCGACGCAGAGCTTCGGCGTTGCCGCTCGCCGAGCTGCTGCTGGGTGGGTCGCTCACCGTTTGGACTGGCTGCACTGCGACAGGGACGAATGGTTCTTCCGAAACAAGACGGAAGGGTTGCGCTGGCGGCCGCGTGCTCGGGCTAGGCGCGGCTTGAGCGATGATTTGAGCCAGATCAACGGTGGCAGGTGGCCCCGGGTCTTGGGGCAATGTTTCGGGTTGCGGACGCATCCCGGCCGGCGTCGGAGTGGGGGCCACACTCGACCGAAGCTCGACTTCAGCCGGACGATGCGCACCCTGCCCGGGCAAAGTGTCTAACTTATCGCGCCGGGGAGGCAGTGACTCGGTGACAGACTCGGAATGAGTGTCACTCGGGGCTGCCGCCACTTGCGGCTGCTGAACGAGTGGAACTTCCGGCTGTTGAACGAGTGGAACTTCCGGCTGCTGAACGAGTGGAACTTCTCGAGCGAGCGGTCTGTCCAGCAGTGGAACCTCTGCAACCGCGGCACCTTGAACAGGTGGCATCACCGGCACCGGAGTTTGCTCGACGGGCAAATCGACTTGTGCCGGGGGCATTTCTTGAAAGGCTGCGGGCTCGGGAACCGCGGCGGGCCGTGACTCCTCGTCCGAACGGGGCTCCAATATCGAGTCGGTAAAATCTATTACCTGAGCGTATGTGGCTACTTCCTCGACGCCCATCACGATTGCAACGGCCAATTCACGCAGAGATGCTTGCCGCTTGAGTGGCTCTGACTCGAGCGCGGTGTGAACTGCGTGGACCAGTCCTTGCGGGACCTTGGTTCCCTCGGGCAGCGAATGGGAAATCTTGGGTATCTTGAATGTACGACCCAGATCGGCCGCGTTCGCCTTATCACCAAAAAGATTTCTGCCCGTGAGAAGCTCCCAAAGCAGAACACCAATCGAAAATACATCCGATCGCTCGTTGGGTTCGCGAGTATCGTCGAGCATTTCGGGCGCGGCATATGCTGCCGCACTGGGTTGCTCCCTGAGCGCAGCAACACGCAATGCCGCGCCGGTAATCTGCCCATCCAATGCTCGAACCCGACCGTCGGGACCCAGCAACAAAGAACCCGGGGCCACACTGCCTGCGCGCCAAGGTATACCGGCTGATGCGCAATAGTCTCGGCTTTGCTCCAGACCTTCAACAACGTCGAGAGCGATGCGCGCCGCCACTTTCGCCGGAAACGGACGCTTTATTTCTTCGGCGCAACGCTGCAAGAACTCAAGCAAGCTGCCTTCGGAATGCTCGTGGATTAGGGTGAGCCAACTCTTGCCCGTAACGACGTCCGCTACACGAATTACCAAGTCGTGCGCCAAATTGGTACTGTCCCAAATGGCGTCGGCCAGGGTTTGTTCGTCTTTTGCAGGAAGGCCGGGCGGTAGTGAAACGACGCGCGCGAGTCCATGCAATACGCCGTCCCCAACTTCTCGCTCTGCAATGTAAAGCGGACCAAAAGTCCCCTGTGCGACTTCTCGAATAATTACGTAGCGCCCTACTCGGGAGCCAGCGATGGGGGCAGATTCGGGTTCAGTCACGCTATTGAACGGTAGGATAGGGTTAACGAATATCCTAGGGCCGGGGACATCTTGGGGGATTTTGCGCGCAATGTCACCTTCAGAGGCCGGCGCCTTCGGCTTTTGGTTTCCGCGGCACGCGCCAGTCGTTGGATCCCTCACCAAAATTCAACAGATGTGAAGGATTGCAGCGTAGCTACGGAGGTGCTGCGCCTCTCTTCGACCAAGACTCCGACAGCAATAGTGTGACAAGTCTCCCCCTTCCGTCGAAAAAACTGAAGCCTCAATGCCACCGCAAACCGGAGTCATATCCTCAGTTCAACGGGTCCCTGGCCCGCTGACGGTATCGGGAAGAAACAAGGGGATTTGTCAGGGGGCAATCGATTGTCTGTCCGCAAGAGTCAATGGCCAGGGAATTAGCCAAGCGAACGTCCAGCGGGTCGGCGATCGGAGGGTCATTGATCCGCGTCGGCATGCCGGCGTACGTTTCCCACATGGCTATGACACAGACCTCGAGTGGACTTGGTTACGAAGATGATCGATTGGGCACAGGTGCCTCGCCTAAGAACGGGCAGACCTGTGTCATGCACTACACCGGCTGGCTTTGGGAAAACGGCGCCAAAGGAAAGAAGTTCGATAGCTCGCATGACCGAGGCCGACCATTTTCCTTCAAGATTGGCGTAGGCCAAGTAATTCGCGGCTGGGACGAAGGCGTTGCGTCAATGAAAGTTGGAGGCAAACGCCAGTTGATGATTCCTCCAGATCTCGGTTACGGCGCTCGCGGCGCAGGCGGCGCGATTCCGCCAAACGCGACGTTGTTATTTGAAGTGGAATTGTTGGAACTTGGTTGAACTTGACGCGCCTCCCCGTCTTTGGCGTTTCATTTTTTCGGGGCCGTTAAGTCCGTCGGCCACCACTTCTGGCGCAGTTGCAGGTTGCTGCATGTACTGATCACGAATCAGGCAGTTGTTCTGCTAACGCAAGCAATCTCGAATACAGTTCGCGGCGTTGTCGTCCGCTTACTCCGATTTCATCGAGGACAGTCCGCGGTGACTGACCTTCATTCAATTTCGCGAGCAGCGATTCATCGGTGATGGATGGGCTTTCGGGTTCCTCTCGTTCGCTTTCGCCTCTTGCACCGATAACCACGACAAACTCGCCACGAGTTTCCCCAACGTCTTCGGACAATGCCGCTAGTGTCCCGCGTCGAACTTCCTCGTGGATCTTGGTCAGTTCGCGGCAGATGACCGCTGCCCGATTGGGTTGAAACTGGGCCAATTCGCGCAGCGTCGCCACGACTCGCTGCGGTGACTCGAAGAGCACCACTGGGTCCTCGCATTCCAAGAGGCGCTTTATCGCGGACTGACGACGTTTGCCTTGCCGCGGGAGAAAGCCCAAAAAATAAAATGGTCCCTCGACGATCCCGGATAGCGTTAGCGCTGCCGTCACCGCGCTTGGGCCTGGAACTACCTGGATGCTCACGCCAGCGTCAGCCGCTGCCGACACCAGGCGCGCCCCGGGATCGCTGATTCCCGGCATGCCCGCATCCGTTACAAGGGCAATGTTTTGCCCGTCGAGCAGTAGCTCGACCACCTTTCCCATGCGAGACAGAGGAGTGTGCGCTTCCACGCAAGTCAGCGGCTTGCCTTTGACGCCCAGGTGATTGAGCAGTGCACGAGTTCGGCGTGTATCTTCGGCAACGACCCGATCTACGGAGCTGAGCGTATCAACGGCGCGTTTGGTGATGTCACCCAAGTTTCCAATTGGGGTTCCAACGACGTAAAGTACTCCTGACACCGAACCCACTTTCACTCACGAATTTGCACGGCGTCGCCAAGTGCTTCGGAAAGAAACGTTCGCAGTTTTCCGGTCAGGCGCGCTTCGAGTTGGCGAACGCGCTCACGCGAGACGCCGAATTCATCCCCCAATTCCTGCAGGGTGATCGGGTCCTCGGCAACCAGACGTCTATCGAAAATTACCAATTCCTTGCCCGAAAGTGTCGTCCGAAAATTGTCCAGTTGTTGCCGGACCATTACTTGAAGTTCGAACCCTTCGGTGAGCTGATCGGGGCCAGGTGCTACCGCGGGCAGCAAGTCCATTCGCGTTGTCTGTCGACCTTCCGCGTCACCCACGCTTACATCGAGCGAGGCATCGCTGCTCGCCAGCCGCCGATCCATTTCGACTACGTCTTTTTCATCGACATTGAGGCGCAAGGCTACTTCAGCGTGCGTGGGTTCGATACCCATTGCAGCCAGCCGCGCCTTCTCCTTATTCAGGTTGAAGAAGAGCTTTCGTTGGGCCTGCGTGGTTCCTAGCTTGACCAGCCGCCAATTGTTCAGAATGAATCTCAATATGTAGGCGCGAATCCACCAGGCCGAGTAGCTCGAAAGCTTGACTCCGCGATAAGGGTCGTACCGCTTGACGGCTTGCATCAAGCCAATGTTCCCCTCCTGGATCAAGTCCATGATATTGCGGTACGCTCGCCGGTACTCGAATGCGAGTTTTACGACCAACCGCAAGTTGGCGGTCACAAGACGCGCAGCGGCATTGACGTCGCCTGTCTTGAGATAATTCTCAGCCAGTCGATGCTCTTCTTCCGCCGTGAGCAGGGGGTGACGCTGTACCTCCTGCATGTAGAGCTGCAGTGCGTCGACGCGTGCCAGCGCGCGCTCATTTGTGGGCACCGCGAGGGGCGTGTCATCGAGCGCGAAGCCCGTGTCATCGGCAATGATTTCGCCGCTGGCTTCGATAATTGCGTCCGGATCCAGCTCGTCGGCAACTTCGGAATCAGGTGCATCGGATTGCGAACTCGAGGGTTCCTCGCTTTCAACGGCCTCCTGATCCGCGGGGCGACGCTCCCGTTGTTCGGCGGGACGTTTCTTTGATGTTGCTCGTTTTGCCAAATCTCGTGCCTTCAGGCTAATTGGCGAAAAGGTTGGACTCACTCGGCCTCATCGTCAAGGCAGGCTGATCGTCCTACCGGTGTCGGGTGCTGATACCCCGATCTTCAGCAACGTTAGCGGCGCGGGGAATATAATTCGCCGCTCACGATTCAGCCCATGTGGCTGTCAATTGGGGTCAACGCACCAAGCGCGCAAACACTTGGTAGTCGTAACTCTCGTTAGCGACTCTTAGTAGTCTTGCCCCAACCCTTGACCACTTTTCCAGTGTTGCGTGGTTGAGCGCGGTGAACATAAGTTCGCACGGGCGCTGGCGACGGCTTGGACGTCGCCGAGACAGACGGCGCACCAGCATCGGTCGGCAGGGCTGCGACGGATGCATCCGCGACTTTCGCGGCCGCATCCGGCTGGGATAGGTCCAATTGTGCCACCATGGCCTCCGCCGTATCCGTCACCGATGCATCGGATAGGGACAACACGCTCGGGATATCGATTCGGGTGGCAATCGCGCTCGGACTCGTGTGCGAAGCGCAACGCCGAATCCCGGTGCCGATGGCAAACGCGAAAGCAATGAGGCTCACTATTGCCAACCAAGCGACTCTGGATTTCTCGCGACGCGGTTGCGGTCTCGCTGATTCAATCGCCGCATCAACCTCGGAAATTGACATCTCGGGCGGCGCCGGGATCGTCGGATCCGCTGGATTAACTCGGATATCATCGACTTGGATATCAACCACCGTGATATCGGGCAGCACTTCGGGTGGCCGCGCATGTGGCTGTGGCACCTCTGGTGCTCGAATTATCGGCTTTACGAGTGGTAAACCTGGCGTCGCGAACAGCGCCGCCCCGGGCAACTCAAACCGACTAGGCAACGTTGGAATGGCGGCGGCCAAGGGGGACTTTGACGTGGTGCTCGGAGCCGGTCTGCTCGTGCGTGCTGACGGGACGGGCACCGACGGCAGCCGTGGAAAATCCGGTCGTTCGCCGTCACTCTCAGCTGCAAAGGTGGCCGCGCCTTTCGCAGGGGGGGATACAGATTTTGCCGAATCTATCGGAAAGTCGTCGGGGGAATTTCTAACCGTATCCGGTGCGGGTGCGAGGCTTTCCGGGTCGAGTGCCTCGAAGTCGTCGGGTTCAGTAGCTCGA
>PMCK01000091.1:0-4982 GCA_003154095.1 Myxococcales bacterium | reverse complement strand
ACAGCTGGTGCAGTGGGCTCAGCTACCCCCCGTTGCAGAGTGTCCAGCGGCGGCACTTCGAACGTGCGAACTTTCTCCGCGACAGCCTGCGCATCATGGGCGGAAAATAGGCGGCGGTTAGCCAACATTTCCCAAAGAAATACGCCGATTGTAAATACGTCCGAGCGCCCGTCGATCTGGCCTTTGCCATCCAATTGTTCGGGTGCAGCATAGGCGAGCAGGTCCGGGTGCTGCCCGTATTCGTGGGTACGTCGCAGGATCGATCCGATCCCCGCGTCACAGAGTCGAGTCCGACCATCTTGCCCCACGAGGACTGAATCAGGTATCAATCCACCGCACAGTGACTCGCCCAATGCCGGTGAAGCCCCACAGGCCTCGACGGCCCTAGCAGCAAGAACGATATCATAGGCGATACGCAGCGCGACGCCGACAGGCATGGGACTGCCCTTGAACGAAGACAGTCGAAGTACGCCCCTCAGCGGTTCAGCGAGACTATACAAAAAGGCCGCATGCAGCAGGCCCTCTTGCGTCCCAACGTCGAGCGGCATCATGACTGCAGGGTCGTCCAGACCTTTTACCCATCGACCCGCTTCGAGCAATAGCCCAGATACTTCAGGGGCGACCTTGCCCTCAATCGGTAGACTTCGGAGCGCCACGACGCGGCATTCGGGGACGTCCAAAGCCATTACCAGGCCGCCAATCGGACTCTTGGCTAGTTCACTGATGGGTTGATAGCGTCCGAGCAGCGGCAAATTCGGATTGCGGGATTCGTTCACGAGGCAGTTCTCAATGCACCAACCGCACCGGACGTCCTGCGGTAGGTGGTTCGGAAAGCAAAGCCAATCGCTCGTATTTTGCTTTCTCGAGCTTCTTGGCGGAGGCTGCTAGGTCATAAACCAGGCCCCATTCAATCCCCTCCGCTCCGGACACGAATAGCGTGTCGGACGTCTTGCACCCCTTGTAGTATCTTTCGAGAGTATCTGCGGTCATCGAGAGATCCGGGCCGGCAAAGCCCTTCGAGCGCTTGCTCGCGGTGCCACCCGACAGACGCCAGACGGCGGTACCGCGGTCTTCGCGAACGATGGCAACGACGCTACACGAAGGTAGACTCGCGGCTTTCTGCTGCGACAGAAACTCGAGCTCGCCGCTGAATTCCTTACGCGTGGGTGTACGAACAAATAAGCCTGTAGCCCCGATTTCTTCGAGATTCTTGAGCATCGCGACCACCCACTGCGTGTTGGTGTCGCGCGAAGCAACGACGTGAACGTCCTTGCCATTGAATTGATCGCGCACGCCTTGAACCTCTTTGCGCAGCTTGTCGAAGTCCTCGGGCTTTTGCAGCACGATGCGGGAAAAGCCCACCTTGGGGCCCGAGGCGTCGAGGGAAAGTTCCGGGGGACCTTCAATCTTCGGCGGCTGCGTCACTGGCGGCGGCAATTTGGGCGCATTCGGTGGCGGATCGAACGGATTTCTCTCCGGCTTCGAATCTTCACAATTCAGAAGGCCCACGGTCGCAAGGATCAACGCAACGAGTGAACAATTGCGACGCCCGTTTGTCATGAGGGAGGATTTTAGTACCGCTCGAGTTCAATTCGACCAAGCAATTTTCGCGTGGAACCGAAAAGCACCGGACCCCGCAGTTAAGTGGAAACAACCGATCGGTCGGCCGCTACATCATTGGGTTTCGCTGGCACCTTTGTGGACGTGGCATGCTCACCGGGACCTTGGAAGAATCCGACCCCTTCACCCAGGATAAACCCCTATGGTCAGTTGCCGCTTTCGTTACGCTAGCGGCCTTTGGTACCTCGGTATTGGCGCAATGGTTAGTACTGCTGTTCGAGCAGCGAAGCGGTCAAACATCGATAGCGCAAAGTGTTGACACACCGCTGAGCCTGGCTCGCGGAGCGTTGATAGTGCAATTCGCATTGGGCGCATTGATCTTCTTGATCATGCGACGCCACGCGATATTGAAACGACGCGCGCTAGTCAGCTCGAAATTGCCACTGGGCGCGTTGCTCAGCAGCCTGGGTCTCGTGCTGGGGTTGGCGCCCGTTGCCAATGACCTAGGGTTTCGCATCTCGCAGGCAATGCGACAATCGCCGGATAACGCGCGGTTTGTGACTGAGATTGTTCAGCATGCAAACACTTTCGAGTTTCTAATATTGGGTTTTATACTCACGCTCGTGCCGGCATTCATCGAAGAATTGCTGTTTCGTGGCGTGCTGACGGGCGCGCTCTCGGGTGGGCCATTCTGGGTGGTGCTTGGACTTCAGGCGCTGGCCTTTGGTGCATTTCACGTTGATGTAGCCCAAGGCATGGCAACCTTCATTTTGGGCCTAGGATTCGGCTTTTTGCGCCTCAAGACTCGAACCCTCTTGGCTCCGATGGTTGCCCACGCAACTTACAATGTCGTAGTTCTTGCATCGATGCGATTCACGCATCTGCCGAACAATCCAGCACCCAATCAAGGTCTCGGCCTGGTTTTCGGTGGGCTATTGCTGAGCGCGGTGTGCGCAGTCGGTTTGCAGCGACACGCCCAGATTCAATCATCGCTAGCGGAGCCCATTTGAATGACATTTCGCTGGCTTGCCGAGCGACTCGACCGCGCTTGCATCGAGTTCGCAATTCGCCCCACATTGCCCGCATTTACAGCTGAATCGCCGTTCCCTCGACTTCGTTTGGCTGAGGAGCGCACTCAGGTATTTCTGACGGATGAAGCGCTATTTCACGAGCCGCCTGCTCCGAGACCGATGGGGTCACGGTCACGAGAATCGGGGGCCTTACGAGAATTGACGATCAGCTGGGATGGTCCCTCATTTGATCTGGAGCAATCGTGGTTTCCCGGTGCGTCGCGAGCCCTGCAAGTGAAGTCGAATTGGTACTTGCGGGCATTACCGAGGCCATTGGTAATGTTGATAAGGGGCTGGACACCATTTCCCAACCTGAGCTCGAGTATTCTCTGGCCAATCAAGCAACTGGATCGGGCTGGTTACGATGTCGTTATCCCGTATTGGCCGGCGCAGACCGGCAATCTCTTTAAGCGCTCGCCTAACCGAATCCCCTCCCGCGATCCGTCACGTAACATTGTCGAACTCGTAAGGGCTACAACCGCTATTGGTCAACTGCTGATGGTGGCGCGTGACCTGGGTCATGGTTCAATCGTAGTCTGGGGAGCGAGCCTGGGCGCGCACCTTGTAGCGTTATTGGCTACCCGTCGTGTACCGATTCACGCCGGCTTGTATGTCCTGGAAAAGCCATTGTGCCGCTTGAGCGATCCGATGCGCTTGCACGGTCGCGGCGTCGCTGTTCAACGCCACGCAATCGCGGATCGGTTGGACCAGGTTTATCGTTGTGTTTCCCCGCTCGATCGATCACTGCAAGTGGACGCGAAGAATATTATCGTCATTGCCGGCGAGTATGACCAAATTACTCCGCTCTCGGGCGCCGAGTTGCTTGCAAATCGCTGGGGCGCGCCGCTGCATCAAGTAGCTGCATCTCATTTGTTCGATGTGCACCGCACACGGCGCATTTTGGAGATTTTGCAGCGCGAGCTGCGCCCGCCTTGACCCCGAAATATTCCAGCGAGACTCGTCCTCGCCCCGACTTTTGTTGGTTGTCTGAGGCCCGGATCGATAGCTGTGTATCACGAGTGGTTGCCTGATCACGGAGGCGGGCCATCGCAAGGGCTCGCGCCTGCTGCGTGCGGGCAGTGGGTCGCCGGGGCAGTGGGATCGGCGTTGGCTGCACTCACATGATAGAGCCGACAGTCGATATTGTTACCCGCCTGAAGGTCAGCATTAAACCCTCCGTCGAGAACTGGAAGATTCCCACACTTTGTGAGGCAGATTGACAACGAACCATTGAAACCAGATGTTAAGTCCGGATTGTTGAATTGGTCGGGACAAGTCAGTTGCATGAGCGTACAGTAATCCTCGCAATTCGATCCACATATATTGTTGCCGCCGGGGCCCGATACGGGGCAATAAGTCGTCTTTTCACCAGTCTTTCCCGCCTGTAGGGCTTGGTACAGTCGGCAGTTGATTGTATTGCCAGATTGGTCGCCCGTATTTCCGACTTTGCCAGCTATTTCCAACTTGTGGCAAACTCCCATACACATATCGCGACTTGCGTAGACGTAGAGGGGATCCGGACAATTTGTCATGACCGTGTCGCAATACTCGTTGCACAATGCAGACCCGTTCGCTCCATTCGGATTAACCGGTACATCGCTGTCAATGCCAGCGATCTTCGCGCACCCGAGGTCGAGCGCGACGGATGCGAACAATGCGCAGGCGCCCCACGAATTCGTTTGACTGAAGAAGCATCGGATTGGCTGTTTCACCAAGCACCTCCAAGGCTAAGTTCTGTCGAGTTGGGGGATAATCCAACACCTGCGTGAAGCGAACTCGACTTGTCATCGGGAGCGGTAAAATAGAACACGGCGCCCGCAGCCAGCAATGCTCCGCCCGCGACGAAAGCGATTGTGGAAACCTTTGCTTCGTTGAGGGCGTCATTGTGCAAACTGACGCTCGTAGCGTAACAATCGCTGGCATTGCTGGCGTTACAGTAAGACTTGGATTGAGAATTACTGTGGATGGCGGCAAGGCCAAAGTAGGATCCCACTCCGACCCCAACTATTCCAACACCCCCTAAAACGTACGACAAGATTCGTTGATTTTTTCCGGACGGACGCGGGGTATCCAATGATTTCGTGGTCGATGGGTCCACGTTCGAAGGGGAAGATGCCGCGCCCAATGATTTCTCGTTGGCGGGAGACGGAGCCGATGTTGATGGCGTGAGCGGTGGGGACGCCAAATCTGTCAGGAGCGGTACTGCGACTCGTCCCACACCCTTCGTTACGTTGACGACTTCGGTATGAATGCGCTTGCCCGGAGCGCTCGCTTCAACCCTATGTTCACCGGGATCGATGGGAAACGGCGACCCAAATTGCACTGGGGGAACCGTGACGCCGTCATTTCGAA